>NC_020126.1:1592968-1911562 GCF_000331735.1 Myxococcus stipitatus DSM 14675 | reverse complement strand
GCGTACGGAGCGGGATACCGAGTGGCCCAATCACGGGCCAAGCTCACAAACATGCGACAGGCCTCCACCCCCGAGAAGAAGCGGAGCGGCTGCATATCAAGACGGGAGTGAAAACAGGACTCCTCCTGCGCAAGCACAAAATTGAGGGAGAGCGACACCGCAGGATTGTCAGGTCGGTAGAGCCCTATGACGGCTCCATACTCATCGCGCTGTTCCTCCAGAGCACGCCACACGGCATCTCGGGAATACTTTCGCTTCCGCCTAGACTTGACAATTGTAGGCATCCAGCCTTCGGCATGCTTCTCAAGGGAGTCAAAAGGGCGTCATGCACCCTCTAATCCTTCGGCTGCGTCGAGCACTCCCTCGAAAGTGAAGCTGAAGCTATCCGCCCTGTTCAGGTCATGCGCTGTCAATAGTTTCATTGATACTCTACCTCCACGCCCTTGATCTTCTTCTCCGCTATCCTTGCCGCATCAGAAAACAACTTCAGCTCTTTGGGCAGAAGCTCTTGCCCATCATAGATAAGACGCACCCTCTGCACGTCCGCCTGCTGCCGCATGCGATCCCTCAGAATCCTCAGCGACCCACCGTAGTATTTCATCGCATTGCTCGCATCCGTATTCACCCGCACCTCCAACTCCTGACTCTTCAAGAATCTGAGGTCCCGACTCTTGAAGCTGAACGCCTCCACCCGAACGGGCTGCCCCGGGGTAGGCTGCCCTTCGATGACGAGCACGTCCGCATAGCGGAAGTCCACCTTCGCGACACCGACGTGCGTCTCGATGCGCGGCTGCTCGAAGTCCTTGAGCCATGTCCGCTCGGCCCGCGGCTTCGCCGCATCCTCCTCCAGAATCGCAACCATCTTCCTCTCGAACTCCATGCCCCTGGCATGGAGGTTGCGCATCTCCTCGTAGCCCTCCCATTTCAGGGGCCCCTTGACGGGCTCTCCATCTCGAATCTCCTTCAGCCGGTTCTTGCGGTAGGCCACGTAGTCGCGCCAGCGCGCCGCACCTTTTTCGACGCCTGGTGGTGGCTCGTTGAGCTTGGGTGCCAACTTCCGGAGCAACTTCACATCCTTCGGGAGGCGTGCGTCCGGTGCCTCAAGCTCAGCTTGGCGATATTTCTCCTTCGCGGCCTCGGCCGTGGAGATCTCTGCGCTCTGGGAGAACTGGCCCGAGCCACCACTGCGCTTCGCGACACTCCCCTTGGTCGGCGCGGCTCGCAGCGCCTCTGCCGGAGCGCCTCGTGCGGGGGCTGCCTCAGGAGTGCTCTCCGGGAGCCCCCGTGTCGACGCGGCCTCGGCCGCTTCCCGGCGGGCCACCTCCATCAGCAGCGCCTGTGTGTCAAGGCTCGGCCAATCAGGTCGCTGTTCGGTTCGGCCAATCAGGTCCGGACGTGAAGCGCCCAGCAATCGCGGTGGAGTGGTCCGAGCGAGTTCGGCCAAACCGGTCCGACAGGAGCTCCACTGGGTGTCAGCGTTCGATGGTCTCGACCTGAGCCGAGCGCGGTGCGCGGGTGCGCTTGGCGGGCGGTGGGTTGCGGTAGCTGTCGCCCTCGATGGTGAGGACATGGGCGTGGTGCAGCAGCCGGACCATGGCGGCGCTGGCCAGCAGGGCGTCACCAAATAGAGGCGGCCACTCCTCCATGGCGCGATTGGAGGTGATGCAAGTGGCCGTGCGCTCGTAGCGACGGCGGACAATCTCGTACAGGTCGATGCCCTCCTCGCCCGTGAGTGGTCGCAGTCCAAGGTCGTCGATGATGAGCAGGGTTGGAGTAGTGAAGCGTAGGAGGCGTCGCTCGTAGCTGTTGTCGGCGCGTGAGGCTCGCAACTGTGTGAGCATGTCGTGGGCGCTCACGTAGAGGACGGCGTGGCCGGCACGACAGGCACGCTGGCCCAGCGCCTGGGCGAGGTGACTCTTGCCGACGCCCGCTGGGCCTACCACCAGCACGTTCTCGTGCCGCTCGACAAAGGTGCAGGTGCCCAGCTCCAGCACCTTGGTGCGCGGGACGGAGGTGTTGAAGGAGAAGTCGAAGTCCTCCAGGGTGCTGGGCCGCTCGAAGGCGGCGCGGCGCATGCGCACGTCCAACTGCTTGCCGTCGCGCCGCTCCACCTCGTCGGCCAGCAGTCGGTAGAGGAATTCCGTCAGCGACAGGTTGGCGTCGGCCGCCTCGCGGCAGCGCACCTCGAGGGACTGCAATAGCCCGGACAGGCGCAGCTTCTTCAGTACGGGGACGAGTTCGTCATACGCACTCATTCGGGGGGCACTCCTTGAGCGGGGGACTGCGGGGAAAGCGAGGGGAGCGCTAACGCAGCAGCAGCGTGCGCACGTCGCGCGCGTAGCGGGGAGCCGGCAGCGTAGCGGTGGCGGCGGGCGTGGCGATGGCCAGGTGCCCGTCCTGGGGCAACGGCTGCAAGTCCAGGCCGCGGCGCAGGATGTCCTTGAGGCCTTGGTAGCGCAGGTTGCCGAAGTGCAGCGCCCGGCGGCACGCGGCCTCGGCTCGCTCGCGCGGGAAGCCTTCCAGGTGCACCACCATGGCCTGCACGCAGCGCAGCTGGCTGAGGACATCATCCGCGTCGAAGACGGCGCGCACGTAAGCCTCGGTGTGAGGGCCCAGCCGGGCCGCCCGCGTCTCCCAGTGGCTGCGGCTGCGGTGGCGCAGGGCCGCGCGTGCCTCGGGCAGGTGGGCCTCCACGGTGCTGCGGTGGACCTCGCCACGGAGGGGGTGGGTGGCCACGCGCTCGTCCTGGGCGTACACGCGCACGTCGTGGGCCGTGACGCACAGCCAGACGCGCTGACCGATGAGACGCCACGGCACCGAGTACAGACGTCGGCCGTACATGACGTGGGCGTCGCGGTGTACGCGGGCCTCGTGCCACACCTCGGGCACCCACGCGGCCGCCGGCAGCGCGCGCAGCGCCGCCACCTCGGCCTGTTGGAAGAGGAGGCGCGGCTGGCGCCCCGTCGTGCCGTGCACGCGCACCGACGCCACGTCGCGTAGCCAGCGCTGCAGAGCGGCCTCACACTCGCGCGCGTCCTCTCCGGCCCTCCCGGCGAAGAAGTTGCCCTTCACGTAGCGCACGCCCGCCTCCACCTTGCCTTTCTTCTCAGGGGCCCGGGGCGGAGCCGGGTCGACGATGAAGCCGTAGTGGCGCGCCAGCGCGCGGTAGCTGCGCTGCAGGGCCCGCTCTGCGTCCACTCCGAAGGCAGCGCGCACCACCGCCGCCTTGAGGTTGTCGGGCACCAGGCAATGCGGCACGCCACCGAAGTACGCGAATGCGGCCTCGTGACAGCGCAGCCACGTCTCCACGCGCTGGTCGAACACCAGCGTGGCGAAGAGGTGGCGGCTGTAGCCGAGCACCATGACGAACACCCAGGCGCGTCGGAGCGTCCCCGCCTCCGCATCGTACAGCCGGCCCACTTCACCGAAGTCCACCTGCGCCACTTCGCCAGGGGCCGTCTCCACGGGGATTGCGACGTCCTCTTCACTTACGCCCTGGGCCCGACGCACGCTGCCCACCAGGCGTTTGACCGCCGAGAGGCTGCCTGCCGGCACCCCTGCCTCCATCTGCAGCCGGGTGAAGATGGCCTGCGGTTGCAGGCCCTTGGCCACCCACGCTTCCACCTGCCCCCGGTGTGCCTCCAGGCGCGACGTCTGCTGGGGCACTGGCGGGGCCGAGGGTCGCGCGGCCAGCACCGCGGCCTTGAGCACCTCGAGCTCGGGCAGCACCTGCTCGTCACCCCGCAGCAGCCCCGCCGCCTCCAGCACGCGCCGGTAGCTGCGCTCCACGTCCACGCCCATGCGCAGCACCCGGGCCACCTGCCTCGCGGGGGTGCCCAGGCGGTGCAACCGCACCAATTCCTGCAGCCGGTCCATCTCCACTCTCCGGTTACTCACGCCACTTCCCTTTCCAAGGGAAGCCAGCGTGGCCTGTCGGCGAGAGTCCCGAGTGGACCGGTTTGGCCGAACCGGCGCGGACCGGTTTGGCCGAACTCACCCAGACCGGGTTCGCCGAACTCCGGAGGACCTGTTACGCCGAGCTACGACACGCAACCACCCAGTTGCGCTCTGGCTTCTGGCGGCGCTGCGAAATGAGCGTGACCAGCATTGCAACCTCTGGACGCCCAGGGGCCGCGGCTCGAAGCCGAGCTGCGATTGCGTCCGCCTTGTCGATGGCCCCCTCCTCGAGAGCTTGGCATGCCCGCACGAAGAGGGCGCCTGGCTCGTCCGCCACCTCCGCACGCGCGGCAACCGCCTCGCGCTGCACAACAGCACCGTCTTCCACCTCAGGAGGCCGCGCCAGATGCGCCCCCCTCGGGGATTGGGGCAACTCCGTGTCCACGGAGGACGTCAGATGCACACCCCCAGCGGCGAGTGCGGCACATGCGAGAAGCAGTACTGGACGAACAGGAGTCATCACCTCACCGACCTAGCGAATGCCTGCTGAGCGCAACGGGCACCTGGACATGCGTGAGGGACTCATGGCGCATAGTCTTGCGACTGGCGCGTCGGTGTGCTCGCGGCAGCAGGCGATAGCGACGGACGAAATAGCCATGGAGAGGTTGGACATGGGCAATCGAACTCCAGCCACTCCTGGAGTAGGACGGCAACGCATTTCCCTGCCCAATCACACTTTCATGGGTTCAATCCGCCGCAGCGCGGCGGATTGCCCCACCTAGCGAGTACATTTCAGCGGCGCCAAGTGGCGTAGCCCCCATTTCAAACGGACAGCTCGCTAACGCATAGGACCAGCCTAGGAATGGCCGCGAAGACACATGAAGTAAAGATCATCCAGCCAGCTCGCGCAGGACGTCGTCGACGATTCAGTGCGGATGAGAAGCGCCGGACTCCGGAGGAGACGATGGCCCACGGACAGAGCGTTTCCGAGCTGACAGGGCAACTACACCAAGCAGCCCCGCACCTGCTCACAGGCACCTGGGTACAAGTACACCCGGTGGCAGTTGCCTCTACAAGAGGGGCGTGTCGAGTTCGCGGTTGCATCGCTTGTCTTTGAATTGGTAGTGTTCAACTGGCGTCATTGGCGGGGGACACCATGGCCGGCCGGAGGAAGCGAACGCTGGAGCAGATCGTCCGCTCGCTTGCACGCGCGCGGCAGCGCGTAGCCGAGGACCTTGACGATTTGGCCCGGTTGAGCCGTCCCTCCGACAACGCAGTCGTTTTTGAGCAGGGCTCTGCGTGGATGCACCGCATTCTCCACAAGCGCCGGCCGGAACTCTCGCCCACGAACATATTGGCTCTCGGACTCGGGACGAAGGTCACAAGGAACAAGGACACAGGCCGCCCCGCCGCCCTAGTTCTCGTTCCTCGGAAGCTCTCTTCTCGGGAGCTCGCTCGCCAAAGCATCGAGCCAGTGCGCAAGTACGTTGAGTACGGAGGCCGGAAGCTGGCTGTGGATGTACGGGAAGTAGGTGCCGTCCGAAGGCAGTTGCGCCCGGGTAGCAGTGTGGGGCCAGCAGACGGCCTAGCAACACTCGGGGCGTTCGCGCGTGACAGGCAGAAGTTGGTGGCAATCACGGCGATGCACGTCACCGGCTTGACCGAATTCTCGGAGGGTGACTCCGAGGCCCCTATCTTCTACTCCCCTAGCCCAATGGTGGACAGGGCATCGGCTCGCATTGGGCAACTGCTCCGGGGGACAATGACGGACATTGATGCGGCGAAGGTATCAGTCGACGCACCTCAAGCTGTACTGCCTTCGGCTGAAGCCCGAGGAGCGCGATACCTACTCTATCCGTCAGACCTGGGCACTTTCGTCCAAATGCGCGGAGCGATGACGACGCTCGCCACTGGGTATATTCAGAACCTGATCCTAGACTTTCCAAAAGAGGGATTGACCGGTTGCTTTACCGTGAGCATGGAGACGCAGCCGGGTGATTCCGGTGCCGGCATCCTCGACTGGAAGGGCCTCGTTGTCGGCTTCCTCGTCGGACGGGTGACTGTGGACGGAGTTGACCTCGCACTTGGCACACCTGCCATGAGGGTCCTCTACAAACTCGGTTGCACTATTGCCAAGAGGTGAAGCGTGTTGCTTCCAATGACTGCATTGCTCGTTCTTGCGGCCGCAACTCCACCAGCGGCCAAGGCTGTCATGATTTCGCGAGTGTCGTCGCCGGAGAGCATACCCAATGAGGTCACGGTGGGTGCCGCGACCTTCAAGGTGGAGCTCCAAACATTGGGAGGAGCAAACTCCGTAACCCTAGGCACTGGGGCAGGAAATACCATCACGGCAGAATGTGACTCCGCCATCGCCCAGTCGGATTGCACTACGGTGCGCCAGGCACTCGGATGGGCGGTGAATGGCTCGCCGACCAGCACACGTCTAACGGCCGATTTGCGGATCCCAGGCGCGTCCGCGAAAGTGGACGTCATCAATACCCTTCCGGGAGAGAAACTGGGCTCGACGCTTGTGAGCTTCGATGTCACCGTAGCCGATACGGCGGAGGACAGGGGAGAGAACAGAGGAGGCGGGAATCGCCCCCTTCCTTGCGAGGCACGGGCAGCGGCAGATGCCGCGGATTATTCGGCCGAGGCGAACCGCGCGGAAATCGTCAGCACCGAGAACGGAACCGTCCTCTCTGGCGATCTGTCCCAGGTAGATGAGAACGATACCGTCCGCGTCAATGTCGTAACCACTCGAGAAAACTTCTCGAGTCTCGCCGTCCGTCGCATCTCCCCGATTCGGGACGTCACGGCGTTCCGCCTCCTGGGCGGGCAACAGGTGCGGCCGCAATCCGTCACGGATTGTGTTGTCTTCACGGCGACAGTGCAGGATTTCGACCCGGGAGTGGGGCAGATTGAAATCGCGCGGCGCGAGACCAATGGAGAATTCACCCGGCTAGGACTCATCGAGTTCAACGTTCACCCCCTTTACCGCGGCATGCTCTCCTTCGGCGCGGTATGGACGGGCCTCAACGACCCGATGTTTGGGACCGTGTCCACCCCAGGAGGAACGCTCATTAGCCGCGGCGAGGTGGGCTCGCATCGACTTCTCTACGCCGTGCTTCTGACGCCCTTCATCTGGGGGCGTCGCGACATGGAAAAGGAGCCGGCGCTGCTCTCGGATTTGTTCGAGCGAGGCCGAAGCCTTGAGGCGCTCTCCCTCTTCCGGCACTTCAACCCCAGCGTGGGCCTCGTAGTAAACGACCCATTGGACAATGCACTTGCAGGCATCAGCCTGGACCTCTTCGACGGAGTCCTCATTACTGGCGGAGTCCATGTGGGGCGAGTCACGGTCATTGACCCGCAGTCAGGCCTCACAGAGGGCTCGGTTTTCGACGGGCCCGAAGAGGACCTGCCCACCGCGCGAAGGTGGCGGACCAGTGCATTCTGGAGTGTTTCCGTGGACCTCCGAGCGGCCGTTCAGCTCATCCAGGGCGTGCTCAGTCCTCCCGCAGGACGGCGGTAGGAGAACAGGACGCCATGCCCCGCACTCGCGCGCGTCGGAGCGGCTCGCGTCACGCCACTGGGCACTCAGCGCTAGGGGGCAACGCACTTCGCGGCTCCCCTGCCCCCTACCCCCTGTCGCACCTTCGACAGAGCCAGAATTTCTCCCCGCCATAGCGGCAATCTCGCTCTCGAAGCTCGTGCACCCGGGTCTCTGGGTGGACGGTTTCGTGACACGGGCGCCTCCTGTTTCGGCCTGTCGCGGAGAGGTAGCGACTCCATTTAGCCGGCGGCCTGGCCTTCCCCCAGGTCGCTCATCTGGTCCACTGCTACAGCCCAGCGTGGCCCAAGGCATCCCTGCCGCTAGTTTTCGGCACCTCGAGCGCCTCCGCGCGGCCCTCCAATCCCGCGCTTCTCCGGACTCTCACGGCGCCATGCCCCACGCTTCTTGAAGGTCGTCTCCAGCAAGGGCTTTTGCGGCGCTGCGTCGTTTGTCTTATTTTGTCAGTGAGCGCTTCGCTGGTCGGACTGCGTGCGATTACATCCTGATTTGGCATGGAGTGATTGCCTGCCTCAATAACGCGATGGCGTGAGCGAACGGCCGTCGGATTTCGCTTTCCTCCGCGGGTCGAGGGGTAAGGCACATCGGAGACCTCATGCGTGAAGGAAGAGAATGGAGGAGTGTTCGATAGCTGACGATGGGCCTCGAAAAGCGTCGCGAAAACGGATTACCGAAGCCGTCTTTCCCCTTCGGGCATGCCCGGGGCATGCTCGGTGATGATGACCGCCGCCTCTAAAGAGCAGACTCGCACCATGTCGCCTGAGGGGAGCGTGCCCCCCGCGAATGCCTACGTGATGGTCATTGAAGACCACTCCTGCTTCGTCGTGCAGTTGCCGGCTTCCGGTCAGCTGGACATCGGGAGGGCTCCTGACTGTGCCATCCAGCTTCGTGACGAGGGCGTGAGTCGCCGACACGCGAGTCTGGTCATTGAAGGGGACGGTGTGTCCCTGGTCGAGCTTGGCAGCCACAATGGCACTCGAGTGAATGACCTTCCAGTGCAAGGAACGACTCGACTGTTCCCGGGAGATGCGGTTTCCCTACCAGGAACGTTGCTCGTCCTGCACGCCCCCCCACGCTCGGCCAGCGACGTCCGACCGGTGTCGCTCACGCATTTCCGCCAGAGGTTGACGGCGGAAGTGGCTCGTTCGCTCGAGTACGGAAGGGTTTTCAGTGTAGGAATGATTGAGCTGTCCACTCCTGAGCGCCTGCCAAGGGATCTCCGCTCTATCATCCAAGGGCTGCGCCCCATGGACCTCCTGGGCTGGGATGGAGAGCGCGAACTCAGGGTTCTGCTGCCGGAGCTCTCTCGGGCGAGTGCGCTTATGACAATGAAGGGGCTCGCCGACCTGGTTCGCGAGCACGATCCATCCGCACGCGCGGGGGTCGCATCGTGCCCCGAGGATGGCAGTGATGCCGAGATGCTGCTCAATCAATCCCGGGGGGCTGTTCACAAGTCCTCGCCCGGGGAGGTCGTGAGTACAGCCCCCTTCGAGGAACGATTGGGTGACCGCACGGTGCTCTACTGCGACGCCTCCATCCGCGCGGTCTATGACCTCTTGAGGCGAGTTGCTCCAACGAACCTCCCTGTCCTCGTCTTTGGCGAGTCTGGCTCTGGTAAGGAGAATGCGGCCTTCGCGGTCCACCACTGGTCGGAGAGACGAAATGGACCCTTCATTCCAGTGAACTGCGCAGCCATCCCGGAGAGCCTCGTCGAGTCCGAGCTGTTTGGCGTGGATAAGGGGGCTGTCACCGGAGTGTCCGAGCGGAAGGGGCTCTTCGAGCAGGCCGCTGGGGGCACGTTGTTCCTCGACGAGATTGGAGAGCTCTCTCCACAAGCCCAGCCCAAGCTTCTGCGCGCTCTCGAAGAGCGCCGCATCCGGCGTGTCGGTGGAACCCAAGAGCGCCGCGTCGACGTGAGGCTCGTCGCAGCCACCCATCGCGATCTACCTCAGGAGGTCAAGCAGGGGCGATTCCGCGAGGACCTCTTCTATCGGCTCCGCGCCGCCACGGTCGTCCTCCCGCCACTTCGCGACCGTCCGAGAGATGTCCCGGTGCTGGCTCAGGCATTCCTCGCTTCGACCCTGGCTCGGCAGGGCCGCTCGCACATCCCCATCTCCCCCGCGGCGATGCGGCTACTCGAAACGTTCGACTGGCCCGGCAACGTCCGAGAGCTGAAGAGCGCCATGGAGGTGGCCGCCGCGCTGGCCGTGGATGCTTCCGTGCTGGAGCCGTCCCACCTGCCGGGCTGGGTTGCTCCGCGACAGGAGCATTCGAGGCCCTCGGAACGGGCCTCTCCGCGCTTTCGCATCCTTGAGGAGGAGCTTGAGGAGCTGGAGTTCCGTCGAATCGACGAGGCACTCGCTGCGACTGGGGGAGTCCAGACTCGAGCCGCCGAGCTCCTTGGCATGCCTCGGCGTACGCTTGTTTCGAAGCTGAAGGGCGCCGAAAGACGACCACCTGAGGGACACGGACACATGGCTCAGGACCCTCTGGCCTCCACCAAGAGTCAGGCAGGGCGCATGCCCACGAACGACGCGCGCCGCGAGGACGGCGCGTCGCAACGGGTTTTCGCGACGGGGGAGCTGGTTGCCGACCGGTACCGCATCGTTCGATTCTTGGGGGCAGGTGGCGTTGGCGAAGTCTACGAAGCACGAGACCTCGTCCTGTCCGGGACGCACGTTGCCATGAAGGTGCTGCAGCGCGGCCGTGCGTCCGATCCGGAGTGGATGACTCGGTTCGTTCGAGAGGTCGAGTTGGCCAGGAGCGTGGCCCATCCGAACGTCTGCCGCGTATTCGACCTAGGGCAGCATGTGGTGGGCTCTAGTGACTCACCACTCCTCTTCATCACGATGGAGCTGCTCGACGGCGAGACCCTGGCGGCGCGACTAGCTCGCGAGGGACACCTTCCTCTCGTCGACGTTGCTTCCATCGGTGCAGAGGTGGCGGAGGGGCTCTCCGCGTGTCACCGGGCGGGCATCGTCCACAGGGACGTGAAGAGCAGCAACGTGGTGCTCGTTCGAGGGGCACAAGGCCTTCGCGCCGTGCTGATGGACTTCGGAGTGGCTCGGGGAGAGGGGCACTCGGCATCAATCACCCAGGAGCAGGCGCCGGGGACTCCCGCCTACATGGCCCCGGAACAGCTCCGAGGGGAACCCGCGACCTTCTCGTCTGACATCTATGCCCTTGGCGTCGTCCTATTCGAAGCCTCGAGGGGACATCGGCCAGGTGCCACGCCGATATCCGTCGAGCGGCCTCGTGCCCGAGTGAAGGCGGACCTTGAATGGGTCTTTCACCGGTGCCTGGATGCCGAGCCCAAGTCACGTTTCCCGTCAGCAAGTGCGCTGGCGGTGGCGCTGAAAGGACAGGCAGAGGCGCGGCCCGCCTGGAGAAAGGCGTGGGCCATTTGGGGCGCTGCGAGCGTGTTCGTCCTGGTGGGGCTCCTCCACGAGCTGCGTCATCTGCCCAGGGGGACGCGTTCCGTCGTGGTCCTCGTCGATGAACGCGGACCCGAAGAGACTCCGCGCAACGACTCATGGCTGGAGAAGGCGACAGCACAGCTCGCGAGCGACACCATCCGTGACCTCGGGGCAGCACGAACACAGGTGGTCACGGATCCCGGACAGGCAAATGTCCTGCTCCAAGTGGAGCTCACGAGGACCTCCACCGGGGTGCGACTGCAGGCAGGGCTTCGTCCACGATGGGGCCTACCCACCGGTTCGTTCACAAGAGAAGGACGGTCGGTTGTCGAAGTCTGGGACCTAGTCCGGCGTGACATCCAGCCCCACCTGGAGAGAGCCCCCGATAACGGAGCGTCGCCGCCACGCAAGTCCGCCGCCGCGCCTGAGGCTGGGGCTGCGAATGCCCATGCAGCTCAGTCATATCTGAGCATTGTGCAGCGCGAGTTCCGGACGGTAGTTTCCGACCGGCAGCTGCTCGCCAGGGACCTGGGGGAGTTGCTTCGTTCGGACCCAGGCTGGGCTCATGCTCATGCCCTCCTCATCGCACATGAGGGCATGACGACCCCGGAGGCCAAACAGGCCCTCGCGCATGCCATGCGGGTGGTGGACAGCCAGCGGGACGCTGAAGGGCAGGACATCCTGCGGGCGCTGATGCAGATTCAAGCTGGGGAGCGGGAACTTGCCGTCTCCACACTGGAGTCGCTCGTCCGACGCGCCCCTGACGATGTCTTTGCGTCGTGGCTGCTCGCGGATTCGCTGCTCTGGCTTCAGCGCCTCGATGAGGCGCTGGCCGTCATGCACAGGCTCCACGAGGCCAATCCCGAGCTTCAGTTCGGCGCCGATGTGGCGGCCTTACTGCGGAAGACGGGTCGTCACGCGGAGGTCCAGGAGGTCCTCGAGCGTTGGCTCGAGAGAGCTCCGTCGAGCGAACAAGCCACTGCGGCGCAAGTGAGCTGGAGGGCGGAGGTGGGTCACCTCGAGCTGGCGGTGCACCTGGCGCGGGACCTGCTCCTCTTCTTTGGCGAGACACCTCATCGCCGGTCCCTACTGTGTGACGTTCTCATCAGCGCTGGTCAGCTCAGGGACGCTCGTTGGGTGGCACTGCGTATGATGGAGAGCGAATCCCCCACCGAGCGCGCGCAAGGACATCTGCGTCGAGGAGTGCTCGCCATTCTCGAAGGGCAGTTCTCCAGCGCGGAGGAGGCCCTCGTGATGGCACTGAAAGAGGGCCTGCCTCCGGGGGAGGTTCCTCAGGCCTTCGAGATCCGAAGGCACGTGGCGGGGCTTCGCTCCAAGGTGGAGTTCTCGCGGCTCTCCAACGAACTCGCGGATATGTACGCACAGGTCGATGACCAGGGGAGCGCGGCGGTGCTGCGAGCGGAAGCGATACTGGCCCAGCCAAGCACCGAGAGTTGCTGTGACCTCGACTCGCTGCTCGCGCAGCTTACGCCTGGGCCTGTCCGAGAGACCGCTCGCAAACACATTCTCCGGGCCCTGGCGGAGGACTCGCGTGTGCCATGTCAGGCAGTCATCCGCGAGGGCTCGGCACCCAACGAAGACTTCACCGTCTCCCTCCTGCGATTCGGGCAATGCGCGGCTCGGGCTGGCGTTCCCGAGCTCGCGATGACCACGTTCTCGAGGGTACAGCCCATCCGGCTGTTCTCCTTGGACCCGCATTCGAGCCCTTCTCCGGTGCACTCAGTCCTGGTTCGCTTTCATCGTGCGGAGCTATTGCGAGCGATGGGCCAACAGGAGTCTTCGCGGCGCGAGTACGAGGCCTTCCTCGGGTACTGGGGTCAAGCGGATCTCACCCTGCCCGAGGTGATGACGGCACGCGAGCGGTTGCGGCAGTTGATGCCGCGACAAGCCGCTCCCTGAGCGAGGGACGTTCCGCCCAGCCTTGCCCTGAACCACTCCGTGGACCGGTTCCGTGGTGCAGTCGAGGGTGCCTCTGGCGTTTTCGGCCTCCTTCTGAAGCAATCATGGTCGCCACGCACGGCCTTCCTGCTTCGCGGAGGGCTTCTGGCAGAGCAACCTTTGCTCTCCTGTGCAGTTCCTGCTCACAAGGGAGGGACTCCTGGGGATGTCCTCACTGAAGGACGGCACGCCAATCCCAGTGGCACGTCGGTTGCTCTGTGGTGCGACGAAACAAAGTGCTCCTCGTCGTCCAACGGAGATGTCTGCATGTACTCGTTTCTTCCATTTCCCCCTCGGTTTCCGCCGTTCATCGACTTCCCTCCCATCCCCTATCCTCCGCCCATTGGCTGCTGGCCCGTCGGTCTGCCCCCGCTAACCTGGATGCCCGGAATGGGTTTGGTGGTCGGGCCGAAGGGGGTTGTGCCAACTGATGGTGGGCAACTTCAGGCACCGCTCGGATTCCTTGGCGATCTGGCTCAGCGCTTCGAGCGCCTTTCCCCCAGGCTCCGCGAGCCCGGCTCCAAGGACTGGGAGGACGCCCAAACGGAGGCCCTCTCCATGGCGACGCTGCTGCTGGGATACGCACTGGGGGCTGGCATTCCGGTGCCGCCTTCGAAGGCGGAGCCCACGAAGGCGAATCTGGAGGATGCCGCGGCGGAGATTGCTCGCGAGCTTCGCCAGGCGCTCGACGCCTCTGCGAATGCAAACATGAACCTTGTTCCGGTTGCACTCGCCATCATCGCGGCGGTGCGGATCGCAAGCGTCATTTGTGTGGGCTACGGTATCTACAAGGCTGTCACCGACTGAGGTGGAATAGGGTCGCCTCTGTTACCCCCTGAGTTCATGACAGTGAGGCGATGCGTGACAACGGGACTTCGCTTCAACTCGGCCTGAATTTTGTCGACGAGGTTCGCCATATGGCGAACCGTCGCTCGCTGGATTCAGCAACGACGCGAGTGGCATCGAGCGCATGGCGCGTGTTGGTGGCTTCGAGACGCGCCTGTCCTTCAAGAAGAGAGGCACAAGCACCAATCTCCCAACTGCCCCACAAAAAAACACAGCCCACTCTCAACCCGACTCTTTGATCCCGCCGTCTACCCCTATGTGAAACGGAGAACCATAGTGCGCCGAAACAATCATGGACTGAGCTTGACCCTATTCATAGTCGGATTGCTCTCTGCGAGTGCATCGCATGCAGACACCTGGCGAGGAACCGCGCCATTCTGCGACGGCGGATGCCTGCCGGGAGAGACCGAAATCACGCAGAGCAAGGTAGGCGATGGCGGGTACTGCTGGTCGGGCCACAAGACCCTCTGTCGAAACGACATGCCAACGTGTCCCGCCCTCCAAACCAAGACCATGTGCCTTGGCGTCGTACTCATCTGCGACAACGGTTCCTACCAAGCCAATGGACAATGGCGCAGCTGCTCGAAGTACGCATGCGGGGGATGCCTCTTCGGAGCTTTCTAGGGTTGTCCCCGATCTCGTCCCCAGGAAACAAATCCATAGGCCGGATGAGCAGTTCGGCCAACTCCCTGTCGAGCGAGGTTGCTGGCAGGGAGCCTGGATGTTCAGCGCAGGCCCATGCGCCGACATGAGCTGCGCGATGCCAAGTGGAGCCGCATTGAGCTGTCTTGAGCTCCAGGACCGGCCCGCGCTCGAAGCGCGAGGATCGCGACCTCATCACCGCGGTGTTGGATGCCAACTGATGTGAACTAGCCCACACAGGAACAGGAGACTTGTCCTTGAAAAGAATGAAAATGGCGTCACTTGCGATTGCCGTACTTGCCGGAACCTTCGCGCTAGGATTCCCTACGCGGGTGCTCGCAGGCGACGATTGTGCTGAGGCACATGCAAGGGTCCAGGCATGGATCAAAGAAAATGAAGACAGACTACCAACCACACTGGAAGAGGTGAGTCGCTATCCAATGGCGTACCGCCGGGCCATCGTGGAGGCACTGCCCTCTAAGCAGAAGGCCGACCTCTGGAGGGAGCACGTTCGCCAGTACATCGCGAGCCATCCTTCAGTCGGCGCAAAGCAGCGCGAAGTGCTCGAGCTTGTCATCGCATCCATCAATCCCCAGCTATTCTCATCAGACATCACTCCCGAACTTCTACGACTAGAGGCTGCCGTAAAGGCGGCCTTCGGTCCAGAAGAGGCTCGTCTCATCGTGGCCACCCTTGGTCCGCCGGAGTCACTGCATGCCCAAGGGTCTCCGGTAGGCACCTGTGAATGCAATCCTAGAAGCGCATTCTGTGGGAAGCTCAAATGCAGGGCAGCATCGTGCATGGTCCTTCCTGGGTGTGGCTACATGGGGCGCTATCAATGTAACGGCTTCTGCGAATGAGCCCCCCTATTCGACCATTCGACTGAAGGCCTAATCCAAGGCGAATGAGCAGGACGAGAACTCCTCAGGCGCAAGGGGCACCTCATACGAGCAGATAGAGCGTGGCGAGGCCCTTGAAAGAAAATCGCGTCAGGGACGAACCTCAATCTTCGTAGCTCTTCGCAGAAAGGAGCGGCAACCATGACGACGTTGACGGTGCAGACGAACCCGATGAAGCGCAGCTATCGCAACAGCCTCTGGACCCAGCTCGACGCCGCCTCCTGCTCCCTTGTGAGCTTCGCCTCGAAGTCCCCCGCGGGCTTTGACCGGCTTGGCGGCCCTCCGCCCGTACCCTGCTAAAGCTCGCGCTCCTTCACCGGCGAGCCAAGCCACGCAGAGGCCGGGCTCCCATCCAGGGGACCTGGCCTCTCGGCTTTCAGGGCTTCTGCTCCCTCAGGGGACGTAGAGCGTTAGGGAAGACGCGCGGGCCTGTAGAGCCCGAGCCCGACAGGGCCCGCTGGGTTCAACTCCCAGCGTCCCCATACTCAAGCACGTAGCTTGGTGCTCGCCACCACATCGCATCACGAGCCATCGCACAATGAGACCAGCAAGACCTGACTCAGAAGGAGCAGGAGCAAAGCCTGTCTACAGAGGTTCGCGGCCCACCAATCGGACCCCGAAGTTTCCTGACTTCATCTAACCCCAGGATGTTTCTCATGTTTCCCGTCGCTCTCTCTAGAGAGACGCCGAGAACGAGTTCGCGCAGACTTTCTCTTGGGGAGCTGATTGAAAGCGCCTGCAAACTGGCAGAGCCGTTTCGGTTAACACGAGTCGCGTGATGGATTGAACCAGACACGCGAGCTTAAGCCCCTGAATTACAAGGGATTTTGCTCTGCGACGATTCAGAGGACACTCTCTGCGCTCTGCCACGCAGAACGCGATTGCCCATCCATTCGGCCGCGGCTTGGACTTTCTGGGGCTCTCTCTCGTCCAATTTGGGGAGAGAACAACCGAGAGCGGTTAACAGGTGCTGTTAACCGTTGGGGCACCGGTTAACACAATTTCCTGCAAGTCTTATTTCTCCGCTCTTGGGTTTCCAGGACGGCCGCTCTCTCTGCTTTCGGGTTTCGCCTCTTACATGCCTTGCAGGCTTCCAAAGAGGAGTCGCAAGGCGGTTACGGGGCCCCTGCGGCGGGCCGACCTGCGCGCTCCTGCCCGGCGGCCCCGGCGGACCCAACTCCCGCAGCGCCACCGATCCTCGCGCGGCCCCGGGAACAATCGCTCCCAGCAGGGTCCGCCGCGACTCCGGCCTCGCACGCCCGAGGCTCGCGTTTCGCAGTCCTGAGGGATCTCCACTCTGGGGAAGCGGGTGCCAGGCTCGCAGGTCAAGGCGTCAGGGGCCATCCCGCAATCTGACCAGGTAGTACTAGCCCTTTGACCGGGAGGAGATTAACGCGAGACCCCGGGCGAGGTTCGGCTATGACCCACCAAGCTTCTCTCGGTCAGAGGACTAGTTACGGCTCAGCTTGAGCCGAGACCCTCACCCTCAAGCGAGGGGCGTCAGCGTCGTCAGTGGAGGATTGCGGAAACTTCACCACTCCGCCGCGATAATCGCCTACGTTTAGCGGTTGGCAAGGAGTGCACAATGGCGAAGATCGTCAGCTTGTTCAATCACAAGGGCGGCGTCAGCAAGACGACCACGACGTTCAACCTTGGCTGGGCGCTTGCCTCGCTCGGAAAGCGAGTCCTGCTGGTCGATGGGGACCCGCAGTGCAACCTGACGGGAATGGTCCTCGGGTTCGACGGGAAGTCTGATTTCGACGTCTTCTACACTCAGAACCCAGACGCGAACCTCTGTGCTGGTTTGGCCCCCGTCTTCGCATCGCAGCAAGCACTCGCGCCAGCGAGAGTTGTAGCCACGACGAAGCCCGGTATGCAGCTTCTCGCCGGCCATATCGACCTCGCGGACTACGAAGCGCAAATGGCGGTGGCGTTCACCACGCCCGTAGCTCTCCCCGCCCTTCGCAACTTGCCGGGCTCTGTTGGCGCGCTTCTTCGGATGACAGCGCAAGAGAACGCCGTGGATGTCGTCCTCGTCGATATGAGTCCAAGCATCGGAGCATTCAATCAAGCGGTATTCCTTGGCTCAGACTTTTTCTTTGTGCCCACTAGCCCCGATTATTTCTGCCTTCTCGCAGTCGACTCGCTAGCGAAAGTGCTCCCGAAGTGGAATGCAGGTGCTACGAGTTTCCGCTCTGGAGTTACCTATCCCCTTCCTCCGAACGGGCCCACCTTCATTGGAATGATCTCGCAGAAGTATCGACCGAGAAACGGAAGCCCGGCGAAGGCGTTCCAGCATTGGATTGATGTTGTCAAAACTCGCGTGGGTTCTAGCCTCGTGCCCGCCCTTGCTGCTCAGCAAATGTCGGTTACCGCGAAGCAGTTCGAGAGCGCGGGGTGTGGCGATACCCCGTTCAACCTGGCGAATATCGCAGACTTCAACGGACTGATCGCACGTTCTCAAGCACTCCAGAAGCCGCCGTTTGCGCTCTCCGACTTTGAGCTACAGGTGGGAGGCGAGGTGCTCGAGAACATGAAGAAGAGCAGGGACGATTTTAACAAGACCTTTGAAGGACTCGCAAAGAGCGTCATTGCGCTCACTGGGATATGAGACGTTCCGCGCCGACTTTGAATCGCGACCGTCAAATCGCGTTCGTGAGCACATTCGGATTCGGCCTCCTAGTCCGCTGACCGAGAGAAGCTTGGTGGGTCATAGCCGAACCTCGCCGGGGTCTCGCGTTAGTCTCCTCCACGTCAGAGGACTAGCCCCGGCGCGAGGACTCCCCAGGCCGTGCGGTGTTGAGGCGCTCAAGACAACCCACAGGCCCAGCGCAGGCTTTGCCGCGCCCTGATGGGAGGGTGGCCCCTGGGCAGCAGTGTGCCCTACGGGGGGCTCAGCTCCGGATATGGGCCCGGCCCACAGTTCACAGTTCGGGCAACTCTCGTCCGTGGCCCTCCTCGGCCCCTCCACCCCAGCCATCGCCTTCAACCGGCCTCCCATTTTTCTTATGCTCTTTCGGTTATTCGTCGAGGGACGTTCCCTCAGAGAATCGCTGAGGCTACGAGGAGAATGACTAGGTACGGGTAAGCAGTAACCCTCTAGTGGTCAGGTCTTTATGTCAACAGTGCCCTATTCGGCACCGGAGAGTTGAGATGGCGATTGTGACGTATGTGCTTGGGGACTGCGCTGGGTGCGGCACAAAAGACAGTTTCGGCAACGTGAGCGTGCACAAGACCCACATCTACCGTGGCTGCAAACGCTGCCGACATCGTGAACGTGTGCCCCTGCCCGCAATCAAGAAGCAGGTGCTTTATCTAGACCAATTCTTCTTTTCGAGTGCATTCCGCTCCGGCGATGACCGTTTCCTGGAGCGGCCGACCGTATCGCAAGCTAACCTCCCTGCAGCTACTTGTTGTTCCGTACTCATCCATTCACGAGGACGAGACGAATCAATGGGAAAAGCGCGATGAACTGCTCAAATTCATCAAGGCCACAGCCAGGGGGGAAGAGTTTGAGCCCGCATACGAAGTTGAGCACACACAATTACTCAAGGCTTTCCAAGCATGGCTGGCAGGGGAACCCGCGCCGTATCGGTTAGAACCAAGCGATGCGCTGAGCGACGACATTCATGGATGGGGCGGCTACCTGCGCATTGATGTCGGAAAGTACTTCGGGAATATCGACCTCGTCCGCGATCTCAAGCGCGAGTCGGCTGAAGGCTTGGTTGACCTGCTTGGCAAATGGCGAGAATCAAAAACCTCCTTCGAGGATGACCTGAAGGCCGAGTATGTGGCCATGGGACGGTCATACATGGACTTCTATCTTCAGTATCGGGAGCGCATTGCCCGTCGCGACTATGCGGCCATTCTTGACGCACCCATAATCTCAAAGATCGTCCAATCCATGCTCCAAGTCATTCCGCCGGAGATTCCTGCAGACCAGCGTCTCAGCAAGTGCCTTGAGTTTCTTCTCTCCGACCACTTCAAGGAGACACCGTATCAGTGGGTCAACGCACACATGCTTGCAACATTGAAGATGATGGTCAATGAGGGCGCCTACAAGAAGCGCGAGAAGGCGTTGAAGCGCCTGCGCGGCTTCTTCTTTGATCTAAAGCACATCGCGACCTATGCACCCTACGTCGATGCGTTTGTCATGGATCAGCCCATGGCTGAGCTCGTCACCAGGCCAACTGTGGCGTTGGAATCGCGACACAGCGTGAAAACATTCAACCTCAACAACTGGGGCGAACTACTCGCCTGGCTTGAAGGGATTGAGGCGGCTGGCATGACAAGCGAACATCGAGCAGCGCTTGCATCCGCATATCCGGGGCTGAAGATTTGATCCTATCCGGTCCGAGGCGAAATTGGATTGCTTTCGCCTTTGCCACGAAGGCCTCCGCCCCTGGAATGCGGCAAGTATCCTGACTGCTACCCCAAGAGGTACCTGCCCCATCAGCCCGCTCCGTCCTTCGCCACCCGGACGAAGTCGGTTTCGGGGCTGGCCTCCAGTGGGTTCCTACTTCGTCTTTCCGCTGTACTGTTCGTTGACCCAGCCCAGGGCTGGACGAATGCACCCCTCAACCGTCGCGCCCACTTGCGAAGGAAAGTAGCCGTCCGGGTTTGGCTGTCGTGAGGACAAACGAGCCCCGCCCCGGACCAGGGTCAGTGGACGGATAACGCTCGTGGAGGGGCAGCAGGTCCGCAGCGTGCGTCAGGAGGTGTTCGCGGCGAGGCGACGACTCCAGGGGCCTGGTAGGAGCTCATCCAGGCGGCTTGCCGGGTGGTACTGCACGCGAAGCAAGACGTCGGAGAGGTACTCACGCGGATTGACGCCGTTCGCCGAGCAGGTAGCCACGAGCGAGTAGAGCCCCGCGAGGTTGCGGCCCGCGCGGTCATGCCCGACAAACAGAAAGTTCTTCCGCCCGAGAGCCGCGACGCGCAGGGCTCGCTCCGAGGCGTTGTTGTCCAAGGGGAGCCGCACGTCCTCGACAAAGCGGGTGAGCGCGTCCCATTGGCCGAGCGCATACGAGATGGCCGTGCCCAGCGGGCCGCGAGGTGGGTGTAGAGGCTTGTTCCCCTCGAGCCAGGAGCGGATTGCGGCCAACGCCTGGGAAGACTGCTCCTTGCGCATGGCCAGATGGGCGGCCGTCCCAGCCAGTCCCGCCTCTTTCACGGCGGCCTCCACCCGGTAGAGCTGGAGGATGAGCTTCAGCATCTCTTGCGCGGCAGGATGAGGGCGCGCCTCGAAGAAGCGGCGGCGCACGTGGGCCCAGCACCCGACGCGCGTGCGGCCTTCTGGCGTCGTCACCCGGTTGTAGCCGGTGTAGGCATCCACGACGAGAGAGCCACGACTGCTCCCGAGGACCTCCATGGGGGTGGTGCCAGCACGGGTGGGGCTGAAGCAGTAGGCGATGAGCGAGTCGTGCGAGGCCTCCTCCTCGGAGAGGAACGTCCACAGGTAGCCCGTCCTTGCCTTCTGCGGGGCCAGCACCTTCAAGGGCGTTTCGTCCGCCTGCACCACCTGCTGCGCGGCCACCTGCTTGAGCAGACAGTCGGAGACTGGAGCGAGCTCCGCGGCGGCGCGGTGGAAGAGGTCCGTCATGGTGCTGCGAGCCACCGGGAGGCCCTCTCGCGCCAGTGCCTTCTCCAGCCGATGCAGGGGCAGGGAGTCAGCGCACTTCGAGGTGACGAGGTGGGCGATGAAGCCGGAGCCGTAGCCCGTCTTCTCGGCGACGCGGGGTGGCCCCAGGGCCGTCACGACACTCTCGCCGCACGCGCAGACGAGGGTTTCCCGCACGTGCACCTGCTTCTCGAAGCGGCCTGGGATGTACTCATACAGGACGCTCGGCCGACCCGGCCCCAGCGGATGGAAGTCCGTCCCGTTGCAGCGAGGGCAGCGCTGGTGCTCGCGAGGGACTGGGTGGAAGACAGTGCGCGAAGGCAGTTGCTTCTTCACGCCGGCGCGCTCGCGGCGCTTCATGAGTGCTGCCTCCGCCTGCTCCTTCTTGTCGCGAGGGGTCTCCCTGCGTAGCTCCTCCTCGGGTGGAGGCAGCTTCTCCGACTTCTTGCCGAAGACGGTGCGGGTGAGAGTCGCGACCTGCTGCTCGAGCGCGGTCAGCCGCTCACGAAGCTCTTCGGCCTCCTCTCGCCAGGGGCAGTGGTGGTCCATTGGCAGCTCACGAGCCATGCCACCCAATTACTCACCGCCGAGCCGAGGTGCCCTGGGCCTCGGCTGGCTGCCCGGGTGGCTGCCAGCGGGCGGGCCGACGTACGCGCGAGACGTCGATACCGTCGAGCAACATGGCCAGCTGGGTGGAGTCCAGTTGCACCGATGTGGCGTCGTCCGCGACGTCAGGCATCCGAAAGCGGCCCGCCTCCAGCCGCTTGTACAGAAGCAGGAATCCTCCGCCGTCCCACGCCAGCACCTTCACCTTGTCTCGCCGTTTGCTGACGAAGACGAAGAGGTGGCCGGAGTACGCGTCAGCTACCAGGACGCGTTGCACATGGACGAAGAGACCGTCGATGGACTTGCGCATGTCCACCGGCTCAGTCGCCAGATGGATGCGGACTGCGCGCGGCAGCAGGAGCACGTCAACCCAGCCCCGCCAGGACTGCTCGCAGGTACGCCACGTCTGTCCCCGCCGGGAAGCGCACCACGACGCCAGAGGGGAGCGCGGCTTCCAGCAAGCCGGGTGCGCCGCCTGCAGGGGGACCTCCCCGCCGCGCTGAAGGCGCGGCGGAGTCTACTACCTCTACCGGCAGCAGCACGGGAGGGGCGCTCGCTCGCCTGGCCTCTCGCCTCAGCTTGTACAACCAGAACTGCAGCGTGCTCACCGAGACGGCCTTCGCCGCGCTCGAGCAGCAGGTCGCGACTCTCACCCGCACCGTCTTCGGCAAGAAGTCGGAGAAGCTGCCTCCACCCGAGGAGGAGCTACGCAGGGAGACCCCTCGCGACAAGAAGGAGCAGGCGGAGGCAGCACTCATGAAGCGCCGCGAGCGCGCCGGCGTGAAGAAGCAACTGCCTTCGCGCACTGTCTTCCACCCAGTCCCTCGCGAGCACCAGCGCTGCCCTCGCTGCAACGGGACGGACTTCCATCCGCTGGGGCCGGGTCGGCCGAGCGTCCTGTATGAGTACATCCCAGGCCGCTTCGAGAAGCAGGTGCACGTGCGGGAAACCCTCGTCTGCGCGTGCGGCGAGAGTGTCGTGACGGCCCTGGGGCCACCCCGCGTCGCCGAGAAGACGGGCTACGGCTCCGGCTTCATCGCCCACCTCGTCACCTCGAAGTGCGCTGACTCCCTGCCCCTGCATCGGCTGGAGAAGGCACTGGCGCGAGAGGGCCTCCCGGTGGCTCGCAGCACCATGACGGACCTCTTCCACCGCGCCGCCGCGGAGCTCGCTCCAGTCTCCGACTGTCTGCTCAAGCAGGTGGCCGCGCAGCAGGTGGTGCAGGCGGACGAAACGCCCTTGAAGGTGCTGGCCCCGCAGAAGGCAAGGACGGGCTACCTGTGGACGTTCCTCTCCGAGGAGGAGGCCTCGCACGACTCGCTCATCGCCTACTGCTTCAGCCCCACCCGTGCTGGCACCACCCCCATGGAGGTCCTCGGGAGCAGTCGTGGCTCTCTCGTCGTGGATGCCTACACCGGCTACAACCGGGTGACGACGCCAGAAGGCCGCACGCGCGTCGGGTGCTGGGCCCACGTGCGCCGCCGCTTCTTCGAGGCGCGCCCTCATCCTGCCGCGCAAGAGATGCTGAAGCTCATCCTCCAGCTCTACCGGGTGGAGGCCGCCGTGAAAGAGGCGGGACTGGCTGGGACGGCCGCCCATCTGGCCATGCGCAAGGAGCAGTCTTCCCAGGCGTTGGCCGCAATCCGCTCCTGGCTCGAGGGGAACAAGCCTCTACACCCACCTCGCGGCCCGCTGGGCACGGCCATCTCGTATGCGCTCGGCCAATGGGACGCGCTCACCCGCTTTGTCGAGGACGTGCGGCTCCCCTTGGACAACAACGCCTCGGAGCGAGCCCTGCGCGTCGCGGCTCTCGGGCGGAAGAACTTTCTGTTTGTCGGGCATGACCGCGCGGGCCGCAACCTCGCGGGGCTCTACTCGCTCGTGGCTACCTGCTCGGCGAACGGCGTCAATCCGCGTGAGTACCTCTCCGACGTCTTGCTTCGCGTGCAGTACCACCCGGCAAGCCGCCTGGATGAGCTCCTACCAGGCCCCTGGAGTCGTCGCCTCGCCGCGAACACCTCCTGACGCACGCTGCGGACCGGTTGGCCTTCCACGAGCGTTACCCGTCCACTGACCCTGGTCCGGGGTGGGGCTCGTTTGTCCTCACGACAGCCAAACCCGGACGGTTACCCAAATCCAACAAACCCATCTCACACATCCGACTCGACTAATGAAGCGCCCGCTCGGGCCCGCGCTCATCCAACCGCCTCGCCACCGGTTCGGTGTCAGATGCCCAGGACTCAAGCACATTCTTCGCCACCCTAATCCACGCTGCGGAGTCGCATTCCCTTGTCGTACCACAACTGAAGAATCTCCCTCGACAGCGGGTCGCGGGCAGCAACCAGCGCAGGCCCCACAACGCGCTCTGCTATCCTCCTTGTCATTCTCCCAAGCACTTCATCGACAAACTCCGCATGAAGCTGAAATTGACTGATCGGCGATCTCGCAACCACATCAACCACAATTCGAGCAACCTCATCGGCATCGTTGCGCCACAGAATTGGCAGCACCTTCAGAAGAGCAAAGCACACTCTCAAGTCCCACATTCCAAAAACAAGCAGCCTTGAGAATGCATCGACGCGGCGACGCGTAATACCCAACTCTACGAGAACCAACAAGAAGTGAGCGGCGGACACTTCATTCTCGAACGAACAAAGCTTCTCATCAAGTTCATCCCCCCTCAGCCGACCATAGATCGACTGAAGCTGCTGTTCGCCCCCACTAAACCGCGATGTATCGACCCTCAACCAAATCCGAATCGTGTCCTCCGGCAACAAGTCAGCCACCGCCGACGCGATTGGCAGCAACGCAGCAAACTCCCACTCAACAGAAACATCAGACACTATCTTCAGATGGAAGTCCGACTCAGGATCCCCCCATGGCAGCGACACAGATTCATTGACACTAATTTTCTCGTACGCGGCCCCAAGTTGCGCCACCCGGTCCGTTACCACTGAGGCCGCAAGGGCTCCATTTCCATGCTCCGCCAAGTAACGAAGCACCCTGTAGCAACTGAACGTCATCCTCATCAGAGTCGAATCCGTTTCGACTCGATGGAGCAGCCCTCTATCAAACTCGTTGCGAATCGCCGGACCCCAGCTACGCACTCGTGCGAACTCTACGACTGAGCCGAGTTCGGCCGCTCCGCCTGATAGTACGGCTTGAATAGCAAGCCTATCGAACGCAGCCAACTGATGCGCTTGCGCAATAGACCAGACGAAGTGCCGACTCCTCGGATGCAACTCATATCCAGCAAGAAGCAAATCCACATCCGCACTATCGATTTGGCACAACTCGAGGAACTTTGCTGCCGGCTCGCGCGTTTTGATATCGATGTGATACTCGGCATCCGTTTTCTTGCCGGGCTTCACATCGTGAAATCCGAAGAAAACAAACTGAATGAGCATCCTGGAATCGAGCGGAGTTCCGGTCTCAGCAATCGCCCTAAGATATATGCCCAAGTCGTCAGGACTCTCCATGTACCGCGGCCTAAGACACCCTAGAGCAAGCGTCGGCTCTATGCCAAAAAGAGCCCGGAACGCGTGAACAACCAGGTAGGGATTTGGCAAGCCCTGGATGATCTTCGACAGGAGAAGCACATCCCGACTGTCCCCATACTGCACGAGCGTGTCCAGGCATAGATTCATGCGCGCAAACTCGCATTCTCCATTTCTCGCAAGATACTCCCGCGAAAGGGCCAGGGCGCGTTCTGGGTTCGCATATTGCCAAATCTGCAGGGCGCCATGCGAGCTATCCTCAAGGAGCCAACCAAGCACAGACTCATCGCCCAGGTAGGCAAGTGCTCGCAGTAGATTAAACCCTACTCGACTATCCATTAGTTGCTTGCGGTCGATTCCAACGGCACATTCACGGAGCCAGTCGAGGCTATCCTCATTGCCAATCGTACGCATGACCGAAATGGCCTCAAGCATGGCGAGCTCATTTCCACGCTCAGCAGCATCTCGCGCAGCATCGATGACCAAACCTTGAGACGCCTCGCCAAGACAAAGAGACACTGCGCAGCCAGGACAGCTCGCCGCAAACACGCTTGAGCGACGCCATGCGTTCAGCTCGGATCTGCTCACTCGCAAAAGCCACGCGTCGTCAGTGACGTACGTTCGCCTGAGCACACCAACATACCTCTCCCAGTCCTTCGCCAGCGCCAAAGCAGCGAAATAATCTGCTATGAGGTCGTGGCGAAAGGACACCCAGTCATCAGCCGAGAGGATCAACAACTCAGCATGGCGCATCCATGCAAATGCCTGAACACTGGTAATAGCATCGGCGCCAAACAGGCCGTCCTGCTGCGCTTTGCGCAAGACGCTGGTCAAGACCGACTGCACGTCGGGACGTCGCATCGAGGACAGGTGCTTGTTCAGCCGAAGCTCGAGGGCAATCCCGACAGCAAGACCTACGAGCAACTCGTCTGCAAGGTCGCCAATGAATGCGAGCTCCTTGGGTGCTTCACGCGCACGAAGAAGTCGCTTCCTAAGAAATGCCTCCATCACGGCAGCATCAGTTACAGGGAGCACCTTCTTATCTCGGAATTCATCTAGCATTGCCACGAAGCCAAATGGCAAACGGGCAAAGTTGAGTCGCCGTGATGGCATACGGTCGCGGAGATGGTCCAGAAGGCCGAGGGCATCTTCCATGCCGAGAGCTTGCTGCGCCATCTTGATCATCTGGGCCTTATTGAGGGGAGACAACCTAAGTACCCTGTCGATACTAGGAAGCTGGGTACGACCCCTCACCCCTCCCCCACGAACACTAACGACGAGAGCAACTCGGTCCCTCCTCTGGGGCGTTTCAAGTGCGTCCCCAAAGGAAGCCATCTCATCGAGCGGCAACTCGTTCAGACCATCACAGAACACCAGAAAGGTTCCAGGCAGCGTTCTCCAGTCCCCCTGGGCGATCCCGAGGCTCTCGTTTATCAGCGCATTCAGATCGCCACGAAATCGGGAAAGCGCAAGCAGGATGGGGAGGGGGGCCGAACGATCATTCCGACGCCTCTCTGCTGCTGCAGCAAGTGCCATTTTCAGTGTCGTGCTTTTCCCGCTACCGCCATCTCCAACGACGAGTATGGTTTTGCCAATGGCGACAGTCATCAGCATCTGCGTCAGCGACACTGCGTGACTCTCGTTCTTTGCCCCGGAGTCGTCGCTGCCAGATCGGATTGGCTCAACGAGTGGTCGAGAGTCCACGTTGGGCGGAATCGTGGTGGGTTGTGCGGTGAGTTCCACGCAAGCAGGTGGCGGAAGACAATGCCTCTGCAGGTAGTTATCTTCGTTGAAAGATTGAGCAGCGAGAGCAAAACGCCTCTCCAAATCCTCGCGCTCAGGGCCAGCGAAACGTCGCTCGTGGTCCTCTTTGATTCGACGCAGCCGCGCAGCCGGGTACTGCTCGACATCGTTCGTAATACGGTGGTGCTCGTAGCACATCACCATTAGGTTCTCGAATGAGCGACGGTCCTCATTCGACATCTTATCGTTGTGGCGCTCGCCCCCATACTCAGCTGCTTCGATATGACAGACTTGGCCTATGAAGTTTCCAGCCAGATCCATCATCAGGTTGGTGCATCCAGGAAACGCACACTGATTGCCAGACAGATAGGCCAGCTGGATCTGTACGGACTGGAGTGGAGTAAGTCGATGGGCCTTCTTAGTCATCGAGGCGGAGCATATTCGTAGGAACGGCCCCGTTGCCCGGCAGCAGTACGCGGCTCGCACCCTCGCAACGTGTAAGAGAGATCTTGCTTGACTCGGCAAGCTCCAAAAACCCACACCACCCCCGAACAGACCACCTTCACAGGCTCCTTGTCAGGCCATTGAATATCCACGTTTGTCAGGGACGAAGTTCAATAACCGTAGGTCCCCGGAGAAAGGAGCGGCAACCATGACGACGTTGACGGTGCAGACGAACCCGATGAAGCGCAGCTATCGCAACAGCCTCTGGACCCAGCTCGACGCCGCCTCCTGCTCCCTTGTGAGCTTCGCCTCTAAGTCCCCCGCGGGCTTTGACCGGCGTGGCGGCCCTCCGCCCGTCCCCTGCTGAAGCTCGCGCTCCTTCACCGGCGCGCCAAGCCACGCAGAGGCCGGGCTCCCATCCAGGGGACTTGGCCTCTCGGCTTTCAGGGCTCCTGCTCCCTCAGGGGACGTAGAGCGTTAGGGAAGACGCGCGGGCCTGTAGAGCCCGAGCCCGACAGGGCCCGCTGGGTTCAACTCCCAGCGTCCCCATACTCAAGCACGTAGCTTGGTGCTCGCCGCCACATCGCATCACGAGCCATCGCACAATGAGACCGGCAAGACCTTACTCAGAAGGAGCACGAGCAAAGCCTGTCTACAGAGGTTCGCGGCCCACCAATCGGGCCCCGAAATTTCCTGACTTCATCTAACCCCAGGATGTTTTTCATGTTTCTCGTCGCACTCTTTAGAGAGACGCCGAGAACGAGTTCGCGCAGTGTTTCTCTTGGAGAGCTTTCATGTCACACGTCATGGCCAGTTCCGCCCGGGGGTGGCAACGGTCTGCAAAACCGTTTGGGACGGGTTCGACTCCCGTACTGGCCTCATCTTCATCATTGCCGACCTGGCGTAGGTGGTCCGCGCGCCCGTCTGAAGAGCGGGAGGACTCGGTTCGATTCCGAGGGTCGGCACTCCGCAACACCTTCACTCACATAGGCCGCGCTCCGGGAGCAGCTTGGACTCCAAATCCGAGCGCGCGGGGTTCAACTCCCTGGCGGCCTGCTCGTTTCGCCCCTGTAGCTCAGCTGGCAGCAGCGCTGGTTTCGTAAACCAGAGGTCGTCGGTTCGAACCCGACCGGGGGCACTTCACGCAGCACGCGGTCGTCACATGGGTTCGTGGCTCAATGGGAGAGCACTCGGTTTGCACCCGAGGGGTTCCGGGTTCGAGTCCCGGCGGATCCACTTCATGCCCTTGTAGCTCAGTGGATGAGAGCGCACGGTTCCGAACCGTGAGGTCGCAGGTTCAATCCCTGCCAGGGGCACTCGCTTCATCCGTGTCATCCGCTTCCGTAGCTCAGTGGATTCAGAGCAGGCGCGTCCTAAGCGCACGGTCACAGGTTCGAGTCCTGTCGGGAGCACACACGTCTCACATCTTCCTGCGGGGAGGGGCTGGTGCCCCACCGGGCCTCATAAGCCTGGCAACCAGGGTTCGACTCCCTGCTCCGCAACTCTTCCCGCACGCAGAGCCAACTGGAGAAGGCAACGGTCTCACATACCGTCATCGCCGGGTTCGATTCCCGGGGCGTGCACTCCTCATCGCCGGTGTAGCCCAATTGGTAGAGGCGCCAGGTCGAGAATCTGGAGGTTGCGAGTTCGACCCTCGCCACCGGCACTGTTGTCGCAGTCAAACGACCGAAGTCCGGTCCGAAGCAGCTCCCGAAGTCCGTCCGCGTAGCCCAAACGGGAGAGGCCGCCGGCTCAAACCCGGCTCAGTGCGAGTTCGACTCTCGCCGCGGATACACACGAAAGGCAGTGCGTCATGGAGACGCTGGTCCTCAGTCAGTCCTACGAGCCCGTCGCGCGGATTTCCTGGCAGCGCGCGGTGATGCTCATCTTCCAAGGCAAGGTCGAGGTGGTCGAGGAGTACGAGGACCGCTTCGTGCGCTCGGTGACGGTCGAGATTCGCATGCCCTCCGTCATCCGCTTCTTCCGCGGGCAGCGCAAGGGCCCCAAGGGCGTGAAGTTCAGCCGCGAGAACGTCTACATGCGTGACCACTGCCGCTGCCAGTACTGCGGCCTGAAGGTCTCTCGCGCCGAGGCGACGTACGACCACGTCATCCCTCGCGCCCAGGGTGGCAAGACGTCGTGGGAGAACGTCGTCATCGCCTGCGTGCCCTGCAACCAGAAGAAGGGCAACCGCACGCCCGAGCACGCCAAGATGGCGCTGCGCTGCGCGCCGGTGAAGCCCAAGAAGCTGCCCGACGTGCTGCACCTGTCGTTCATCTTCGAGAAGGGCATGCCCATGTCGTGGGCCAAGTTCCTCCGGGACGTGACCTATTGGCATGGGGAGCTGCAGACGTGAGGTTTCGGGTGAAGGGGGTCCACCAGAGGTGGCTCCCGTCCCCCACCCCGGGATGTGACATCCCTGGGGGATGAGGAGGTCTGCCAGAGGCGGGCCTCCCGCCCGTGGACCTCCCCGCGCACCGGCAGGCGGAGCCTCCTGCTGCCGGCGTTTTTCCTGGAAGACCAACGCCGGAGGCCGGCGGCCCGTTTCGAAAACGATGCGAGCGCATGACGCGCTTGGGGTTCGAGTCCCCTGTCTTCCTTCTGGAAGTTGGACTGGCGATGGCGCCAGGCCCCGCTGCTACCGGGTGCGAGCCGGCCTTCCGGCTTGAGGTTCGAGTCCTCCGACTTCCGTTCCAATGGCCCCAAAGGGCCGAGCCTCCCCGCCCCTGTACACGGGGCAACGTCAGGCTACCCCCCTCACACAGCATGGCCCCGAGTCCCACCGTTCCTAGCCTCCCTCCCAGCCCGGGTTCCCGGCGCATGGAAAGGAAGCACACATGAAGAACTTCGGGACGGGTCGCCGGCTGGCGATGGGATGGGCCGTCTTCGCTCTCACGGGAGGACTCCTGGCGGGCTGCGACTCCAGCTCCAGTGACTCCCAGAATCAACAGACACAGACCACCGTGGGCCCCGAGGACCAGGAGCGCATCCAGAAAGGCCTCGCCATCTCCCCGGTGACGCTCGACTTCACCGGCCTGGACCGGAACCTCGTCGGCCTGGGCAGCTACATCGTCAACGCCCAGGGTGGCTGCAGCGACTGCCACACCAGCCCACAGTTCGCGGCGGGAGGAGACCCGTTCCAGGGTCAGCCCGAGCAGACCAACACCGCGAACTTCCTCGCCGGAGGCCGGAGCTTCGGCGGCGGCATCGTCTCCAGGAACATCACTCCGGACGCGCAGGGGCTCCCCATGGGGCTCACCTACGAGGCGTTCCTGGCCGTCATCCGCACGGGCAAGAAGCCAGACGGGAGCCTGCTCCAGGTGATGCCCTGGCCCGTCTTCTCGAAGATGCGGGACGCGGACCTGAGGGCCGTCTACGAGTACCTCAAGGCCATTCCCCCGGCGCAGCCGGGCAGTCCGCCCACTCCGCCGCCCCCCACGCCTCCTCCGTATCCCTGACGCGTACCTCGCGTCCGTCCGGCCCCGCGCTCCAGGGGCATCCGGCTGCCTCGCCGGGATTGCACACTCACCTCGGCGGTTCAGCGGTTAGAGTGCGTGCTCCGGCGAGGGGGCGGTTGACGAGACATGGCGACGAGGAAGAGCGAGGACCAGGAAAGACTCATCGACCGAGACCTGACCGCGATGGCCCGCGAAGGGCGGTTGCCGGCCGCCCACGGCGTGGATGCCGCGGTGACGGAGGTGCTCGGTCTGCTGACTCGAGGCGGCAAGCACCCGCTGCTGGCGGGCGACCCGGGCGTGGGCAAGAGCGCGCTCGTGCAAGAGGTCGCACGCCGCATCGCCGAGGGCCGCGTGGACGCGGAGCTCTCCCAGGCACGACTGGTGGAGGTCTCCGTCGCCAACATCCTGGCGCGCAGCACCCAGCGTCAGGCCGCGGAGAGCTTCGAGGAGCTGCTCGCGCACCTCGCGCGGCACGCCTGCCCCATCGTCTACATCCGAGACCTGCCCGCGGCCCTGGGTGGCCCGCTGGCGCCCGTGGCCGTGCGCGCCCTGCGCACCGGCGGCATGCGCTTCATCTTCGAGACGGAGCCCAAGCGCGTCCAGGAGCTGGTGCGCTCCGATGAGGCCCTGGCGGAGCGGCTGCACCTCCTGCCCCTGCACGAGCCGCCGCTCGAGAAGGCGCGCTGGGTCGTGGGCCGCGTGGCCGAGGAGCTGGAGCGCGAGCTGCGGTTGCCCATCGACCCCGCGGCGTGTGACCTGGCCCTGCGACTGTCCGCCAAGTTCCTGCTGGCCCAGCGCATGCCGCGCAAGGCCATCGAGCTGCTGAAGGAGACCGCGGCCGAAGCGGCGGGCGCGGCCAAGGACCACGTCGGCCCCGAGGACGTGCTCACCCGCTTCTGTGCCGCCACGCGCCTGCCGCGCTTCGTGGTGGACGACGCCATGCCGCTGGACCTGGAGGAGACCGAGCGCTTCTTCGGCGAGCGGCTCTTGGGCCAGACGGACGCGGTGGGGGCCGTGCTGCGCTCGGTGGCGCTGCTCAAGGCGGGGCTGAACGACCCTCGGCGACCGCTGGGCGTGTTCCTGTTCGCGGGCCCCACGGGCGTGGGCAAGACGCAGCTCGCGAAGCTCCTGGCGGAGTACCTCTTCGGCTCGGCGGACCGGTTGGTGCGCCTGAACATGGCGGACTACCCCAACGACGGAGACGAGAGCGTGCCCTTCGGCGCGTCCTGGGCTCCGGCGCTGGAGACCCGGCGTGGCGAGCTGAGCGCGCTCCTGGACGGCAAGGTGTTCTCCGTGCTGCTGCTCGACGAGTTCGAGAAGGCCGCGCGCAGCGTGCATGACCGCTTCCTCCAGCTCTTCGACGAGGGCACCTTCGTCAACGGCGCGGGCGAGGTGGTGTCGTGCAACAACACGCTCATCGTCGCCACGTCCAACGTGGGCGCCGAGGTGTACCGCGAGCCCGCCATGGGCTTCGCGGGCACGAAGCGCGCGGATGAGATGGTGTCGGAGGTGGACCGCCGCATCGGCGAGTCCTTCCGCCCGGAGTTCCTCAACCGCTTCGACGCCATCTGTCACTTCCAGCCCCTGTCCAAGGTGGACATCCGAAAAATCGCGCAGCGCGAGGTGGGCCGGGTCCTGGAGCGCGAGGGCATCCGCGCGCGCTCGCTGGACGTGGAAGTCACCCCCGAGGTCGTCGACATCCTGGTGGAGCGGGGCTACTCGCCCCAGTTCGGCGCGCGCTACCTCCAGCGCGAAATCGAGAAGACGCTCACCGCCGCGCTCGCCGTGGAGATTGCTCGCAAGCCGCTGGCCCCTGGGACGCCCGTGCGCGTGGAGGCGCGCCCGGGAGGCCGGGTCATGGCCGTCGCCGAGCCCGCCTCGCCGCCGCCCGCGCCCACCGCGCAGCTGCTCCTCCCGTCGGCGCGTGCCGCTCCGGTGAAGCGGCGGCTGGACCGCAAGTCGCTGCTGGTGGAGATGGACCGGCTGGTGGGCAAGGCGCGCGCGCTGGCGGCCTCGTCGGGCCGGCCGGAGCTGGAGGAGCGGCGGGCGTCCCTGCTGACGGAGACACAAGCGCCCAACCTCTGGGACGACCCCACCCACGCGGCCGACGTCATCCGGGCCTTCCGGACGGTGGAGGCTCACATCAACGAGCTGGAGCGCCTGGAGGCCGCGTGCCTCTTCGCGCGCCGGCTGGTGCGCGAGGCGAAGAACGAGGTGCAGCTCGCCTCCGCGGCGCGGCAGGTGGAGGACGTCGCTCGCGAGGTCCAGATGGCCGAGGCGCTGCAAGCGTCCGGAGCCACGCAGCAGGACAACGAGGCGCTGGTGGATATCTGCGCGAGCGACTCGGCGGAGACGCAGGAGGCGTGGGTGCAGGAGCTGGCCTCCATGTACCTGGGCTGGGCGCAGCGGCGCGGCTACGAGGCGGTGGCGGTGGCGGAGGCGGATGAGCCCTCGCGCGTGGTGGTGCGCATCGCCGGACCGGGGGCGTATGGCTTCCTCGCGGGCGAGGCGGGGCTGCACCGGCGTCTGGAGGACGAGAAGCGCCAGCGGGCCTACGTGCGGGTGCACCGAGGCGGCGCGCTCGCCGAGGACGAGCTGGAGCTGCTGGAGGTGCTCGGCCGTCCCGTGAAGAGCCACGAGGGCGCCTACCTCCAGCGAGTGCGCACGGAGGTGACGGTGAAGGACGAGTCCACCGGCCGCGTGCTCACCCTCACCGGCGCGGGAGAGCTGGACGAGCTCAAGGACATCGCCGCGCGTGTGGTCGCAGGCCAGGGAGGGACCACGGACGAGGCACGGCGCTACTACGTGGGTCGCAGCCCTCGTGTGGAAGACCCTCGCACCGGCGCCGGGACACCTCGCGTCAAGGACGTGCTGCGCGGCGAGCTGGATGTCTTCATCGCCGCGTGGATTTCACGCCCCCCAGCGGAGCCTCCGCTGGGGAGCTGAGCCCGAGGGAGCGGGTCTCATCCCCGCCCCTCGAGCCTCATCTACACGCGCACTACGGCGTCACGGTGAGCCCGGTGAAGCGGATGTTGTTGTCCTCGCGCAGCTCCCCGACCTGCTGGTAGGGGTCCACGGAGACGGCCACGAAGTAGTCCCCCACCGGGTCCATCGCATCCGGCGGCAACTGGGCCGGAAGGCTCCACCCTCGAGTGGTGCAGGCTCCCGGCACCAGGGCGTCGACGGACACCTCGGCCAACATGAGCTGGTCCGGACCCGGCGGCGGCCCTTCCGGGGCGAGCTCCTGGTCCATGGAGATAGAGAGCCGCACGGCGCTCCCGCTGCTCAGCTGCGTGCCCTGATTGCACACCTTGATGGTGGTGGTGATGAAGCCTCCCTTGCGGATGGTGGTGGGGCCCGACATCTCCGTGATGACCAGGTCCGGCTTCGCCCCCACCCCGAGGACCGTCTTCGCGAAGGTGTTGTTGTCCTCGCGCAGCTCGTTCACCGCCAGGGACTCGTCGATGATGGCTCCCAGGAAGTAACGCCCATCCCCCTGGGCATCCGGGGGAAGCGTCACGGGCCCCGACGTCGAGAGCAGGAGGCACGCCCCCACCTGGAGCGACGGGACGGACACCTGCGCCAGGAAGGCCTGGTCGGGCATCGGGGACCCGGGAGGCAGCGCGAACGACAGCTCGTCATCCACCGACAGATAGAAGCGGGCCTGGGTCGACGGGCTGGACTGCGTGCCTTGGTTGCACACACGGACCCCCAGCGGGATGGACTGGTTCGGCAGCGCGCTCGCGGGCGAGAGCACCTCCTTGATGACCAGGTCCGGCCTGACGCCGATGCTCATCGTCTTCTGTGCGTAGGCGTTGTTGTCCTCGCGCAGCTCGACCACCGAGGACGGCTCATCCATCACAACCCCGACGTAATACACACCACCGGCCTGCCCGTCCGGCGGCAGCGTGGCGGGAGCCGACCCCGAAATCGTCAGACACTGCCCCGTGCCCAGCGACGGCACCGAGAGCTGTCCAATCGGAGTCTGGTCCAGCGCCGCGGGCCCAGGCCCGGACGACATCGGCGTCAGCTCGGCATCCAGGGAGATGTAGAGCCGGGCTTGCGTCGGAGGACTCGGCATCGTCCCCAGGTTGCACGCCCTCACGGTGAGCGAGAACGGCTGTCCCGGCTGCGCGCTCGCGGGGATGCTCATCCCGTTGACGACCAGGTCCGGGCCATCACCCACGGCCACCTTCCCCAGCATGAAGGTGTTGTTGTCCTCGCGCAGCTCCTGCACCACGGACTCACCATCGATGATGGCGCCGACGTAGTACCCACCCTGCATCCCCTGCGCGTCCGGCGGGAGCCCGGGCCAGAAGGACGTGGACCGCGTCGAGCACTGCCCCGGGGCCAGGCCGGGAGCATCCACGAATCCGAGAGGCGACTGGCTCGTCGGAGGATAGGGCTGCGCTGGCTGCTGCGGCGCCAACACGGCCTCCGTCGACACGAACAGGTGCACGCGCGACTGCGGAGAGAACTCCGTGCCCCGGTTGCACACCGTCACCTTCGCCGACTGCGCGGGCGGACCGCTCAGCTTGAAGCTGTTCGGCATGACGAGGCTCGTGATGACCAGATCCGGCCCCTGGCCCACGCCGATAGGCCCCGTCACGAAGGTGTTGTTGTCCTCGCGCAACTCCAGCACGGAGCGCTGCTCATCGACGATGGCCCCCACGTAGTACGAGCCACTCCGCCCCTGCGCGTCTGGAGGCAGCACGCCCCAGAAGGGCTCCGTGAACGACTTGCAGTACCCCGGCACGAGGCCCGACACGGCGATGTCCCGGATGAAGGCCTGGTCCGACGCCATGTAGCCCGGATACGGCGACATCGGCGTCAACTCCTTGTCCATCGACACGTACAACCCCACCTGCGTCGGGCTGCTCGGCTGGAAGCCCTGGTTGCATACCTTCACCGTCACGCTGGAGGAGCCACCCGGGCCGCTCGTCCGAAGGCTCTCCGCGACCTTCACCTCCGTGATGATGAGGTCTGGCTTCTGGCCAATGCCCACCAGGCCCTTCACGAAGATGTTGTTGTCCTCGCGCAGCTCCGGCACGGCCCTCTGCTCATCGACGATGGCCGCCAGGTAGTACGCCCCCTCCACGCCTTGCGCGTCCGCCGGAATCACGGGCCAGAAGCTCGTCGAGAGCGTCTTGCACTGCTTCGGCTGGAGCCCCGGAGCGGGGAACGACTGCAGGAAGCTCTGGTCCGTCGCCGGGAAGAACGGCCCCGGGCCCATCGGCGTCAGCACGGCGTCCATCGACACATACAGGCTCACGTTGGCCGAGGCGCTCGGCTCCGTGCCTTGATTGCACACCGTCACCGTCGCGGGCGTCTGGGCAGCCCCGGGCCCGTTCATGGCCAGGCTCGCGGGAGCCACCATCGCCGTGACGACCAGGTCGGGCCCCAGCCCGATGCCCACCAGCCCCTTCACGAAGATGTTGTTGTCCTCACGCAGCTCCATCACCGAGCCCTGCTCATCGATGATGGCGCCCACGTAGTACGCGCCATTCGGCGTCGTCGCATCCGGTGGGAGCATGGGCCAGACGTTCGTGCTCCGGGTCGCGCACTGTCCTGGAGCCAGGTTGGGCATATCGACCATCCCCAGGGGAGCCTGGTCCATCGGCGGATAGCCGGGGCCGGGCATCATGGGCGTCAACTCCGCGTCCATCGACACGTACAACTGCACGCGAGACATGGGGGCGGGCTCCGTGCCCCGGTTGCACACCGACACCGACGCCGGCGTCTGCGAAGCCCCCGAGTTGGCGCGGAAGCTCTCCGGCATGACGAGGTCCGTCACCACCAGGTCCGGCCCCTGCCCCATCCCCACTGGCCCCGTCACGAAGGTGTTGTTGTCCTCACGCAGCTCGGCCACCCAGTCCTGCTCGTCGACGATGGCGCCCACGTAGTACGCGCCGTTCATCCCCTGCGCATCCGGAGGGAGCATGGGCCAGAGGGAGTCCGTGAACACCCTGCACTGTCCCGCGGCGAGGTTCGAGACGGGGATGTCCGCTACGAGCACCTGGTCCGTGACCTGGGGACCGGGGCCTGGAGGCATCGGCGTGAGCACCTTGTCCATTGACACGTACAGGCGCGCCCGCGCCATGGGGCTCGGGTCCGTGCCCTGGTTGCACACCTTCACGGTCACCGGCGCGGAGCCCGGGCCGTTCGTCCGCAGGCTCTCCGCCACCTTCAGCTCCGTGATGATGAGGTCGGGCCGCTGGCCCATTCCCACCAGGCCCTTCACGAAGATGTTGTTGTCCTCGCGCAGCTCCGGCACCGAGCCCTGCTCATCGATGATGGCGCCCACGTAGTACGCGCCGCTCATCCCCTGCGCGTCCGGAGGCAGCATGGGCCAGATGGACGTGGTGAGCGTCCTGCACTGCCCGGGGTCCAGCCACGACAGGGGCACCGAGCCCAGGAAGGCCTGGTCCGTCGCCGGCGGATACCCAGGACCCGGACCCGGCCCGGTCGGCATCAGCACGTCGTCCATCGACGCATAGAGATTCACGGAGGTGGACTGCGTCGACAGCGTGCCCTGGTTGCACACCGTCACCGTCGCGGGCACCGAGGACGTCCCCGGCCCATTCGCGCGAAGGCTCTCCGGAATCCCGATGGCCGTGACGACCAGGTCCACGCCATCCCCAATCCCCACCAGGCCCTTCACGAACGTGTTGTTGTCCTCGCGCGACTCCGCCACCGACGCCTGCTCGTCGATGATGGCGCCCACGTAGTACCCGCCCACCATGCCCTGTGCGTCCGGAGGGAGCGCGGCGGAGAGGGTGTTGGACCGGGTCGCGCACTGCCCCGGCGCCAGCGGGGGCACGTCGACGAAGCCCAGCGGAGCCTGGTCCGTCACCGGCCCGGGAAACATCGGCGTCAACGTCACGTCCATCGACACGTAGAGCTGCGCACGCGTCGACGGGCTGGGGTCCAGGCCCTGGTTGCAGACCTTCACCGACGCCGTCGCAGGCGTTGAGTAGGGTCCCATGCGAAGGCTCGGCGGAACCTCCATCCCGGTGATGACCAGGTCAGGCCCCTGAATCAACGCACTCGAGGCCGTTCCCGGAGCCGGCTCACCCGAGGGTGCCTCTCCTCCCGAACAGCCGACACTCCCCGCGGCCAACAATCCCAGCACCCACCAGCCCGTGGCGGGTGCCATCCACTCTCGACGCATCATGAAGTCTCCCGTTGCAGTCGCGTGTGGAGCCCTGCCCCGACGGCCAGGCACGGGCTCCAGACACGCACTCACGCAGTGCGCGCGGGGAGACAACAAACCACGAATATCAGGACCAATCCAACTACCCGGTTGGTCCTATCGAAAGGGCGCTCAAAGCCTCCCAGGCACGGAGGCGTGCTCCGTGACGGGGTTTTCAGCGAAACATGTCACAGGGGTGTTTCAGCGGACCACGCCGGCGACGCGGGCATGCGAAGGCGAGGAGGTCATTTCGGCCACCGCCTTGCCGAGCGAGCCCGCGCTCTGTGGGAAGGGCCCCTTGGCCAGCTCCTGCCCCGAGGGGTCCAGCACCTGCGCATAGACATTCTTGAAGCCCTTCTTCAGCCCCACCGACGCGTGAGGCTCGCCCTTGCTGTCGGCGACCATGAAGAGGGAGGTATCGAGCTCGGGGGGAGGCGACTCACCGTGCTCCTGAAAGAGATTGCGCATCAGGTCGAGCGATTCGGCGTGGCTCTTGCGAATCTCCCCCTTCGCCATGCCCTTGAAGAGGCCGGGGACATCTCGCAGGTCCACCCGCACCACGACGATGGGCTTGCCCGCTCGCACGTCATAGACGAACTGGTAGGCGTGCTCACGCAGCTCATCCCGGGTGCCCTTGTTGGCATACAGGACCACGGTCGGCCGCCCCTTCCCGATGGGGACCTCTCTGCCGAACACGTCCTTCAGCTCCGCGGCCAATGCGGGAGCAGCTCCCAGCACGCCCAGCAGTCCAACAAGCGCGGCAAGCTTCTTCATGTAGCGTGTCCTTTCCAAAGACAGAGTCATGGGTGCGACGGCTTCTACGAACACCACCACCCCCACCTCGAATCCCCACACAATCCCCGCACGGGCCCCGTGGCCCCGCTGCTCGCCAGGCCACTCACGTCCGCGTGCCTGCACGGTTGCCTGCCATCAGACTCGTCTGCTATCGCCCCCTGGACGCCGCATGAGGCGGCGCCTCGCAGGGGGCTGTCCATGAGGGAGTCGTCCAAGAAGCTGAGAGGAATTGCCGCGTTATCATTGATACTGCTGTCCCTGTCCGCGTCCGCGGCGCAGCCGTTCGAACAGGGCATGGTCACCATCACCCTGGATGACGGCTGGGCCACCCAGTACACGAAGGCGCGTCCCCAGCTCAACTCGAGAGGGATTCGCGCGACCTACGCGCTCATCACCCAGGCCCTGGCGCAGGGCTGGGGTGGCTACATGAGCCTGTCCCAAGTCCAGACATTGGTCGCGGAGGGGAATGGCATCGCCAGCCATTCGCTCACCCATCCCGACCTGACCACGCTCACCGGCCCCCAGCTCGTCGCCGAGCTGAGTGACTCACGGGTGTGGCTGCAGACCCAGCTGAACCTGCCCGCGGTGCCCGACTTCGTCATCCCCTACGGGCGCTACGACGCCCAGGTGCTCACGAACATCCGCCAGCACTACGGCAGCAGCCGCACCGTGAATCCCGGGCGCAACTTCCGCGACACCATCGTCTATGAGCTGCGAGGCAATGACGTGGCTCGCACCGTCCCCGTCAACACGGTGAGGGGTTGGATTGACCGGGCCGTGGAGGAGAAGAGCTGGCTCATCCTCGTCTTCCACGAGTTCTTGGACGGCACCCCCACGCGCGACACGCAGTACCGCACGCAAGACTTCGCGGCCATCCTGAATCACATCCAACTGCGCGGCCTGCGCACGGTGACGCTGTCACAAGGGCTCGCACTGACAGACGGACGCACCGAGCCGGAGCCCGCCTCCGCGCTCGCCATCTACACGGACGCGCTGGAGAGCGGCTTCGCGGATTGGAGCTGGGCGGAGCACTCGCTCGAGGAGACGGGCATCGTCCACCAGGGCTCCGCGTCCATCCGCTTCACGCCCGACACCTGGTCGGGTCTGCTCCTGCATCACCCCGGCGTGGACCTGTCTTCGTATCAGGCCATCGAGCTGTGGGTTCATGGGGGAACCACCGGCGGGCAGCTCGTGCGCGCCGTCCTTCATGACGGCACGGACATGCTGGGGACCGTCTCGCTGGAGGAGGCGCTGGGCGGGCCGCTGGTCGCGGGCGAGTGGCGGAAGGTGACGCTCTCCCTCGACGCCATGGGCGCGACGTCCGGCACCCTGCGCGACCTCTACTTCCAGGATGACTCGGGGACGACGCAGGCGGACCTGTATCTGGATGACATCACGCTCATCCCCCGATGAGGCGCACGGGCGGTACACCGCCCCGCTGTCTCGCGTGTGAGCCAGGCCTCCGGTGACTCGGCGGCCTGGCGCACGAGCCCCCAGCACACCTACACCGACGCCCCCGAGTCTTTTCCGCGCCAGCCCTCCCGGACGCGACCCACCTGCAACTTTCCACCGCGCAAGCCGGGTTGAGTCCTTAGACTCCCTCCACATGCTTCAAGTCATTCCCCTCGGCGGCCTGGGAGAAATCGGCCTCAACTCCCTGGTCATCGCCTGCAACGGGGAGATGCTGCTCATCGACGCGGGCTTGATGTTCCCTTCAGACGGGATGCCCGGCGTCGACATCATCATCCCGGACTTCACCCACCTGAAGCAGAACGCCGCCCAGCTCAAGGGCGTGTTGCTCACCCACGGGCATGAAGACCACCTGGGTGCGCTCCCCTACCTGCTGAGCGAGCTGTCCGTCCCCATCCCCGTCTACGGCACGCGCTTCACGCTCGCCATGGCCCGCCACCGGTTGGACGAGCTGGGCGTGGAAGCGGACCTGCGCGAAATCGAGCCGCGCGAGCCCTTCCCCGTCGGGAGCATGTTCAAGGTCGAAGCCAGCCGTGTCACCCACACCGTGCCCGACGCGGTGGGCTTCATCGTCCGCACGCCCGAGGGCACCCTCATCCACACGGGTGACTTCAAGCTGGACCCGGATCCCATCGACGGCCTGCGCACGGACCTGGAGCGCTGGGGCGAGGCGGGCGACGAAGGCGTGGTGTGCCTGCTGTCGGACTCCACCAACTCCGAGCTGACCGAGGAGACGGGCAGCGAGCGCGTGGTGGAGCAGACCTTCGAGCGGCTCTTCCGCGACGCCACCGGCCGCATCGTCGTGGCTCTCTTCTCCTCCAACCTGCACCGCGTGCGGCACCTGTTGGCCCTCGCCGAGCGCCTGGGCCGCAAGGTCGCGCTCCAGGGCCGCAGCATGCTGCGCAACGTGGAGATGGCGCGCCAGTTGGGCTACCTGGACGTGCCCGACTCGCTCTTCGTCCCCCTGGACACCGTGCCCATCCTGCCCGCGCAGCGGGTCCTGGTCCTCACCACGGGCGCACAGGGCGAGCCTCGCGCGGGCCTGTCCCAGCTCGCCTCGGGAGATGGGCCCCTCAAGGTCGGCCCGGGAGACCTCGTCGTGCTCAGCTCCCGCCCCATCCCCGGCAACGAGCGGGGCGTGGGCGCCCTCATCGACCAGCTCCACTGGCGCGGCGCCCGGGTGGCCTACGCGCAGATAGAGCCCGGCGTCCACGTGTCCGGCCACGCCAGCCGGCCGCAGCAGAAGCGCGTGCTGGAGCTGGTGCGCCCCCGCCACTTCATCCCCGTCCACGGCGAGGGCCGCCACCTGCACCGCCACCTGGCCACCGCGCGCGAGGCGGGCCTGGAGCCCGCGCAGTGCCTGCTCGCCCAGGACGGCGACATCGTCGGCTTCGAGGAGGGCCGAGGCCGCTTCACTGGCAGCGTGACCTCCGGCCGCATCTTCAAGGACCGCTTCGGCGGGGGAATGGTGACGTCGGACACACTCCATGAGCGGGTGCGCCTGTCGGAGACCGGACTCGTGGCCGCGGTGGTCGTCATCCAGCGGGACACCCTGAAGCTGGTGGGGGGGCCCCAGCTCTCCGGGCAGGGGCTGTCGGTGGATGAACAGGTGCTGCTGCCCCGGGTCGCCCAGGAAGCCCGGACCCTCTTCGAGGAGCTGTCCGTCCAGCTCCGGGGGGACGACGCCCTGGTGCGAGAGGAGCTCACCCGGGTGGTCCGCCGTGCGTTCAGGCTGTACACCTCCAAGCGCCCCCTGGTGGTGCCCATGGTCGTCAGGGTGTAGGTGTGTTAAGGGCCGCTGCTGCCCATGCCCTCGTTCGATGTCGTCTCCAAAATCGACCTCGCCGAGCTCGACAACGCGGTCAACCAGACCAAGAAGGAGCTCAGCACCCGTTATGACTTCCAGGGTGCCCAGGCGGATATCCTCATCGCCCCGGACAACACGGCCCTCACCGTGAAGGCGAACAGCGAGGACCACGTCAAGGCGGCCAAGGTCGTCCTGCTCGCGAAGATGGCCAAGCGCAACATCAGCTTGCATGCGCTCGACTACGGCGACATCGAGAAGACGGGCCTGCACAACGTGAAGCAGGTCATCAAGCTCCAGCAGGGCATCCCCGTGGAGAAGTCCAAGGAGCTGGTGAAGCTGCTCAAGGATTCCAAGATGAAGGTGCAGGGCTCCATCCAGGCCGACCAGCTGCGTGTCACGGGCAAGAGCCGGGATGACCTTCAGGCCGCCATGGCCCTGTTCCGCAAGGAGCAGGACCGGCTGAAGCTCGACATGCAGTTCACCAACTTCCGCGATTGAAGAAGCCCATGCGAGCCGCAGCCCTGTCCCTCTGCTGGATGCTCTGCGTTCCAGCCATCGCCTCCGCGCAGGAGGAAGAAGCGCCCCGTCCCTCCCGGCCGGTGCCGTCCATGTCGAAGCCGCCCCGGTTCCAGGGGGGCCTCAAGGGCTTCACCTCGCCGCTGGCGCTCAAGTCCCTGGACGCGCCCGGCTCCAGCGCCTCGTTCAACGCGAAGGTGGGCTTCCGCAAGGACACGCTCTACGTGGGCGTGGATGCCAAGGACGACCAGCTCCTCGCCGGCGACGTGCTGTCGGTGTCCGTCTACTTCCCCGACACCGGGCCGCTGACGACGGGCTACACGTGGCGCTTCGGCTTCGACGGCAAGCGCGCCTCCGGGGCGGAGAGCGGCACGCCGGAGTTCGCCCAGCAGAAGGTGAATGGCGCGGTGGAGCGCCAGGGCAACACGCTGTCGCTCGTGGCCGCGGTGCCCGTGCGCGCCCTGCCCCGCTTCCCGGCGAAGGACCCCATGGTGATGGACGTGTGCATCACCTACGAGGACGTGGACAGCGCGGGCGGCAAGCCCGTGGCCGTCTCCAACTGCCAGAGCGGCACCATGCCGGGCGAGGCGCTCCGCCTCCCGGACGAGGTGCGCAAGGCGCTCAAGCTCAAGCCCTCCGAGAACGTGACGGCGCTGGAGTCCGCGGCCACCGGCTGGCTGGGGTGGGACCTGCTCAGCTACCCGGCCTGGGCCCAGGGAGACGAGGACCTGACGCCCGACACGCTGCGCGAGCTGGTCGTGGCGAAGTCGGTGGAGGCGGAGTCGGCCAACGTGAAGGTGCCCGACACGGTGAGCCTGCCGGACGGACGGCCGGTCGTTACCGTGCTCACCGGGAAGAATCCCTATGCCGTTGAGGGTCGGTGTGACTCCGAACATGAGCTCCGGATGGGGCTGTATCTGGTGACAGGGAAGACGGCGACGCGGGCGCTCGAGTGGCCGGTCTCCACCTGTGCCCTGGGACGTGCGACCTCGATGGAAGTGGATGAAGAGGGCACGCTGACCATCCGTTACTCGAACGGCGCGACCATCAACTTCGCTTGGAGTGGTGACCACTTCTCGCGAACCGAACTCGGAAACAGGTAGACGCGGTGGAAACAACCAAGAGCCTTTACATGATGACCCTCGGCTGCCCGAAGAACCGGGTGGACTCCGAGGTGATGCTCGGCACGTTGAAGCACCGTGGCTACACGCTGGTGCAGGAGCCTTCCGAGGCCCAGGTCATCGTCGTCAACACATGCGCCTTCATCGGCCCGGCCAAGCAGGAGTCCGTGGACTCCATCCTGGAGATGGCCGAGCTGAAGAAGACGGGCAGCTGCAGCACCCTGGTGGTGACGGGGTGTCTGTCGCAGCGCTACGGCGAGGAGCTGGCGAAGGAGATGCCGGAGGTGGACCACTTCCTGGGCACCAGCGCGTACGCCCAGATTGGCGACCTGCTGGCGGCCGAGGCGTCACCGCGTCAGGTGATTCCGGACCCCGACTACATCCACGACGCGAACACGCCGCGCGTCAACTCGATGCCGAAGTACACGGCCTACCTCAAGGTGTCCGAGGGCTGTGACAACGCCTGCGCGTTCTGCATCATCCCCACGCTGCGCGGCGGGCAGCGCTCGCGGACCATCGACGACATCGTCATCGAGGCGAAGCGGCTGGCGGACAGCGGCGTGCAGGAGCTGAACCTCGTCGCGCAGGACCTGACCGCGTACGGTCATGACCTGCCCGGCAAGCCCAAGCTCCACGACCTGCTCAAGGCGCTGGCGCAGGTGGACGTGCGGTGGATTCGCCTGCACTACGCCTACCCGCGCGTGTTCCCGGACGAGCTCATCGACGTCATGGCGTCGGAGCCGAAGATTGCCCGCTACCTGGACATGCCGGTGCAGCACGTCAGCGACAAGCTGCTGCTGTCGATGAAGCGCGGCCGCAACTCGGAGTTCCTCAAGGGCCTGCTGACGAAGCTGCGCGAGCGCGTGCCCGGGCTGGTGATGCGCACCTCGCTCATCGTCGGCCTGCCGGGTGAGACGGAAGAGGACTTCGAGATGCTGAAGGAGTTCGTGAAGACGCAGCGCTTCGAGCGCCTGGGCGTCTTCCAGTACTCCGACGAAGAGGGCACTGCGGCGTTCGACCTGCCGGACAAGGTGCCGCAGAAGACCATCGAGCGCCGGTGGCGCGAGGTCATGGCCATCCAGAAGCGCATCAACCGCGAGCAGAACAAGAAGCTCGTGGGCAAGCGGCTGGAGGTGCTGGTGGAAGGCCCCGCGCCCGAGACGGAGCACCTGCTGGTGGGCCGTCACCAGGGCCAGGCGCCCGAAATCGATGGTCTGGTCTACATCAACGACGGCCTGGCGTACCCGGGCGAGCTCGTCACCGTGGAGGTGACGGAGGCGCACGACTACGACCTCGTCGCGCGCGTGGTGGAGCGCCCGGACCCGAAGCAGCGTCAGCACGTGGCTCGCGACGCGCACCCGGCCCCCGTGCCGGTGGTGCAGATGCCTCGGCCCACGACGCGGATGGAGTAGGCGTCCGCGGCCTCGGTTGTCTCGCGCGAGCTGGGCGCCCGCTTACCTCGGGTCCTCTGGCTCCAGCTCGCGCTCCTCTGGCGGTGGCTCTCGCGAGGTCTTCTTCCGCGAGGGCGCCGCGACACCTTCTCCCAGGGGCGTCGGTTGGCATTCGCACACGGTGCGCCGCGTGGCGGCCTCGGTGACGAAGGCACACGCGGTGGGGCACTCGGGCTGGCTGCCTTCCTCGAAGAGCGACAGCTTGAAGCCCTTCGCCCGCGTGAGCGCGGCGTGGCAGATGGGCAGTGACTGCGCCATCGAAGGCCAGGGCAGGCGGTGCTGAGTCGTGAGGCCTCGGCTCGTCGAGGGGAAGCTCAGGCCGACGGCGCAGCCGGACTCCACACGCTGGCCTTCCGCGCTCACGGGCTCGAGGTAGAGCCGGCCTCCCTCCGGGAGGTCCCTGAACACCGCGCCGGTGAGGGAGACCCCGCCGTCCGGCTCCCGCCGCACGTGGAGCCCGTAGCACGCCTCCTCGCTGAAGACGCCTTGGGCATCGGAGCAGCGCTGTCGCGGCGTCAACGGCGGCGCGGGCGCGAGGGGCGGTGCCGCCCCGGCCGTTGGAGGAGGGGCTGCTGGCGCACTCACGCGAGGCCTGCGCAGCACCAGCACCCCGCCCTTCGCATCCAGCGTGGCGGTGAAGCGTCCCCAGACATCGGGCCCCAGGCGCCCCAGGCTGCTGGGTGAGTCCCACCGTCCCGCGGCCTCCACGACGAGAGGCCGGACGCCCACGCCCGCGGCCAGGTCCACCGCGTCCACCGCGAACGTCCTCGGCGGCAGGTTCGCGGCCGTCTCCAACGGCTGGAGTCCCTGCGCCTCCGCGGGCCCCACCGCGAGGCGTGAGAAGGGCTCTCGCGTGGACAGCACGAAGGGGCCGGTGAGCTCCGCGTCCCCCTGCGCCACCTGCGCCGCCAGGAGCGGCCAGTCGCCCACGGGCTCGCGGCTGAGCTCCATGCGATGGACCTCGCGCGCGGCATCCGAGCGGGCGACTTCCGACAGGTAGGACTCCCGCGAGCGGGACGCGGTGAAGGTCACCTCGCGGCGCAGCGGGTCCACCGTGAGCGCGTAGGGCTCCAGCACATCCGAGCCCAGCGTCACCGAGCAGGGCTTCTCCCCGGACAGCCCCGCAGAGCCCAAGGGCACGCGCGACGGCCCCACGGTCAGCGCGGGCAGCGGAATCACGGGCCACGCGCGGAAGCCTCCCGCGATTTCGGGGGCTCGGACGGTCCCCTCGGGCGCGGGGGCTCCACCGTCGAAGCACGCCTGGGAGACCATCGACAGGGGCCGAGCGACATCCAGCACGACGGGGACCGAGCGTCCCCCCAGCGTCCCCGCGACGGTGAGCCGCAGCGCCGGAGACGCCAGCAGCGGCAGGGTCTGCCCCGCCAACCCCTCGGGCCGCGAGGCGCTCGGGGCCACCTCTCGGTGACACCCAGCACCCATCAACCCCAGACAAGCCCAGAACAGGAACGCGCCGCGCACGCCGCGCAGGTTACTGCTTCTTCTGCTTCGTGAAGTCGTCCACGCGCGTGTCGTCCGGGACATCCAGCTTGAAGCTGTCCGCGGAGAGCCCGACGTTCGTCTTCAGGTCCAGGAAGGAGATGGTGTTCTCGCTGCCGTCCGGGTCCACCACGGTGCTCTTCAGCACCTGCGCGGACGCGGGGTCCACCTCCAGCCGCACCTGCTTGAAGCGAGGCTCCTGCTTCAAGGGGTCCAGCACCAACAGCGTGCCCTTGCAGTCCTTGCAGGTGCCCTTGGAGATGGCGAACTCATCCGCGAGCTTCCCCTGGCCGAAGAGGAACGTCACCGAGGCGGAGAGCTGGCTGGTGTCCACGCCCGCCACCGTGAGCGACTGGGCCGCTGGGTCGTACGCGTAGATCTTGTTCCCGGCGAGCACGAAGGTGCGCACGGAAGGCTTCTGGTACTCCCACCGCATCAGCCCGGGCTTCTTGTAGGTGACAGCGCCCTCGGACGTCTGCGTGCGGCGGAAGGTCTTGTACTTGTAGTCCTGCCGGAAGCCGGCCCGGAAGTCGCCCGTCTTCTCGTAGAACGCCTGCATCCGGTCCACGAGGGACTTCACCTCGGGCGCCATGGGCGGCGCGGGCTTCGTGGCCGCGGGCTTCGCGTCAGGTGTCGCCGAAGCCTTCGGGGTGCTCGCCGCTGGAGTGGCGGGCTTGCCCGTGGCCGAGGGCGCCGCCTGGGCCGCCGGAGCCTGCGCGGCGGGAGCGGGAGCCGGCGTCACGGGTTGCGCGGACAGGAGCGTGGCGAGCAGGGTTTCCAGGAACATGGCGTGCGTCTCCAGGGGGCCAGGTAGGCCCACGGCGTCCATCTACCCCATACCGACGCGCCCCGGGGGGCCGGCATTCATGGCTGCTTCTTGAAGAGGCGCTTCCGCTGTTTGATGGCCAGCACGTAGAAGCGCTCCCGCAGGGCCTGCGCCTCTTCCGGCGGCAGGTCCCCCGAGCCTCCCTCCAGGTGCTCATCCCGCCAGGCGATCGCCCGGCTGATACACGCCGAGGCCGCCGCCGAGATGTTCAGGCTCTGACTGAAGCCCCGCATCGGAATCCAGAAGGTGCCGTCCACGGCGTCGAGCACGTCGTCGCTCACGCCGAAGCGCTCGTTGCCGAGGACGATGGCCACCTTCGTGTCGAAGCGCAGCGTGTAGAGGCTGGTGGCCCCTTCGCGGATGGCCGAGGCGTACAGCTGGAACCCTCGAGACTTGAGGTGCTCCCGGCACTCCGCGAAGGACTTGTACAGCTTCACGTCCAGCCACTTGTCACAGCCCTGCGCCACGCGTGAGTTGGGGAGGAATGGCGCTTCCGGGTTGATGACGACGTGCACTTCCTGCACGCCCATGGACTCGCAGGTGCGCAGCACCGCGGCCATGTTGAAGCTGTCTTCCAGCCGGTCGAGGACCACCGTGAAGTTGCGCGTCCGCTGACTGACGACGCGGTCAATCTTCTCCTTGCGCACGTCGAGCAGGAACTGCTCCGGCTCGACCTTCACCTTCTCGAAGCGCTCGTAACGGGGGCCGCCGCCGGACATCGACCTAGCGCCTCCCGCCCGACTTGCGCGCCGCTGGCTTCTTCGCCTTCGCCTTCGGCGAGGGCTTCTTCACCGGCGCCGACTTCCTGGCGACGGCCTTCTTGGCGGACTTCTTCGCCACGGTCCCCTTCGCGCTGGCCGGCTTCCTGGCGGCGGCCTTCTTCACGGCGCCCTTCTTGGCGGCCTGCTTCACCGAGGGGGCCTTCGAGCCGCTGCCCTTCTTGCTGACAGCCTTCTTCGCCGCGGCCTTCTTCGCCGGCGTCGGCTTCGCCACGGAGCCCTTCTTCGCCGCGGCCTTCTTCGCGGTGCCCTGGGTCGAGGACTTCGAGGTCGCGGCCCCCTTCGTGCCGGCGGCCTGCTTCGTCGAGGAGCCCTTCGCGAGCGACGCCTTCACCTCCGCGATGGTCTGCCTGGCCACCGACTTGCCAGCCCCACGCTTCTTCGCGCCGGGCGGCGGCTCCACGTGGAGCTTGTCGGTGCGGCCGGTGAACAGCACCTCGGCCACCGCGTCCATCAGCGTCTGCATGCCCTCGCCCGTGGCGCAGGACACCGGGTACACGCGAATGCCGCGCTCACGCAGGGCCTCGGTGAACTCCCCGAGCCGCGCCTGCGCGTCCGGGAGGTCCAGCTTGTTCGCCGCGACCACCTGGGGCCGGCCCGCGAGATCAGCGCTGTACTTCTCCAGCTCGCGGTTCAGCACGTCGAAGTCATGCAGCGGAGCCCGGCCCTCGCCCTCCGCGCCCATGTCGATGAGGTGGATCAGCGCCTTGCAGCGCTCGACATGCCGCAGGAACTGGTGGCCCAGGCCCACGCCCTCGCTGGCGCCCTCGATGATGCCGGGGATGTCCGCCATCACGAACGACAGGTTGTCCTTGTACTGGACCATGCCCAGGTTGGGCACCAGCGTGGTGAAGGGGTAGTCGGCGATCTTCGGCCGAGCCCGGCTCACCCGCGAGATGAACGTGCTCTTGCCCGCGTTCGGGAAGCCCAGCAGGCCCACGTCCGCCAGCAGCTTCAGCTCCAGCCGCAGCGTGTGCTCCTCGCCCTTCGTCCCGTCCTGGGCGAAGCGCGGCGTCTGCCGCGTCGAGGTCGCGAAGTTCATGTTCCCCAGGCCGCCCCGCCCGCCCTTCGCCGCCTCCCAGCGCTGACCCGGCTCGCTCAGGTCCACGAGCAGCTCCTCCGTGCCGTGGTCCTTCACCAGCGTGCCCACCGGCACCCGGAGGATCATGTCGTCGGCCCCGTGACCGTTGCAGTCACTGCCCATGCCGTGCTCACCGTTCTTCGCCCGGTGATGCTGCTGGTAGCGATAGTCCAGGAGCGTGGTCAGCTGAGGATCAGCCACGAAGATGACCGAGCCTCCGTTGCCGCCATCACCGCCGTTGGGGCCACCGCGCTCGATGAACTTCTCGCGACGGAAGGACACCGCGCCGTTACCGCCATCGCCCGCCTTCACGAAGATGCGGACCTCATCGACGAACTTCATGAAAGCTCTCCTGAAAACGCGAAACGGGCCGCCTCACGTCCTGAACGCCGAATGGCGCTGGACTGGAGAAGCGACCCGCTCGTGAATGCCCTACGGGACCGGCCCATGAAGGCCGGGAGACCGTCAGGCGCTGGGCTGCTCGGCAGCCGGGTAGACCGAGACCTTCTTGCGGTCGCGGCCCAGACGCTCGTACTTCACCACGCCATCCACCACCGAATAGAGGGTGAAGTCGCGGCCAAGCTTCACATTGGCACCAGCGTGAATCACGGTGCCGACCTGGCGAACCAGGATGCTGCCAGCCGAGACTTCCTGGCCACCGTAAACCTTCACGCCGCGGTACTGCGGGTTGGAATCGCGACCGTTCCGCGAAGAACCCTGTCCCTTTTTATGGGCCATGACACCTTGCTCCTGAAATTGAGGTGAAACCGTCCGGACTCAGCCGGAGATGGAGGTGACCTTCACCTCGGTATACGGCTGACGGTGACCACGGCGGCGGGTCCAGCCCTCCTTCTCCTTGCGGAAATTGAGGACGCGGCGGTGCTTGTCCTGCGCCAGCACCTTGCCCACGACGCGCGCGCCGGCAACCGTCGGACGACCCACCTTGGGGCTGTCCGTGCCGCCCAGCAGCAGGATGTCGGTGAAGGACACCTCGGTACCGATGTCGCCGGCAATCTTCTCGATCCGGAGCACATCGCCCTCGGCGACGCGATACTGCTTTCCGCCCGTGCGAATCACTGCGTACATCGTCTAACCCCTGTCAGCTTCGGGTTGGGTCAACCCGTGGAATCGGCCGCGCATTTCGGACGGTCGGGCCGCCCTTTGGCGCAAAGGACGGCCGGATTTACGGGAGATGCTCTGGCGAGTCAAGGCGGATGCTGGATCATCTCGTCCGGCGGGCCAGATTGCCCCCACTCCAGGGCGAACCTACCTGATGGCGGGGCCGACGAGAGTCCGGCCGCACACCGTCCTACCAACCGTTCGCGGGGGAAATTCCACAATGAAGAAACTCATGTTCGGCCTGATGGCCGCCGGTTCTCTCATGTTCGGCGCCGGCTGTGGGGGGAATGCCTGCGACGCCCTGGACGAGGCCCACCGGGGCCTGAGCAAGAAGGTGGAGTCCTGCGGCAACACCTCGGACGAGGGGGATGAGACGAGCGGGTTCGACAAGAACGTCTGCGAGAATGCGCTGGACCACTGCTCGGCCCAGGAGAAGGACCGGCTCAACGAGGTGGCCGACTGCCTCAAGGACCTGCCCAACTGCGAGGCGGGGGGCGAGCTGGACTGGATCGACCTGTTCAGCGCCTGCTTCGACAAGGCGGCGGAGCTGAACCCCGACTGCGCCGAAGCGGCCAAGTAACCCCACCGCCCCCGCGCGAGTCCTCCGGGCCCGGTGCTCCTCTCAGGGAGACCGGGCCCTGTCGTTCGAGGGCTCCGCGGCGCCGCGCGCATCCAGCGCCCGCCGGACGCTGCGGTAGCGGAGGTGGAGGCTCGACTCCAGCGGATCCAACGCCAGGCCCCGCTCATAGGTCTCCAGCGCCCGGGCGAGCTGCCCCTCGCGCTCCAGCGCCGAGCCAGAGAGGTAGTGCACCCGCGCCATGCCCGAGGACTGGGGCCGCCGCGCGAGGAACTGGCGCCGCAGGGAGTCGAGCTGCTCGGGGGTGAGCCCCGCCTCCAGGCAGCGCGCGACGCCCCGGTGGTTGCCTCGCCAGGCGTCATACAAGGCCCGCTGCGTGACGGTGCCCAGCACGTCCCCCGCCTCGAGGAGCCGGCCCAGCACCGAGTCGAGCAGGATGCACTGCGACGGCGACAGCGGGCGCTGGCGCAGTGACTCCAGGATGCTCCGGGCCTCGCGGGCGCGGGCACGCAGCGCGCCCATCTCCAGGTCCGGAGTCACCGCCAGCACCGCGTAGTGGTCCCCCGTCAGCCGCATCCGGTACGCCTCCAGCACCCGCGTCGCCATGGCGTCATCGACCATGGGGACTGGCGGAGAGGGCCGGTGCCCCGGCCCCGCGCGCAGCAGCGCATCCACGGAGGTCTTGAGCGCCAGGGAGGCCTCGACGAACTGGACGCCGAAGCCCGTGGCCATGCCCCAGAGCCGGGCCTGCTCGGCCGGGACGTGGTGCACCACCTCGCAGACGACGTTGTGGGGCCCGGTGTCCAGCTCCAGCACCATGGGCAGCCGGGAGAAGAGCGGCGGAAGGACACCCTCGCTGCGCAGGAACAAGCCACCGCGCGACAAGTCCGACGCCGTCAGCCAGATGGGCGTCTCCCCCGGGCGCAGCACCACGCGGACCGAAAGCTCCACCGTCCGCGCCCGCCCCTGGGGCCCGCCCGGGCTCACGGGCACCGCGCCCACCGGAGGCCCACGGCGCTCCGAGGAGTCCGGTGCTGGCGCGGAGACGGGCGAGGCCACCCCGGGCCCTCCCCGAGGCGCCGCGGCCCACCCGGGCGACGACGCCTGAGGCACGGGAGACCAAGGCGCGACGAGCTCCTCGGGCTCCCCGCTTGCGGACACGACAACGGGCGAAGCCGTCCTCACCGGTGCGGGAGGCCGCGCGGGCCGAGGGCTCGGCGGACGGGCACTCACCGCGAGCGCGCCTTCCAGGGCCGCGCGCAGGACGGCGGCCGTCGTGAACCGCTCCTCGGGTGTCTTCGCGAGCGCGCGAAGGATGACGCGCTCCAGGGGTTCCGGCACGGCCGCGTGCAGCGAGCGCAAGGACGGCGGCGCTCGCATCTGATGCGCCACGAGCTGCGCGGCCAGTCCCTCGTCCTCGAACGGCAGGCGGCCCGTGAGGAGCTGGAAGGCGATGACCCCCAGGGCGTACAGGTCGGCCCGGCCATCCACCTTCCGGCTCTGCGACTGCTCCGGAGCCATGTACTCGGGCGTGCCCACGATGATGCCCGCGTGGGTCTGCGGCATGCGCGCGTCCACCAGCTTCGCGATGCCGAAGTCGAGCACCTTCACGAAGGGTGTGCTGCGCCCTCGCCGCACCAGGAAGACGTTGTCCGGCTTCAGGTCGCGATGAATGATGCCGCTCAGGTGCGCGGCCTGGAGCGCGTCACACACCTGCGAGAGCACCGACACGACGGCTGGCGCGGGCAGCGGCGTCCCCACCCAGGCGGACAGCGGCGCGCCGTCCAGGTACTCCATGATGAGGTACGGCCGGGGCGGACCTGCGTTCAGGTCGAAGATGCTGACGATGTTCTCGTGGCCGATGACGTTGACGGCCCGCGCCTCCGCGTGGAAGCGCTGCACGAGCTCCGGGTACATCGCCAGGTGCTCGTGGAGGACCTTCACGGCCACCCGGCTGCCGATGGACACGTGCTCGCCCAGATACACGGTGCCCATGCCGCCGCGCCCCAGCCGGCGCACGAGCCGGAAGCTGCCCAGCCGGGCGCCGACCAGTGGGTCCGTCTCCCCGCCCACCGGAGTACACCGGGGACGCGCGGCTCCATCACCCTTCTCCTCACGCACCAGCGTCGGGCAAGACCGCGAGGGCCCATGTCGTTGGCCGCATGCCTCGCACGATTCACCGCTGCTCACCTCGGCCATGCCACTCTCCCGGGGCTGCCAGGAGAGTCTGGGCATCCGGGTGCGTCACTGACCACTGGCGGCGCCAGGGGGATGTCGCCTGGTGACACGCAAGCCGGTGCACCGGGGCAGGGGGACGGTCGACCGCACGACGCTGACGATGCCGACAATCCATCACGCTCGTCTAAAGTGCGCGCCCCATGTCCAGTACCTCACGCCGCATCCCCCTCATCGACCTGTCCCACTATCGCTCCGGTACCCCCACCGAGCGCGCCCGCTTCGTCCACACCTTTGGCGAGGGGCTCCGCGAGTTCGGCTTCGTGTCCATGGTGGGCCACGGCATCGATGACGGCCTCATCCGCCGCACCTACGCGGACGTGGAGAAGCTCTTCCAGCTCCCCGATGACGTGAAGACGCGCTACGCGGTGCCGGAGCTCGCCGGGCAGCGCGGCTACACGGGCTTCGGCAAGGAGCACGCGAAGGACCGCAAGGTCGGTGACCTGAAGGAGTTCTGGCACGTGGGCCGCGAGCTCCCCGCCGGCCACCGGTACCTCCCGCACTACGGCGCCAATGTGTGGCCCTCCGAGGTCCCCACCTTCCGCGAGCACACGATGGCCCTGTTCCGCGAGCTGGACGGGGCCGCGAAGATGATGCTGCAGGCCCTGGCCGAGTTCTTCGACGTGCCGCGCCCCACGTTCAGCGACATGGCCACGGACGGGAACTCCGTGCTGCGCCTCATCCACTACCCGCCCCTGCGCGAGCGCTTCATCCCCGGCGGAGTCCGCGCCGCCGAGCACGAGGACATCAACCTCATCACCCTGCTGTGCGAGGGCACCGCGTCCGGCCTGGAGCTGCTCACGCGCGATGGCGAGTGGCTGCCAGTGGACACGCTGCGCGGGCAGATTGTCGTGGACTCGGGCGACATGCTCAGTCGCGTGACGAACGAAATCATCCCGGCCACCACCCACCGCGTGGTGAATCCGCGAAGCTCCGAGGAGGACACGGTCCGCTACTCGCTGCCGTTCTTCTGCCACCCCTCCTCGGACTGCGTGCTCAAGCCCCTGCCCTGCACGGAGACACCCGACAATCCCGCGCGCCACGCGCCCATCACCGCGGGCGACTTCCTCCACCAGCGACTGCGCGAGAACGGGCTTCTCAAGTAGCGCTGTCACTCCCAGCCGGAATCCCGCCCGTGGAAGACACCCTTCCCGCCACGCATGTCGAGCTGTTCGCCCTCCAGCCACGCCTCTCGCTCGAGGACTACGACGCTCCCGCCGCGTTCACCCGGAAGCAGCGGGCCCTCGCGAAACGGGTCAGCGACTTGCGTGCACGGGATGCCGCGGGCAACCCACTCCACCCCGCCCTCGTGGTGTGGCCGGAGTGGGTCGGCGCGCCGCTCGGGTGGATGGGGCGACTTCCTCGGGTGTGGCGCCAGACGACGCGAGGCGCCCTGCGCGGTGTCGCCCTGACGGAGTGGTGGTCCTTGTGGCGCGCGTGGAGGGAGCTCCATCCGCCCACGCGGGAAGAGGGACTCCACGCCACCCGCGCGGCACTCGTGCACCAGGTGATGCACGAGACGTTCTCCTCCATCGCGCGGGACTTCCACCTGTGGGTGGTCGCGGGGAGCGCGTGGCGTCCTGGCAATCGGCGGGGTCTCGGCACTTCCGACTTCTCGCCCCTGGGCGCACGCACCTTCAACACCAGCGACACGTTTTCGCCGGGCGGCCACCACGTGGCGACGACTCGCAAGGTCAACCTGGTGCCCACGCGCGAGGACACGCTGCGCTTGAGTCCGGGCCGTCCCGAGGACCTGTCCGTCGTCGCCACCCCGTTCGGACGGCTCGCGACAGTGGTGGGCTACGACGCCTTCCCCGGGCCGCTCACCTCACACGAGCCCTACTTCGTGCCCTGCGCGCGGTACTACGACGCGCTGGGCGCGGGCATCCTCGCCCACCCGGCCTCCTCGCTGTGGCCCACATCTCGGGACTCCGGCCGGATGCCGTGGCGCGACGACATCCTCACCGCCGAGCTCTCCGCGTTCCGGAACGTCCGCTACACCGTGACGGCGCAGCTCGCGGGGACGATGTTCGAGCACACCTTCGAGGCACCGTCGCTCATCCTGGAGCGGACCGAGGAAGGGGGCGCACAGGTCCTCGCGCGCTCGGAGCGGCCAGGTGACGAGGACCTGCTCCACGTCACCGTGCCCGCGTGTCCTCGGTGAGTCAGTCGCCCAGCTTCTTCTTCAGGAGCTCGTTGACGAGGGCGGGGTTGCCCTTGCCCTTCATGGCCCGCATCACCTGACCGACGAAGAAGCCGAACACCTGCTTCTTGCCCGCGCGGTACTTCTCAATCTCGCCCGCGTTCTTCGCGAGGATGTCATCCACCACGGCTTCGATCGCGCCGGTGTCACTCACCTGCGCGAGCCCCTTCTCCGCGACGATGTCCGCGGCGGCGCGGCCCGTGCGGAACATCTCCGCCAGCACGTCCTTGCCCGCGTTGGCGGACACGGTGCCCTGGTCCACCAGGCCCAGGAGCTCGGCGAGCTGAGCGGGCGTGAAGCGCACCTCGGACACCGGCGTGCCGCTCTCCTTCAAGAGCCGCAGCAGCTCGCCGAGGAACCAGTTGGAGAGCTTCTTCGCGTCGGGGTAGCGCTGGGCGCACGCCTCGAAGAAGTCCGCGAGCGGACGCTCCGAGGTGAGGATGCGCGCGTCATACGGGGGCAGGCCGTATTGGCTCACGAAGCGCTGGAGCTTCGGCCGAGGCAGCTCCGGAAGTTCGTGCCGCACCGCCTCGATGTGCTCCTTCGCGATGAGCAGCGGCGGCAGGTCCGGCTCCGGGAAGTACCGGTAGTCGTGCGCCTCCTCCTTGCTGCGCATGGAGCGGGTGACGCCCTTGTTGACGTCCCACAGGCGCGTCTCCTGGCTCACCTTCCCACCGGACTCGATGACGTCCACCTGCCGGGAGATTTCGTACTCGATGGCCTGCTTCACGAAGCGGAACGAGTTGATGTTCTTCAGCTCGCAGCGCTGGCCGTACGTCTCGGAGCCCTTGGGCATCACGGACACGTTGGCGTCACAGCGGAAGCTGCCCTCCTCCAGGTTGCCGTCGTTGACCCCCAGGTACACGAGGATGTCGCGCAGGGCCTTGAGGTACTCCACCGCCTCGTCCGCGTCGCGCAGGTCCGGCTCGCTGACGATTTCGAGCAGCGGCACGCCCGCGCGGTTCAAGTCCACCAGGCTCTGCCCACCGCCCGCGTCGTGCACGCTCTTGCCCGCGTCCTCCTCCATGTGGATGCGGCGGACGCGGATGACCTTCTCACCGCTCGGCGTGTCGATGACCAGGCGCCCGTGCTCGCAGACGGGCAGGTCGAACTGCGTGATTTGGTAGCCCTTGGGCAGGTCCGGATAGAAGTAGTTCTTCCGGCTCCACACGCTCTTGGAGTTGACGACGCACTCCAGCGCGAGCCCCGTGCGGATGGCGAACTCCACCACGCGCGCGTTGAGCACGGGCAGCACGCCGGGCATGCCCAGGCACACCGGACAGGTGTTGCGGTTGGGCTCCGCGCCGAACGCAGTGGAGCAGCCGCAGAAGATCTTGGACTTCGTGAGGAGCTGCGCGTGGACCTCGAGTCCGATGACGGGCTGGAAATCGCTCACGGGCATGGCGGAGTCACCGAGTGCGGACCTCGAGCCCTAGACGGGCGCGAGGCGGCGGAAGAAGTCGTGTTCGCGCTCGAAGGCACGAGCGATGCGCAGCAGCAGGGCCTCGTCGAACGCCCGCCCCAGGACCTGGAGCCCCACCGGCAGCCCCGCCTTCGTGAAGCCGCAGGGCACCGACAGGCCCGGCACACCGGCCAGGTTGCACGGCAGGGTGTAGACGTCCGTCAGGTACATGGACAGCGGGTCGTTGACCTTCTCGCCCAGCTTGAACGGCGCCACCGGAGAGATGGGCGCCAGGAGCGCATCCACCTGCTGGAAGGCCCGCGTGAAGTCCTCGCGGATGAGCGTGCGGACCTTCTGCGCGCGCAGGTAGTAGGCGTCGTAGTAGCCCGCCGACAGCGCGTAGGTGCCCAGCATGATGCGGCGCTTCGCCTCTGCCCCGAAGCCCCGCTCACGCGTCAGCGCGTACAGCTCCTTGAGCCCCTTCGCATCCTTCGCGCGCAGGCCGTAGCGCACGCCGTCGTAGCGGGCCAGGTTGCTGGAGGCCTCGGCGGGAGCGATGAGGTAGTAGGTCGCCAGCGCGTACCGGGTATGCGGCAGCGACACATCCACCAGTGTCGCGCCCAGCCGCTCGTACTCGCGCAGGGCGCCGCGCACGGCGGCCTCCACCTCGGGGTCCATGCCCTCCGCGAAGTACTCGCGAGGCACGCCCAGCTTCAGCCCGCGCACCCCACCCTCCAGCTCGGCCGAGTAGTCCGGCGTCTTCACCGGCGCGGAGGTGGAGTCCAGCGGGTCATGCCCCGCCAGCACCTGGAGCAGCGCCGCCGCGTCCGCCACCGTGCGCGTCATGGGCCCGGGCTGGTCCAGCGACGACGCATACGCGATGACGCCGTAGCGCGACACGCGTCCATACGTGGGCTTGAGCCCCACCGTGTTGGTGAAGGCCGCGGGCTGACGGATGGAGCCACCCGTGTCCGTGCCCAGCGCGCCATACACCTCGCGCGCCGCCACCGCCGCCGCCGAGCCTCCCGAGGAGCCTCCCGGTGTGCGCGTCACGTCCCAGGGATTGTGCGTCGGGAAGTACGCGCTCGACTCGTTGGACGAGCCCATCGCGAACTCGTCCAGGTTGAGCTTGCCCAGCAGGGGCAACCCCGCTTCGCGCAGCAGGCGCACCACCGTGGCGTCCATCGGCGGCACGAAGCCTTCGAGCACGCGCGAGCCGGCGGTGGTCTCCAGTCCCTTGGTGAGGAAGAGGTCCTTGAGCCCCACCGGGACGCCGTCCAAGGCGCTGGCCGGAGTGCCCGCGCGGCGGCGCGCATCGCTGGCCTCCGCGGCGGCGAGGGCGCCCTTCTCATCCACGCGCAGGAAGGCGCGAATCGTCGAATCCACCCGCTGGATGCGCTCCAGGCACGCGCGGGTGGCTTCCACGGAGGACACCTGGCCCGCGGCCAGCTTCTCCGCGAGCTCCAGCATCGACAGGTCCGTGAGCTGCATGGCGTGAGCCCCTCCGGGCTACTCGATGATTTTGGGCACCGCGAACGACGTGCCCACCTTCGCCGGTGCGTTGGCCAACACCTGCTCCGGCGACAACGACGGCCGCGTCACGTCCTCGCGCAACAGCGAGTCCGCGAGCGTCGCGTGAGAGGTGGGCTCCACGGCCCCCACATCCAGTGACTGCAGTTGCTCCACCGCGTCCAACACCGCCGACAGCTGGGTGGCCATGCGCTGCTCCTCTTCAGGAGTCAGCGCCAGCCGCGCCAGCGTGGCCACGTGTCGCACCTGCTCGAGCGTGAGGGCCATGACCGATGCCTCCTCGAAGCGGCCTACTTGCGCTTGAAGAGGTTGAGAATGGCGCCCATCACCTTGCCACTGCCCTCATGGCCGTGCTGGTTCACCAGTTGCTCCAGCTCGCCCGAGTCCAGGAAGACGCCGCCACAGTTGAAGCACGTCTCCAGCTCCACGTTGCCCTGCTTGAGCGTCTGCAGGTCCATGCCGCACTTGGGGCACTTCATCCAGTGCAGCTTCTTGAGGTCCTCGCGCTGCTTCTCCGCGGTCTGCGCGGCCTGCTGGAGCGCCAGCTTGCGCTTCTTCTCGATTTCCTCGCGAGCGAAGTACTCCTCTTCGGTCGAGGACGGCTTCTCGTTGTCCGACATGGCGATACTCCTCCAAGAATTCGTGGCGGCACCATACCCCCTCTTCCGGGAGGCGCAGCCGAAATGTAGGCCCTCTCTCGGGCCCCTTCTGGGTCATCCGGCGGGACTGCCGGAAAATTGACCAGACCCCCTCCCTCCCTACACTCGTCGCGGGCATTGCTACAGCCCGCTACGCGGCTGAGACGCGCAGAGGGAAGAAGGTCATGACGGCGAAGAAGGGTCGGGCGGAGAAGGCAGTGCTGTCCCGGCAGGAGATCGCGACGCGTCGCAAGGCGCTCGCGGACAAGAAGCGGAAGGCGGGAATCGACGACGGCGACGGCGGGACAACCGCGCGCGCCATCACCGGTGTGTTCCTGCTCGCCTTGTCCCTGCTGTCACTGTTGTCGGTGGCCACGTTCGACGCCCATGACCGGGTCGGTCCAGGCTTCCGCAACGCGGTGGGCCCCATGGGGCACCTCATCGCGGAGACCCTGCGAGGGCTGCTGGGGGTCTGCGCCTACCTGGCCCCCATCGGAGGCGCCTACACGGCCATGGTGCTCTTCGTGGGCAACCGCGACCGCAAGCGGGCCCCCCAGGTCATCAGCCTCTTCCTGCTGACCGCGAGCGTCGCCGTGCTCGCGCAGCTCATCTTCGCGGGTGACAAGGGCTGGGCACACCCTCCCGGCGGCGCGCTGGGCGCGAGCCTGGGCGGCGTGCTGGAGGGGCTGTTCTCCACCGTCGGCACCGTCATCCTCGTCACCGCCATCAGCGCCGCGGCGCTCATCGTCGGCACGCAGTACACGTTCTTCAAGCTGTGCTCGCTGGTGTGGGCCGGCATGTGTGTCCTGGGCCGCCGCATCTCCGAGTCCGCGCACGCGTTCTGGGAGACGCAGAAGGTGGCCTACAAGGCCCGCCAGGAGCGCGTGGCCGAAGAGAAGCTGGAGGAGGCAGCCTTCCTCGCGCAGTTGGAGGCGGACGAAGAGGAGCTCGCCGAGGCCGAGCGCGCCGCCGAGGAGGCCGAAGCCGCGGAAGCGGAGGCCATGGCCGAGGAGGCCGTGCGTCTGGCCCGCCAGACGGAGAAGGAGCAGGCCGCGGCCAACAAGCTGGCCCTCAAGGAGAATCGCGAGCGCGAGAAGCTCGAGAAGAAGAAGGTCCTGCCCGCGGAGACGGACTCGCTGCCGCCCACGTCCTCGCCGCCCGTGCCCGCCGACAAGCTGGCCGTCCGCGCCGCCCCGGAGAAGCGTCCGGCGCCTGGAGCGGACCCGGCCTGGGCCGCGTCGTTCCTCGCGCCCGCGCCCCACTCCACGCCCATTGTCCCCGAGGGCGTCGAGCCCCCGCGTGGCCGCAGGAAGACGCCCAACATCGTCACGGGCCCCTCCGCGACGCCCGTCGCCGCGCTGCCAGAGTCGACCGAGCCCGCGCCTGCGGCCCCCGTCATCGCCGCGCCCATCGTGCACCCGCCCGCGGCTCCGGTGGCCAGTGCGCCCGCGCCTCAGTCCTCGGCGCTGGCGCGCATGCCGCTCATCGTGGAGCCCAAGGCGCCGCCCAAGCCCACCGCGAAGAAGAGCCAGGAGCAGTTCGAGTTCGTCGGGGACCGCAAGAGCTTCACGCTGCCTCCGCTGGACGTGCTCGAGTACAACAAGAAGGAGCGCTCGGAGCTGGACAAGGACGCGTTCCTGTCCACGGCGGAGAAGCTGCGCGCGAAGCTGGCGGACTTCGGCATCGTCGGCGAGGTGGTGGAGATTCGCCCCGGCCCTGTCGTCACCATGTACGAGTTCCTGCCGGGCCCTGGCATCAAGGTGAGCAAGATTGCCGCGCTCGCGGATGACCTGGCCATGGCGATGGAGGCGATGCGGGTGCGCATCGTCGCGCCCATCCCCGGCAAGGGCGTGGTCGGCATCGAGGTCCCCAACAGGGACCGCGAGACGGTCTACCTGAAGGAGATCGCCGAGCAGGACGCGTTCCTCAAGGGCTCCAGCAAGCTGACCATGTGCGTGGGCAAGGACATCGAGGGCATGCCGTACGTCTTCGACCTGGCGAAGGCGCCCCACCTGCTCATCGCCGGTACGACGGGCTCGGGTAAATCCGTGGCCGTCAACTCGATGATCATGAGCATCCTCCTCAAGTCCACACCGGAGGAGGTGCGCTTCATCATGGTGGACCCGAAGATGCTGGAGCTCTCCGTCTACGAGGGCATCCCGCATCTGCTGCTGCCGGTGGTGACGGACCCGAAGAAGGCGGCGCTCGCGCTGCGCTGGGCCGTGGAGGAGATGGAGCGCCGCTACCAGATGCTGTCCGAGGCGGGCGTGCGCAACATCGCCGGCTACAACAAGCTGGTGGAGAGCTCCGCCTCCGAGGTGAAGGAAGCCCTCTCCGCCGTCGAGCCCGCGCCCAAGAAGTCCAAGCCCAAGAAGATGCTGGTGCTGGACGTCGAAGGGAGCGCGTCGAACGCGGATGCCCTGGGCGTGGCCGCGCCTCGCGAGGACGAAGAGGACGTGCGCGAGGCGGTGATGTCTGAGGAGGAGCCCGCGCCCCAGGACACCGTGCCCGAGCTGGAGGCCGAGGACGACGGGACCGAGGCCGCGCTGGAGGCCGCTTCGAGCAAGCCGGAGAAGAAGGAGCTCAAGAAGCTGCCCTACATCGTGGTCATCATCGACGAGCTGGCGGACCTGATGATGGTGGCCAGCCGCGAGGTGGAGACGTACGTGGCGCGCCTGGCGCAGATGGCGCGCGCGGCCGGCATCCACCTGATGGTCGCCACGCAGCGTCCGTCCACGGACGTCGTCACGGGCGTCATCAAGGCGAACTTCCCCACGCGCATCAGCTTCATGCTGCGCTCCAAGCCGGACTCGATGACGATTCTCGGCACGGTGGGCGCCGAGGCCCTGTTGGGCATGGGCGACATGCTCATCATGCCGCCGACGAGCGCCCACCTGCAGCGCGTGCACGGCGCCTTCGTGTCGGAAGACGAAATCAAGAAGGCGGTGGACCACCTCAAGGCCCAGGGCAAGCCTGTCTTCGACGAGTCCATCCTCAAGCCGCGCGACGAGGACGTGGAGTCCGGTGGCGAAGAGGACGAGCTGTCCGACGAGCTGTACGACCAGGCGCTCGCGGTGGTCAGCGAGATGCGCGCGGTCTCCATCTCGATGCTCCAGCGCAAGATGCGCATCGGCTACAACCGCGCCGCGCGCATGATCGAGCGGATGGAGCGAGACGGCATCGTGGGCGCCGCGGACGGCGCCAAGCCTCGCGAGGTGCTCATCCGAGGCGTGGGTGACATGCCGGGCGCCGGAGCGATGTAGCGCTCGAGACGGATGAAGTTCCCAGGGGTGCCCGGCGAGATCCGGGCGCCCCTTTTCATTTCAGGCGCGGCGCTTGTCGGGAGGAGACCCGCGGCCCCTCCCAGGCCACCAGCGGGCGATACGGGCTCTCGAGTGCCCGCCGGCCCCCCCCCGGATTCCGGGCCCGTGGAAACCATGCGGGCCACACTTCCAGCGTCTTGTGGGTTCCCAAGCGGTCCCAGGTCGTTTATGGGCGGGGGTCTCATGGCTGAACGTATTGCCCTTTTCGCCACCACGGCTCGCGGCACCGAGGACCTGCTCGCGGACGAGCTCAAGGAGCTCGGCGCGCGCCGCATCCGCCAGGACCGAGGAGGCGTGCGGTTCATGGCCTCGCTCGACGAGGCGCTCATGGTCTGCCTCTGGTCTCGCATCGCGATGCGAGTCCTCTACCCCCCCCTGGGCGCCTTCGAGGCCCGTGGCGCCGCGGGCCTCTACGAGGCCGTCAGGAGCGTCCCCTGGGAAGAGCACCTGACGCCCACCACCACGTTCGCGGTGGACGCCACGCTGAAGGACAGCGAGCACAGCCACTCCGGCTTCGTCGCCCTCAAGGTGAAGGACGCCATCGTCGACCGGATGCGCGACGTCGTGGGCACGCGGCCCGACGTCAACACGAAGGACCCCGACGTGAGCGTGGTCGCGCACCTGTCTCGCGACACCCTCTCGCTCTCGCTGGACCTCTGTGGCGATTCCCTGAACCGCCGAGGCTATCGCGTGCGCCCCACCGTCGCTCCGCTCAAGGAGACGCTGGCCGCCGCCATCCTGCGCGCCGCGCGCTACACGGGAGACGAAGCCCTCGTCGACCCGATGTGCGGCTCCGGCACGCTGCTGATTGAAGGCGGGATGATTGCGCGGAAGCGGGCCCCGGGCCTCAACCGGGACTTCGCGGTGGAGCGCTGGCCGGAGCTGGGGGCGCGCGCTCGCGAGCTGCTCGCGGACCTGCGCGCGGATGCCCGCCGCAACGAGCGCAAGGTGGAGGTCCCCATCTGGGGCCTGGACAAGGACCCCGAGGCGCTCGAAGCCGCGCAACGCAACGTGAGCGCCGCCAGGCTGTCGGAGGAGATCTCCCTCACCGAGGGCGACGCCACGCGGATGCCGCACCTCCCCGCCACCCACGGCCTGCTGCTCACCAATCCGCCCTACGGAGACCGCATTGGCACGGGCGGGCAGAAGGGCATGAAGAGCTTCTATTACAAGCTGGGCGAGGCCTTGCGCGTGCCCGGCTGGCGAGTCTGGGTGCTCTGCGGCAACCCCGCCTTCGAGAGCGCCTTCCACGCGCGCCCCTCGTCCCGCAGGGAGCTGTGGAACGGCCCCATCGAATGCAACCTGCTCGGCTACCGCGCCTCGGGGGGCGGCGAGGAAGGCTCAGAAGCGCCGTTCGGTGCGACGCAGCAGCCGGCCGATGTTGCTCCGGTGCGTCCACAGCATGACGACGAAGAGGAAGGCTGAGAGGCCCGTGTATTCGGTCGCCGGAGCGGTGCAGGCCGTCGTGCCCACCGCCGTGGCGCCCGCGAAGAGCGAGCCCAGGGAGCTGACTCGCGACAGCAGGAAGATGGCGATGAACGCCGTGCCCGCGGCCAGCGCGGCCCACGGAGCGAGCACCAGCAACACCCCGAGCGCCGTCGCCACGCCCTTACCCCCGTGGAGCTTCAGCCACACCGGGTAGACATGGCCCAGCACCGCGGCCAGCCCCACCATCACATGCACCAGGGGTTGGCCCGGCACCAGCCGCACCGCGAGCGCCACCGGCAGCGCGCCCTTCAGCGCATCCAACACCAGCACCAGCGCACCCAGCTTCTTGCCCGCGACCCGGGTGACGTTGGTGGCGCCGATGTTTCCACTGCCCCCTTGGCGCACGTCCACGCCACGCAGCCACCGCGTCAGCAGGACACCGAAAGGGATGGAGCCGGCGAGATAGCCCAGCAGCACGAGCGCGAGAGTCACGACACCTCGCTCTATAGCAGCAGGTGGGGGAAGCGCGTCTTCACCACCACGTAGGCGTAATTCACCAGGACGATGACAGGCATCACCACCTGGAACGCCCTCCACTCCTTCGCCGAGAGCCGGATTTCAGGAATGGGGACGGCGAAGACCAGGTGCACTACCATGGCCACCGCCGCCAGGGCGAACAGGAGGGCGGCCACCGTCCCCAGGGGATTGGCCTCCCAGGCGCCCTCGAAGTTGAAGTGGGACACCCGGTCCGCCACCCGGGTCAGCCCACAACCGAGGCAGGGCCACCCTGTACGCTCGCGCAGCACACAACCCCAGAACGGGATGATTCGGGCCACCGGGATGTATCGGGCCACCAGCAACCCCACGAGGCCCATGAGCCCCATGTAGTCCACCGTGCCAAGCCGGCGATTGCGAGGAGGGATGAAGACCTTCATGCGCGACCCGCCGAGAGGTGTCTGGGAGTGACAGTGTAGTACGGGCCTCGTCTTGCCGGGGCAACGAGTTTTGGCTAAGCGAGCGAGTCATGAACTCGCTCCGCACGTCCCTGATGCTGCTGGTCGCTGTTCCCCTGCTGGCTTTCGCTGGCGACAAGAAGACGCCCGCCAAGGCCGGGAGCGAGGACAAGGCGGCCGCCAGCGACTGCCACCACCCCGCCGACGCCGCCAAGGCCGCGCCCAAGCCCGAGGCCGCCGCCTCTTCCCAGGACAACTGGAAGCTCACCCGTGGCGAGGCCCTCAAGGGCGCCAACCCCGTGAAGCTCGCGGACCTGCTGACCAAGCCCCAGCCGCACGAGGGCAAGACGGTGACGCTCGAGGGACGCGTGCGCAAGGCGTGCGAGCGCAAGGGCTGCTGGATGGAGCTCGCCACCGACGCGGCGAAGGGCCCCGGCGTGCGCGTGACGTTCAAGGACTACGGCTTCTTCGTTCCGCTCGACTCCGCGGGCGCGCAGGCGCGCGTGGAAGGCGTCGTGAAGGTGGCGGAGCTGAGTGAGAGCCACGCGTCCCACTACGAGAGCGAAGGCGCCATCGTCCCGCGCGGCGCGGACGGCAAGCCCCGCGAAGTGCAGCTGGTGGCGACGGGCGTCGAGCTGCGCCGGTAGGACATGGCACGCAGCTTCAGCATGAAGGGCGTGCAGGGCGCGGCCGACCGCGCCGTGCAGCACGCAAGGGCGTGGTTGCTGGAAACCGAGCCGGGCTCGCGCGTTCATGACGTGCAGTCGGACCCGCGCTTCCAGCACCGAGGGGTGGACCTCCTCTGGGAGTTGCCTTCCGGGGAGGTGCGCGGCATCGAGGTGAAGGGCGACCGGAACGCGACTCGCCGGCGCTACTTCTTCGAGCTGGTGTCCAACCTCGAGAAGGACACGCCCGGCTGCTTCCTCTACAGCGGGGCGGACCTGCTGGTGTACGTGTTCCTCTCGCAGGGAGAGATGCACGTGCTGCCGCTCAAGGCCGCGCGCGACTGGTTCCTCCCGAGGGCCAAGTCGTATCCGCTCAAGCACGCCTTCACGCAGACAGGCGCCATCCGCTACACGACCGTGGGCGCCGTCGTCTCCACGCGAGACGTGTCGGAAGGTGTTCCCAACGTCCTCAAGATTCCCCTCAAGCGCTCGACGCCGCTGCCCTCGAAGGAGGACGAAGCCCCTCCTCCCGCGGAGGAGGTCGCGACGGTGGCCACCACCGAGAACGGTCCACCCGCGGCCTCGGACACCAAGCCCGTTCGCAAGAGGAAGCCCCGGCGCACGCAGGCCAAGGGCGGAGCGGAAGGCACCAGCACCGCGGAGTGAGACCAGGCGCTCGGCCCCGGCGCGGCACGCGCCCTCCGCGGCGCACGGGAGCTCCACGCCAGGCGCCTCTCTCACCGGGCGCGGTGGGCACCACGCATCAGGCGAGGGGCCCGCTCAGCGCATCAGGAGGACTGCACCGCGCGGCGCACGACCATCGTGCACCGCGCGGGAGACATCAGCCGTGGTTGTGATTGTGACGGTGGCGGCGGTGACCGGGGTGCACGCGGTCGTGCTCGGCCTCGAGACGCTCGGCCGTCTGCATCAGCTCCAGCAGCGAGACTCGGTCGTTCTGCGCCTTGTAGACGTGCTCCAGACGCGGCACCAGGTCCAGCGCGAGGTGCAGGTCCTTCGTCGACTCGGCCCACTCCAGCAACATGCGTCCCGCGGAGGCGGCCTGGCCGTTCGCCTGGAGGTGGATGAGTCCATCCACAGCCAGAATCCGGGCGATGGGCGTGCGCGCCGTGTCCTCGGTCAGCTTCACGAGGTCCACCACGGCCGCGTCCTGCTCCCCGCGCGCCGCGCGCACGATGGCCTTCGAGATGCCCTTGCGGTCTGGCAGGAAGAACTCCTCCAGCTCCGCGAAGGAGTCGCCGTGCGCCGGATGGCCCGAGCGAGCCAGCGTCTCCGCCAGCCGGTCGAAGAACTCCGCGTCCTTCTCCGAGAAGGGCGCGAGCGACTCCTGCATGAAGCGCTCCTGGGGAGCGCCCTTGTCATCCAGGGGCATCTTAGAGCGCAGCGTGGTCATCCGCTCGAACGCAGGGCCCACGGGCGCGTCGGTGGCGCCATTGAGGAGCTGCAGCAGCGCCCTCATGAGCGAGGCCAGCGCCTCCGTCACCTCATGCGGGGCCACACGGTCCGGCAGCCAGCGCCGCCACAACTCCACCGCCGCCGCGACGATGAAGTCCTTGAACGGGCCCGTGCCTTTCCACTTCGCCTTCCAGTGCTGGGCGATGCCCAGAGGAAAGGTCGTCTCCGAGAGCTTCCGGAAGTCTTCCTCGGCCACGGGAATGCCGTAGTGGCCGAGCGTACCGAGCAGGGCCTCCGTCGAGTACTCCTTGAGGCCCTTCTGCTGCCACGCCTTGTCCACGCGCTGCGTGCTCACCTGATTCTCCGCTGCCTCTGGGCGCCGGCCATCGGCGCCACCGGACTTCTAGCGGAAGCAGGGCCCTTCGTGCACCGGCACTTGCGCCTTCCCGTCACGCGGCGGACGCGGACGGCGCCACCTTCGGAACAGTGGGCCAGAGCGTGGGGTTGCGCCGACCATCCTCCACCCGCCGGGCCATGTAGGGCTCGCAGCCCCGCCCCTCGAAGGCCTTCTTCCAGGCGGAGAAGCTGCCTCCAGCGCGCCAGGCATCCATCGCCGCCAACCCGCCTTCCGGACCGCACTGGGCCAGCATGTACTCCACCCAGGCCCACCGCGCGGACGTGGGACGCACCTCGGCACGCCCGCGCAGCCCCTTGCGCAGCCGCTCCAGCCGGGTCTCCACCTCGCGAATGCCCGCGAAGGGAGCCCCATCCAGGGGCGTGTTCCGCTTGGCCACGAAGGGGGCCACGCCCAACGCCACGGGCAGGATGCGCGACAGCTCGGCGGTGAAGCGGATGAGCTCGTCGATGTCCTCTTCCCCTTCGAAGGGCAGCCCCACCACGTTGTACACCTTGAGCTGCTTCATGCCCGCCGTGCGCGCGAACTCCGCGGCGCGGACAATCTGCTCCTCCGAGTGCTTGCGGTCGACCATGTCCCGCATCCGCTGCGAGGCCCCGTCCGCCGCCACCGTCAGGTTCGTCGCCCCGCCCCGGCGCAGCTGGTTCACCAGCTCCTGGGTCAGCCGGTCCGCGCGAAGCGAAGACACCCCCACCTCGCGGCCTGAGTCCACGATGGTGCGCAGCAACTCGACGATGCGGGGATGATCTGTCACCGCCGCGCCCACCAGGCCCACCCGCCGGGCATGATCCGGAATGAGCGACAACACCCGCTCCGGAGGCACCGTGCGCATCCCTCCGTTGGTGGTGCGCCGCATGACGCAGTAGTGACAGCCCCGAGAGCAGCCCCGCTCCGGCTCGATGAGGAACATCGACCGCAGCTCGGTATGCGACGTGACGATTTGGGAGCGGGCGGGCAGCCTCGAGTCCATCGCCCGCGCGACGTGGTAGCGCTGTCCGCCCCGCCCCGGGACGCGGAAGCCAGGGGTGCGCGCCAGATGATCCAACAGCGCCTCGCGGTCCATGGAAGCCGCCGCCTCCACCAGGACGTGGATCAGGTCCTCGGACTCGCCCTGGACGAGCACGTCCACGAAGGGCTCCAGCGGATCCGGATTGGAGAACGTCAGCGGCCCCCCGGCGACCACCAAGGGATGCCGTCCGCCCTGGCGCTCCTCCGCCAGCAATGGCAGCCCCGCCAGCTCCAGCATCGAGAAGAGACCGGTCAGCTCCAGCTCGTACGCGACGGAGAACGCCAGCATGGCGAAGCTGGAGACAGGTGCCTGCGACTCCCAGGAGAACAGGGGTGCGCGCGTGCGCTTGAACGCCTCCACGTCGTCCGGAAGGAAGACGCGCTCCGCCGTCGCCCCCGGGTGCTCATGAATCTCGCGATAGATGGCCTGGAACCCCAGCGAGCTCATCCCCACGTGATAGGGGCTCGGGTAGCACAGGGCCACGCGGTAGGGCGCCTCCTTGTAGAGGGTGCCCTGTTCGTCCTCCAGCAGCGAGCGGACGTGGTGGATGAGTGAGTAACGGCCCTCCATGTGCCTCCAGACAGGTACAGCCCTTAAAACACCGCGGCCCCGTCAGTCCACTCCCTGAGGAGGGCTGCCGGGGCCGCGAGGCGCCACTCCAGGGAGTGGCGCTGTTCAACGAAGGACGACTAGCGGAGCGACGGGATGGGCTTCGACGGGGCGCAGATGCCCGCCGTCGCGCTCGTCCGAACGCACTCAGCCGCGAAGTCCGGGTTCAGGTTCGCCGTACCAGGACCGCAAGCCGTCGCGGAGCTGGGGTCGCAGGACACCGCCGGCCACAGGGCACGAACCGCGTAGGTCGAGATGCAACCGTCGCGGGTGTAGACCAGCTCGCCACGCATCTGCGTCCCGGGAACCGCCGCGGCCGCGTAGACCTCCATGTTCTTGTACTGGTAGGAGATCGACGTCGCCGGAACAGTCGCACTCGCCGCCTGGGCATTGACCGAGGCAAGCGACAGCGTCGGGGCCGCGCAGAAGTCGTTCGTCGGCTCGGAAGCGAACGCACCCAGCGCCGTCTGCTGCGTCGTCGGGCTGTTCGGATCCAGCGCACCGCGGCTCGCCAACCCGGCAGGGCGGATGGTGAGCAGCGACTTGGTCAGGTCGTCCGGGTCGGTGAACTTGAAGACGCCGACAGCCTCAGCGGCCGGTGCCTTCTGTCCCTCGACGTTGGTGCAGGCGGAACCGTCCGCCTGCTTGGGCGTGTCAACGAGGTCGTACCGCGCGACCCAGCTGACGTGGTCCTGCACGAAGCAGGGGGCCTCGGGCTGGTCGAAGTTGCAGCCCGTCAGCGCGGTCGCCGCGCCGACGAGAACCATCGTGACCTTCAGGATGTTCTTGGTCATGTGACTTGTATTTCCCGTTCCGAAAGGGCCAGTGACTAGAACGTGTACCGGACGCCGATACGCATCTGACGCGGCGCCTGGTAGGAGGTCGGGTTCTTGAAGTTCGGGTTGATGTCGCCATCCACCGAGCCGAACGCCTCATCACGCTCTTCACCCGGCTGCCAGGTCACGTTGCCGGGCAGGTCGCTCGGCGTGCCGTTCGCAATCGGGGCCACGGGGAGCCGGGTGTACGTCTGATCCACGCCGGACACGCCCTGGAAGTTGAAGAGGTTGAAGACGTCCAGGGTCACGGACAGCATGCTGTCCTTGCTGACACGGTAGTTGACGCCAATGTTGGAGTCGATCGTGTTGATCCAGGGGGTCCGGCCACCCGCGCCACGGGGGAGGACGAAGGACTCGTCCTCACCGTAGAGGGAGTGCGCACCGAAGTAGTTGATCGGCGTACCCGAGTTGCCGCGGTAGGAGACACCGACGCTCGCGGACAGCGCGTTGGTGAAGTTGAACTCCTTCGCGCCGAACACCTTGATCTGGTGCGTACGGTCGAAGGGCAGCAGACCCGTGCGGTTGGTCAGCAGGGAGACCAGGTCGAAGTCCGAGAGGATGTTCGGGTCGAGCTGAGCCGTCTCCGGGCGGAACAGACCGGGGTAGTTACCGTACAGACGGGACCAGGTGTAGTTCGCCTGGGCCAGCCAGCCGTCCGAGAACGTGCGGTTCAGGTAGACCGTGACGTTGTCGTAGTTACGCTCCGGCTTCGGGAACTCCTTGGCGAAGCCGCTGCCCGGGTTACCGAGGAAGTACGAGTTGCCGTCATCGCGGCTCATGTCCTCGATGACCATGTTCATGTTGCGGTGGGTGTAGCTGGCGCCCACGCGGGTGTTCGCGATGAGCTCGTACTCAGCACCGACCACCACTTCCTCGGACGACTGCGGCTGGATGTCCGGGTCGATGGGCTCGTTCTCCACCTTGCCGCCCGTGTAGAGGCGGTTCGGGTTGCGGTTGCCCTCCGGCAGGTTGACGACGTAGTTCGGGTTGCGGCAGTCCGTCTCCTGGCTCTCGCGGCGGGACGGATCGCAGCCACCAGACTCACCCGGCTCCGCGAAGGCGCGACGCGCCTCGTAGCGGCGCTCGCCCGGGAACGCGCGGTCCATCATGTTCAGCGGAACCTGCTCGTAGTACCGAGCGTAGTTCACGAAGAACTTGGTGCGGCCGTTGGCGAACGGGTCGACGATGGCGCCGAGGCGAGGCGACCACTGGTTGCCCATGATGAGCGCCAGCTCGCCGTCACCGCCGTACATCGCCTGCACGTCGTAGCGAACACCCAGGTTCAGGGTGACGCGGTTGGCGATCGACCAGGAGTCCTGCAGGAAGCCACCGACCGTGGTGCTGGTGGTCTTGGACTGCTGGGTCAGCTGGGTGATCGGGCTGTCAGGGGACGCCTGGTAGCCGTAGCGACGGAAGTCGCGAACCGTGTTGCCACTGTACGGCTGGCCGTTGTTGTACGTCGGACCGAAGCCGTTCGCGGCGCCGTAGTTCGCACCTTCGGCGAAGTACACGCCGCCGCCGTACGCCTTGAGCTGGTCGTAGGACAGGAACTCCGCGTCCGCGCCAGCCTTCAGCACGTGGGTGCCGAGGGCGTTCAGCAGGTAGGTGGCCTTCGCGTTGACCTGGTAGCGATCCAGCGTGGAGTCGCTCATGTAGCCCGGGCCACCGACGAAGTAACCCGTCACAGGGCAACGCTCGATGATCTCCTCATCCGGCGTACCAGCATTCACGATGACCGGGTCGCACGCGCCCTCCTGCCCGGCGGGCAGGCCCTCGAAGACGGTCAGTCGACGAGGAGAGGTGTACTGCATGCGCGCGTAGCCCGCGAGGCCCTGGCTGCTGCCCAGCTTGCTGCCGTCCGCGGGCAGCGTGGACGCGGTCTGGTGGAACCAGCCCAACGTCGCGTCGACCAGGACCTTCTTCTCCATGAACGCGCCGGCGTACTTCAGCGCGACCGCGGTGGCGTTGGCGTTGGTCTCCAGCTGACCGAAGTCACCCGGACGGGTCGTGATCGCACCCGGCAGGGCACCCGACTGCGGGTTGATGGACAGCTTGCCCAGGCCACCGGTCGTCGTCGGCGTGCCGTTGAGGGCGAGCGAGACGTTGTGGTCCTGGTTGATGAGGTACGTCAGCTTGCCCATGTACTGAATCGTCCGGTTGTCGGCGTAGTACTGACGGTCCGAGCCGCGGATCGGGTCGACGATGGAGAAGCCGCTCGAGTCGGTCTGCGTCTCACCCGTGGTCGGGTCCAGACGGAGCGCGTTGAGCGTACGGGTGTGCTGGTAGCGCGTGAACGACGGCGTGAAGCCGGCGAAGAACCACAGCTTGTCCTTGATGATCGGACCGCCGAGGGTGGCACCGAAGTCACCCAGGTTCTTCAGCTCGTTCAGACCGCTGATGACCGTGCCTTCCGACCGGACGATCTTGCGGTTGCCTTCCAGGGTTCCAGGGGTCCAGTTCGCGAAGACCGTTCCGTGGAACTCGTTGGAGCCCGACCGGGTCACCGCGTTGATGACACCGCCCGTGGAGCGACCGAACTCCGGCATGTAACCGCCGGTGATGATGTTCACGTCCTGCACGAACTCGATGCTCATCGGGCTGGCGTTCACGCCGTAGGCCGGGTCGTTCGTGGACAGACCGTCCACCACGTAGCCGTTCTCAGGCGAGGTCGCACCGTTGATGGAGACACCGTACTGGTCGTTCTGGGCGCCAGGCGCCAGCTCGGCCAGGGACTCGAACGAGCGAGCCGCGCCGCCCTTGCCGCCCGGACGGGCGACCGCGATGCGCTTGATGAACTCCTGATCCACGTTGACGCCCGTGGTCGTGGAGCCCACGTCGATGGTCGGCGGGGCGCCGACGATCTCAACCACCTCACCGAGGGACTCGGGGAGCAGCTCGACGTTGACGCGGATGGTGCGGTTCAGGCGCAGCTGGACGTCAGAACGCGCGTACGGCTTGTACTGCTCCTTCTCGAACCGCAGGGTGTACGTACCCGGCGGAAGCTGGGGAATACGGTAGTTGCCCTGAGCGTCAGTAACCACCATCTGCTCACCCTGAAGGTTGGGCGAGGTTGCGGTCACTACCACATCAGCGACAGGCTGCCGGCTCTGTGAGTCGATGACCGTTCCGATCATCGTGCTCGACTGCGCGAAAGCCGCCGATCCATAAAGCAGACCTGCGGCCAGGACAACTCCGGTTTCCCGGAGCACTCGGTTCAAGTGCATACCAGACCCCTCCAAGGTGGGCTGCAACCGAAAATGACTGGGGAAAATATCCGAGGTCAAGCAGTTGTCAATAGACCGTTGCTTTTTGGTTACCAGTGGGGCAACTGCGCGATCAGGTCAGTTCTCCTTGACCGCGCTCGCTTGAACCCGGAACCCGTTTCTGTATGGTAGCGCGCCCTTTCATCGGGGCGGGGCGTGGTGGGTGTCCACTGGTGAAGAGGAGTACAGTACATGTTTGATTCAGTCCTTGACCGCGGTCAGACGCCGAAAGCGCGTTTCGGAGTGGGAACCACCATCTCGGTGATCCTACACGTCGCACTGTTCGTCGTGGCCTACGTCCTGTCCACGAGGCCACCGGTCGAGGAGGAGAAGGAGATCGAGGTGACGCTGAAGGCCACCATGGCCCCTCCGCCGCCTCCTCCTCCGCCGCCCCCTCCCCCCGCGGCGACCTCCAAGCCCAAGACGACGCCGAAGAAGCCCAAGAAGCCGGACGCCATCGTCCAGCCCAAGGAGATCCCGAAAGAGGTCCCCAAGGAGGTCGAGCCGACCGAGCAGCCTGAAGAGGCGGCGGAGGAGCCGACCGAAGAGGCCGTCGAGGGTGGTGTCGAAGGTGGCGTCGCCGGTGGTGTCGTGGGCGGCGTCGTCGGTGGCGTGATTGGCGGCGTGGTCGGCGGCCAGTTGGGCGGCACCGGAACCGAAGTGCTGCCGTTCGGCGCGGGCATGACCCGTCCCGAGAAGGTCTCGGGCCCTTCGCCCGAGTACACGCGTGAAGCGCTCGAGTCGCGCGTGCAGGGAACGATGATCGTCAAGTGCGTCATCACCGTGGAAGGTCGAGTGGAGCGCTGCCGAGTCATCAAGCCCCTTCCCCACATGGAGCAGGCCGTCATGGACGCACTGACTTCGTCACGCTACAAGCCCGTGACGTTCCAGGGACGTCCAGTCCAGGTGGATTACACCTTCACCCTGAACCTGAAGCTGCCGCGCTGATCCGGGCGCGCCGTAGAGAAGCACCGCCGACCACATCGCGCTCGTGAGGAGGAGCGCTAAATCAAGCCATGCAATTCACTCTCATCGATATCTGGCACCACACGGGCACGTTCGCCCGTATGATCATCTTCACCCTGGCCATCATGTCGGTGGCGTCCCTGGTCGTGATGGCGGAGCGGATGATCGTCTTCCGGAAGACCCGGTCCGACAGCCGCAACTTCGCGGCCAAGATGGGCGCCATCCTGGCGAAGGGCGACCTGACCACCGCGGCCAACACGAACCTGGGCAAGGACGTGGGTCACCTGGGCCGCGTGATCAACTCCGGCCTCACCGCGTACCGCATCAGCCCCAACAACAAGGACGTCGCGGTGGAGTCGGTGGCTCGCGCCCTGGAGCGTCAGGCGCAGCGCGAAGTGCAGAGCATGAAGCGCGGCCTGGGCCTTCTGGCCACGGTCGGCTCGACGGCGCCGTTCGTCGGTCTGCTCGGCACGACAATGGGTATCGTCAACGCGTTCCAGCTCATGGCGGCGGCCGGCTCCGGCGGTCTGGGCACCATCTCCGCGGGTATCGCCGAGGCGCTCATCACCACCGCCTTCGGTCTGCTCGTGGCCATCCCCGCCGTGATGGCGTACAACTTCCTGCAGGGCTGGGTGGATGCTCGCTCGGTGGACATCAGCGAGTCCTCCAACGAGTTCCTCGACGTGGTGGCCCGCCACATGGGCGGCGGCGCGAGCTCCTCGCACGCGGCCTGAGCAGTCACCGGCGAGCCCGGGGACGACCCGAGGCCCGCCTCCCGGCTTGAACGCGGCCCCTGAAGTCCGGGGGTCGACGGAGCCACTCCGGGCGGCGGGCTTCCACCACCAGGAAGCAGGATAAACGCATGGGAATGTCAGCTGGCCCCAAGGGGGGCATCAAGAGCGAGATCAACGTCACGCCGCTGGTGGACGTGGTGCTGGTGCTCCTCATCATCTTCATGGTCGTCACCCCCATGCTCCAGCGCGGCAAGTCCGTGGAGCTGCCGAAGGCCACCGAAATCGAGAAGGAGAAGGGAAAGGACTCGGATCCTCTCTACGTCTCCATCACCCCGGACAAGAAGGTGTTCGTGGAGAACGACCAGGTGGACGAGCAGGCCCTGCAGGACCGCATCGCGCAGGAGCTGGTGAAGGATCCGGGCAAGAAGATCCTGCTCAAGGGTGACAACACCGTGAACGTGGGCGACGTGCGCAAGGTGCTGGACGTGGCCCGCAAGGCCAAGGCCAAGCAGATCGCGCTCGGCGTCGAGGAGAAGAAGTAATGGCCGGCCACAAGCAGCGACAGTGGGTGAAGCCGCAGACGCCGCCCAACTCGGAGATCAACGTCACGCCGCTGGTCGACGTGGTGCTGGTCCTCATCATCTTCATGGTCGTCACGCCCCTCCTGGAGAAGGACATCCTGGTGCGCGTGCCGGACACCGAGGTGGAGGAGAACCAGCCTCCGCCGGATCCGAATGATCAGCAGCTCGTGGTCCTCCTGGACAAGGACGGCGGCTACTCCATCAACACGGAGAAGATCTCCGCGGCCGACTACGTCACCCGCCTGACCCGGATGCTGGCGGCGAAGAAGCCGGACGAGAAGGTCGTCTTCTTCATGGCGGACGACGCGACCAACTACGGTCGGCTCATCGCGGCCCTGGACGGCGCGAAGGCGGCGGGTGCCAAGGTCCTCGGCATGGCGACCGAGCTGCCGTCGAACGCCATCATCCAGGGAACCCAGGTCGACACGGGTACGCCGGCGCCTACCCCGGCCCCCTGAGTCCCTCCTCCCGGAGTCCTACGCTCCGGGTTGGAGTCGCGGTTCACAATGAGAAGCTCGTCGGCTAGAGTTCACTCCTCATGGCTGACGAGCTTCTCGTCTTTGAGCAGACCATCGAAGCCCTCTTCCTCCGCGCGCTGCAGGGGCGGCTGACGCCTGCCTGCAAGGAGCGCCTGAGGCAGGCGGGGCTCGATGTGGACCAGAAACTCCGTCCCGCCTACTCCTTTGAGTCCTGGATGGCCTTCCTGCGCATCGCCGCGGAGGAGCTGTTCCCTCGGGATTCGGTTGCCCAGGGGACGTGGAAGCTGGGCGAGGCCTACATCGAGGGCTTCCGGGAGACGATGCTCGGCCGTGCGGTGCTGTCGCTGCTGCGCGTGCTAGGGCCTCGCAGGACGCTCATGCGGGCCACGCAGAACTTCCGGGCGGGCAACAACTACACCGAGTCGAAGCTCTCGGAGCTCTCCCCCACCCAGTTCGAGCTGTGGATGAACGAAGTGGGGGCCTACCCTGACTTCACCGCTGGCATCATCCATGCGGGGCTCCGCGTCGCCGGAGCCCAGGAAGTGCGCGTGGAGCCGTCCAACTACGACGGCCACGCCTGCACCTACCGCATCAGCTGGAAGGAGGCCTCGGTCTCTTCCGGCGTGGCGGGGAGCGGAGACTCCAAGGCCGCCATGAGATCCGGGTCCATCAGCTCCCTGTAGATGAACTCGGCGATGAGCCCGGTCAGCATCCAGATGGGCAGGATGTAGAGCGACGTCATCTGCCAGAAGATGGCGCCCGCGTCCGCGTAGTACCAGATGCGGTAGCCGGTGAGCCGCTCGAGCAAGAGGCCGCTGAAGGCCTCGAAGACCAGGATGCCAATCCCATACACAGCCGCCCGAGCGCTGGCGTGTTGGTAGAGCATCCGCCTGAAGACAGGCTCCACGAAGAAGAAGCATGCGACGCCGTAGATGAGGAACATCCACAGCGAGCACTGCCCGTAGGCGGTGACAGCCGGCGTATGCCAGATGTTGTTGAGCCCCAGCCGGTCATCCACCTGCCACTGGAACTGAAACAGCGCCCCCAGGAAGGGGACGTCCCGGGCGATACGCACCAGGTTGTAGAAGAAGATCTCCGAGCTGATGCCCACCATGCCGTAGAGGCAGAAGCGGAACACTCCGAAGGCGACCTTCATCCGCTGGCTTCGCTTCATGTCGGCCCGGCGAATGCGGACCGGACGTCGACGGCTCCCCTGCAACCCCATTGATTCATCTCCCCCGATTCGTCCCCAGATACCCGCCAAGGTACCCAAGAGCCACCCGCCCTGGCTAGAGGCCCTTCACTAATCCAGTGGGCCTGAAACGCCTGAGCGCCCCTTCGTGGATGGGCATCCGCTCCAAGGGATTGGGTGAAACAGGCTCGCGCGGAGGAAGGAGACGGTACGCCAGTTGCTCAATGCGGCACGGGACGGTGGAGGGAGGGCGGGATGCTGGCGCGAGTGCGGTCGGGTGCGTTGATGGGAATCGACGCGGTGGTGGTGGAGTGCGAGGTCGACATGGCGCTCGGCCTCCCCTACTTCAACGTGGTGGGGCTGCCGGAAGGCGCGGTGCGAGAGTCGAAGGTGCGGGTCGTCTCCGCGCTCAAGAACACGGGCTTCGAGCTTCCACAGAAGCGCGTCACCGTGAACCTGGCTCCGGCCGACCTGCGCAAGGATGGGGTGGCCTTCGAGCTGCCCATCGCCCTGGGTGTCCTGGCGGCCGCCAGGTTGCTCGAGGACAGTGCCCTGGGCCGATATCTCTTTGGAGGGGAGCTGTCCTTGGATGGCTCACTCAAGCCCATCAAGGGCGTCCTGCCGCTCGCGGTGGCGGCCCGAGACAAGGGGTTCGACGGAGTCATGGTGCCCGCGGCCAATGCGGCCGAGGCGGCGCTCGTCGAGGGATTGACGGTGCTCCCCGTCTCGAGCCTCCGCGACGCGGTGGACCACCTGAAGGGTGAGCGGCTCATTCCCCCATTCCAGCGGGGCAGCCCCTCTGCGGCGACGTCTGGACAGGGGGCCGGGCCCGACATGGCGGACGTCCGAGGCCAGCCAGAGCTCAAGCTGGCCTTGGAGCTGGCGGCCGCGGGGGGGCACAACCTGCTGATGTGCGGCCCTCCAGGCTCTGGCAAGACGATGCTCGCACGCCGACTCCCCAGCATCCTCCCGGCGATGACCTTCTCCGAGTCGCTCGAGGTGACGAAGGTCTACTCCGTGCTGGGCCTGCTCACCGACGGCCATGCCTTGGTGCGAGAGCGCCCCTTTCGAGCGCCCCACCACACGCTCTCCGACGCGGGACTCGTGGGCGGAGGTCCCACGGCGCGACCGGGCGAGCTGTCCCTGGCGCACCATGGCGTGTTGTTCCTCGATGAGCTGCCGGAGTTCCGCCGCAACGTGCTCGAAGTCCTGCGGCAGCCGTTGGAGGAAGGCGTCATCCACCTCGCGAGGGCCAATCAGAATCTCAGCTATCCGTGCCGGGTGATGCTGGTGGCGGCGATGAACCCCTGCCCCTGTGGCTACTTCAACGTGCCGGGCCACATGTGCACCTGCCCTGAGCACCGCGTGTTCGACTACCACGCGCGCGTCAGCGGGCCCTTGTTGGACCGTGTCGACATCACCCTGCAAACGCGTCCCGTGGAGTACCACCACCTGGCCCGTGCGCAGCCCGAGGAGTCCACCAGCCGCCACCATCGGGAACGCGTGGAGGCCGCGAGGCAACGCCAGCGCGAGCGCTACGCCGGAGAAGCCCAGGTGCACTGCAACGCACAACTTCCCTCACACCTGCTGCGACGCCATTGCGTGTTGAGCCCTCGCGCGGAGCGGATGCTGGAGCTGGCGGTGCGGCACCACGGGCTTTCGGCACGTGCGCATGACCGGCTCCTCAAGCTGGCCCTGACTCGGGCGGACCTGGAAGGACATGGCCGCATCGAGGAGACAGACATGCAGCTGGCCATCGACTGCCGGGCCTTGGACCGGCGGGGCTGGCTTCATTCCAACACCCATGGCGGCGCCCCACCCTCGCGAACAGGAGGTAGCTCGCGAGGCCTCGCATCCTTCTCTCCGCGACAAGCCCCGCGATGGCCCGCGGAGCCACCTCAGCGCGACGAGGGCGCCATGTCCCGCGACGACGCGGCCAGCTGAGCCGGCGGCTTGGGGGCACCACTCGGAAGCACTGTCCCTTCCGTCGAGAAAGTGGGGCGAGGGAGCTCATCCAGCCTGGGCGCGGGCCCTGTGATGATGCGCGCCGACTTGCCGAACGTCAGATACGAGTAGGCCCAGTCGAGCATCACCGCCAGCTTGCTGCGGAAGCCTATGAGGAACATCAGGTGGATGAAGAGCCAGGCCATCCAGGCGGAGAAGCCCGCCTGTTTGACTCGGCGGAAGGCGATGCCCACCGCGTGTCCTCGACCAATCACCGCGTAGGAGCCTCTGTCCCAGTACTCAAACGGCACCATCGGCTGTCCCCGCAACCGGTGCAGGATGTTTCGAGCCGCGTGTTTGCCCTCCTGCATCGCCGCGGGGGCAAGGCCTGGCACGGGCGTTCCATCCGCCTGCTTCAGCGAGGCCAGGTCTCCCGCGACGAAGATGTCCTCACGCCCCGGCACGGTCAGCTCGGGTGTCACGCTGACCCGGCCTGCCCGGTCCAGCGGAACTCCCAGCGAGCGAGCCACCGGCGACGCAGCGACGCCCGCGGCCCAAATCACGGTGCGAGCCTCGATGTGCTCATCACCGATGTAGACACCCGTCGCATCGATGTTCGTCACCCGAGCGCCCGTGCGGACCTCGACGCCCAGCCGCTCCAGCGTGCGCCGAGCCTTGGTGGTGAGGTCGTCGGGATAGACAGGGAGCACCTTGTCCATGCCCTCGATGAGGATGATGCGCGCATCGCGCGTATCGATGTTCTTGAAGTCCCCGGGGAGGGAGCTGCGGCTGATCTCCGCCAGCGAGCCCGCCATCTCCACGCCCGTGGGTCCGGCGCCGATGATGACGAAGTTGAGGAGCGAGCGGCGAATGCGTGGGTCCGTCTCCCGCTCAGCCAGTTCGTAGGCGACCAGGACTCGGCGCCGGATCTCCACCGCATCCTCGATGGACTTGAGTCCAGGCGCGAACGGCGCCCAGTGGTCATTGCCAAAGTACGAGTGCGTCGCCCCCGTCGCGACGATGAGGTAGTCGTACTTCAGCTCTCCGTCCGCCAGCAGCACCCGCTTGTTCTCGGGGTCCACGCCCGTCACGTCCGCCAGCAGCACCGAGACGCCTCGGGGCCCTAGGAGTGCCCGCAGCGGCGCGGCGATTTCACTGGGGCTCAGCGTCGCCGTGGCCACCTGGTACAGCAACGGCTGGAACAAGTGGTGGTTGTGTCGGTCCACCAGGGTGAGACGGACTGGCGCCTTGACGAGCTGCTGTGCGGCTCGGAGCCCGGCGAACCCTCCGCCGAGGATGACCACATGGGGCATGTCTTCGCGTTGGGTTTTCACGCCCGAAAGGTCATGCCGGCGCCTCCAAACTTCAACGCAAAGCGCCGGAGCCTAGTCGGGCAACTAACCGCCCCCTTGCCCGCAGCAAATGGCCATGACAGCGCACCACGACCGATGAAAGACTCGGAGGTTCCTGCCCATCGTTCCGCGGGCGCTCGGCGGCTCACGGCAGGTGCCTCCCGTCAACGCATCCCGGCGCATCGTGGATGAGGCCCACGAAGCCCTGATGCATTCGCGTGGCCCTCCATCATCTGGACACCTCGCCGACCCCGCGGACGCTCCATCGCGACTTCTCGCGAGGAAGCTGTCTCGGCATGTCCATTGCTCATCAGCGCTTCGATGCGTGCGTCGCCCTCACGAAGGCGGCGAGGCGCAGCACGGTCTCAAGGACAGGGCGGCGAGGGAGTCGATGAGCAAGTTGACGGAGAAGCTGAAGGCAGTCGCGGCGGCGGTGGCGTCCATCGAGAAGCAGTTCGGGAAGGGCTCGGTGATGACACTGGGAGGTGACACCCGCGAGCAGAAGGTCGCGGTGATTCCCTCGGGCTCGGTGGGACTGGACCGAGCGCTTGGCGTGGGCGGCTATCCCCGCGGTCGCGTGGTGGAGGTGTTCGGCAACGAGTCGTCAGGCAAGACGACGCTCACGCTGCATGCGATTGCGCAGGTGCAGGCCGCCGGTGGGGTTGCGGCCTTCATCGATGCGGAGCACGCGCTCGACCTGTCCTATGCGCGCAAGCTCGGTGTGAAGGTGGAGGAGCTCCTGGTGTCCCAGCCGGATACGGGAGAACAGGCCCTGGAGATCACGGAGCACCTCGTTCGCTCCGGAGCCGTGGACCTCATCATCGTGGACTCGGTGGCGGCGCTGGTGCCTCGCGCGGAAATCGAGGGCGAGATGGGGGACGCGCACATGGGTGTTCAGGCCCGGTTGATGAGCCAGGCCCTGCGCAAGCTCACTGGCGCGGTGAGCCGCTCGGGCACCTGCATCGTCTTCATCAATCAGATTCGAATGAAGATTGGCGTGATGTTCGGCAACCCGGAGACGACGACGGGCGGCAACGCACTGAAGTTCTATTCCTCGGTGCGCCTGGAGATTCGTCGCACGGGGAACATCAAGGAGGGAGACAGTGTGGTGGGCTCTCGAGCCCGCGTGAAGGTGGTGAAGAACAAGGTCGCCCCTCCGTTCCAGGAAGCCGAGTTCGACCTGCTGTACGGCTCCGGAGTCCATCGCGCGGGCGAGGTGCTCGACCTGGGCGTGGCCGCGGGACTCATCGACAAGTCGGGGAGTCACTTCAGCGTGCGCGGCGAGCGCATCGGACAGGGACGTGAGCGCGCCGTCGAGTGGCTGCGCGAACATCCCGACACCATGGAGGCACTGGCCCGGGAGCTGGCGGGTGCGCCTCCCCTTCCCTGCCCCGCCGTGCCCATGGAAGCCGCGGCCTAGCTAGCCAGCGGCCGACAGCTCATCCAGGGACAGCGCCACGGGATACCGCCGCGAGCCCGCGCACAGCTGGAGCCCGCCATCGGGAGCAGGCTCCAGCAGCTCGCCCAGTTGGTACTGGGCATCCCGTGAGAAGCGGGCCTTGGCCCGTCCCTGCTTCACGCGACAGGTCAGGACGCCGTCACCTTCCACCCGCAGGCTGGGAAGCTCCAGCGCCTCGGCGGTGCGGTCACTCAGTCGGATGGACACGCGCTCATCTGGCGTGACGTCCACGGTCCGCACCGCGAAGGCGGCGTCCGCGACCTCCACGTAGCACCAGTCACTTCCGATGCGGAGCTGGTAGCGCCCCGCGTCGTCCAGGACGAGGGAGATGTTGAAGAGCTCGATGATTTTCGGGTGCTCGATGGGCTCGTCGTCGTGCCACCAGCGCAGGTTCGCATCGAGGCGGATGCCGCTGTCCTCGCGGGTATGCCAGCGCTTGCCGGAGGGGGGCTGTCCGGAGGGAGGTTGCATGGTCACTTTCTATCTGCGCGCGGCGCCCAGGGGATTCAAGCCCTCGTGCGCCACCGCCCTACCAGTTCCGGACAAGCTCCGTGTAGCCGCGGAAGGCGACAGCCCCCCAGAAGTTCACCAGCACGCCCAGCACCAAGGCGGCCATCACCGCGCGCTGGCGCACGGACCAGCCCCCAATGGCGAAGAGCAACAAGAGGTAGGGCGTGTAGTCGAGGCTGAACCGGAAGCCGAACTGCATGTAGCCCGTGTTCTGGTAGAAGAGCCCGGGCAGCGCGCAGATGGCCACGGTGAGCCACAAGGGCCAGTGCAAGCGCGGCCGCAGCCTGGGCATGAGCAGGAAGACCAGCAGCGGCAGCGTCAGCAGCAGCGTGAGCCCGTGAGGGTCATAGCCGAGCTTGAGCGGCGAGAACGACAGGGTCGGCCACTTGAGGAAGGCCGCGGCCACGTTCCGGCCCAGATATTCCCAGTGGAACAAGCCCCAACGGTCGATGTCCACGTTGACGCGGTTGTTGAAGAGAAAGGCGTGGCCGAACTCACTCAAGCGGCCGAACCGGTACACGTTGTAGCCAGCGGCGAGCAGCCCCAGAGGCGCGGCCCCCAAGGCGAACAGGCCCAGCTTGCGCGCCGCGGGCTTCCAGTTCCTGCCCAGGACCTTGAGTTGCTCGAGGCGCGACTCCGGCCCGGGACACAGCGCCTCCAACACGAAGAAGAGCCCCGCGAAGAACAGCGGCGTGCGGGTGAGCGTCGCCATGGAGAAGAACACTCCCGCCAGGACAGGACGGCGAGCTCTCACCGCGTTGCGCACGTAGAGACAGGTGAGGGCCACGCCCATGACCTCGGCGCTGAACCACACTTCACCTCGGATGGCGCAGTAGAAGAACAGGGTGCCGAAAGCGAGGGTGAGCGCGAGCACGACATTCTCATCGCGCGTGCGCTCCGTCTCTCCCTCCCGCGCGAGGAAGCGCAGCAACGAGTAGAACAGCGCCACCGCCAGCGCCCCCACGATGACGCCAAACGAGGTGTCGTTGAACTGATACCCATGCAGCGCGACGAAGGGCAGCATCGCCACGGCGGGGAAGGACGGAAAGCTCACGAACCAGCGGTCATCCGAGAGAGGCCGCCCCTCACAGCGGACCTTCTCGCCATTCACCTGCCGCACACAGGCCCAGTCCTCCAGGTTCGGAAGGACCTGGGGGTCCACATCCAGGCGCCCCTCCAGCCACGACTGCGCCTGGTAGATGAAGTGCGGCGCGGCGCTCTGGCGCAAGAAGCGCTGCGAGCTGAAGCTCGCCAGCACCACGAACGCCACCGCGAACAACACCACCTCCACGCGATAGGCGGCGAACCACACCCGCAACATGGCGCCGGGCGTACCGCCGCGCGGCTCGACAGGGGACGCCGTGGGGGGGACAGGCGCGCTGAGTGGCGCCTCGGGAGCTGGTGCCGTGGGGCTCGGCTCGGCGGCGGGCACAGGGGGGCGCTTGGACTTGGAGCGACTCATGATTGGGGCGCGGTCAGCAGGTGCTGCCGCAGCATCTCCAGCGTGTGGGAGGCAGCAAAGAGGCGCACGCGCTCCCTGTCTCCAGAAAAGGACATGCGCTCACAGCGCGTGGCCATGTCCGGCCCCGCCAGCGCGCAGTACACCGTACCGACGGGGTCGTCGGGGGTTCCACCTCCGGGCCCCGCATACCCTGTCACCGACAGGCCATACGTGGTGCCACAGGCGGCACGCACTCCCTCGGCCATGGCCGCCGCCGTCTGGGAGGACACCGCCGTATGACGCTCGAGCACCTCCGGAGGCACGCCCACCCAGGCGGACTTCATCTTCTCCGTGTACACCACCGCGCCCCCCAGGAAGGTCGCGCTGGCACCTGCGACCGCCGTGAGCTGCTGGGAGATGAGGCCCCCTGTACAGCTTTCGGCGACCGAGAGCGTGGCCCCCGCGCGCGCCAGCATGCGCAGCAGCACGGGCGCGTACTCCTCGGTGTCGGAGCCGAAGACTCGCGCCCCCAGCACTCGCCGACTGTCTGCTTCCACCGCGGCCAGCGCCGCGTCGGCCTCCGCCTGGGAGGGGGCTTCCGCCATCAGCTTGAGGTGGTTCTCCGGTGCATGCGTGCGGAAACCAAACACCACGCGCGGATGACTCGCGACCAGCGGTGCCACTGCCAGGTCCAGCTCCGATTCTGGAATGCCCACGGTGCGCAACAGGCGGAAGGCGCGAAACACCCGGACCGACCTCGACTCGAGCGACTGCTGGATGCGCGGCAACACCTCGCCATCCAAGAGGGCTCGGTACTCACGTGGCACGCCGGGCAGGAAGAACAGCCGGCAGCCGCCCAGGGTGAGCATGACGAGCGGCGCGGAGCCCGCTGGGTTTCGAACGGGCTCGGCCCCCTGTGGAATCCTGGCCATGCGGAGCGCGCTCGGATTGATGGGGACGCCCCGAGCCGCATAGCGCTCGCGCAGCCAGCCGAGCACCCGCGCATCCTCCTCCAACGGCACTCCCGCGACGGCGGCGGCGCACTCGAGCGTGAAGTCGTCCGCCGTCGGACCCAGTCCGCCAGAGACCACCACGACGTCCGCCCGGGAAGAGGCCTCTCGCAGGGCCTGGACGATGTCGGACCGGACATCCCCCACCAGCACCACTCGCTCCACCTTCACGCCCAGGTCGAAGAGACGGGCCTCCAGGTAGGGGCTGTTCGTATCCGTGATGAGGCCGGTGACCAGCTCGTCACCCGTGCAGAGCAACTCGACGCGCATGGGGCGCGCATCCTAGCGGCAGCCGACGGCCTGGGCACGGACGGAAGTACCTCCCTGCTTCCTCCTCGACCGGCCAGCACCCCCGCCAGCCTGGAGGCCCCGCCTTGAACCGGGCCTCCCTCATGGAGTCGGGACGGGGCTCCTCGCCGGCGCGCGCCGGCTCAGCTGAACGCGGGACCGTCGTTCCGCGGGTCCTCGCCGTCTTCGGACTCCTCTTCGTCCTCGTCGTCGATGACGGCGGCAGCGGCCACGGAGCCCGCGGCGACCTTGCGCGCCGCCAGATGGCTGCGCACCTGCACCGCCGACTCGACCAGCCCCAAAGCGAGGTAGGCACCACAGAACGCCACCAGCAACCATGCCGGGTGGTACTGCGTCGCGATGCCCACACCGCCCAGCACCATCAGCATGAACACCGCAGCGCTCTTGCGGCTGGGCCGCGTGTCCTTGAACGTGCGGTAGCGCACGGTCGACACCATCAACAGCGACAAGCCCGCAACCGCCACGGCGACGGGCACGTAGGCCGACTCGCGCAGCGGCTCACCTTGGGACGCCGCATGGTGCGAGATGATGACGGACACCAGCATGCCCGCGGCGAGGGGAATCGGAAGGCCCACGAAGAAGCGGCCCCCGCCTCCATGCGGATTGCGCGCCGCCAACACGTTGAAGCGCGCCAACCGCAGCGCACCACACGCGGCGAACGCGAAGGAGATGAACAACCCAACGAAGCCCAGCGGAGCCAACGCCCACTTGTAGACCAGCAGCGCGGGGGCCGCCCCGAAGGAGACCACATCCGCCAGGCTGTCGAGCTGAACGCCGAAGTCGCTCTGCGTCTTCGTCAGCCGCGCGACGCGACCATCGAAACCGTCGAAGAACATCGCGAAGAAGATGGCCAGTGCGGCCTGGTAGAGCTGGACGGGTCCTGCTTCCCCGGCGCACAACGTGAGGGCGTAGAAGCCACAGAAGATGGACGTGACAGTGAAGAGGTTCGGCAGCACGAACATCAATTTCCGTAACTTCATTGCTCCCTCGACTTCCTCTGATGCCCGTGAGTTCCTGGCAGCAGGACGGCGGGTGGACGAACCTTAGCAGGGTTTATTCGACGACGAGGAGGAGCATGCGGATGGAGGACTGGCGCTGGGTCGTGTGGGTGCTGGTCGCTGGCCTCGTGGCCGTGCTGGGGAATGTCCTCTGGGTCGTCCTGGTTCGGCGCTGGTACCGACTGCGAACACCTCTGCCCCAGGCCCTCAAGGCACGGTGCGCGGATGGGTGGGAATTGACGGTTCATGTCCGGCGCGCTCCGGTGCGACGCTTCGAGGAGCCGGTGCTGCTGTGCCACGGGCTGGCGGCGAACCGGTACACCTTCGACTTCGAGCCGCCGTACTCGGTGGCCCACTACCTGGCCGAAGCGGGCTTCGACTGCTTCAGCGTCGAGTGGCGTGGCACGGGACACTCACGGATTCCGCCACGTGGCCGTCGATACACGGACTTCAGCATCGATGACCACGTCTTCCAGGACGCCCCCGCACTGCTGGAGCTGGCGCTGAAGGAGACCGGTGCGAAGCGCGCCTTCTGGCTGGGCCACTCGCTTGGGGGACTGGTGGGGTATGCGATGGCGCAAGGCCCCGAGGGCGCGAAGCTCGCGGGGTTGATGGCGCTCGGGTCTCCGGTGCACTTCAAGTCGGAGCCCTTCCTGCGCATGCTCATCTCCATGGGAGTTCGCGCCGCATGGCCCGCACGCTTCCGGCAGGAGTGGATGAGCGCGAGCCTTGCGCCATTCCTGGGCTACGTGACACTTCCCCTGTCGGACCTGATTGTGAATCCGCAGCACATCCCGCCGCGCATCCAGCGGCAGGTCTCCGCGAACATGATGTCGTCCATGAGCCGCAAGGTCCTGCTCCAGTTCCAGGACTGGATTGAGCACGACGCGTTCCGCTCGTTCGACCGCACTCAGGACTGGCGCGCGGGCATCAGCCGCCTCGAGATCCCCATCCTCGTCATGGGCGGCAGCGCGGACCGGCTCGCCACCTCGGAGAACCTGAAGAGCCAGTTCGACCTCATCACGGCCCAGGACCGCGCCCTTCATGTGTTCGGGAAGGACCGAGGAGACGTGCAGGACTACGGGCACGGAGACCTCATGTTCGGCAGCGGCGCTCCCACGGAGGTGTATCCCGTCATCCGTGAGTGGTTGGTGGCGCATGCGACCTCGTGGACTCCTGAGGCGTCTTCCTGAGTTTTCAGCGCGGGCCTGGCACGGCCTCGGTCGCGAGGCGCTCCACGCACGGTGCAGCCATGCCTCGGTCATCGTCCGTGTGCACGCGCCCCAGCTTCACTCGGGTGTCGCCCGTGCACTCGACGGAGACGAGCCCCCGCCGAGTCTTTCGCGCGATGAGCGCATCCACTCGCAGCTCGCCTCCCGCCATCGCCGCGAGGGCTGCTTCCTGGGTGCCTCGTGCTTCAACACCTGTCGCATCCAGACGCGCACGGGTGTCCACCGCGAGCGCTGACTGGCCGCAGCGGCTGAGCTCCGCGTCTCGCAACACGACTCGCGCATTCTGCGCCGCGAAGACACACGCGCCCGCGGTCTCTCGCACGACCGCGTTCTCCACCTCCGCGCGAACCTGACGCAGGTGCAGGCCCTCTCCGGTGATGCCATCGTTCGAACGCACGCTTGCCACGGTGATGCCGCGCAGTTCGAGGCTTCCGCCTACAGCGACGACTCCGTACTCCGTGGCGCCCTCCACGCGCAGGCGCCGTGCCTTCACTTCCGAGCCCGAGAAGTGAAGTGCTCCGTGGCTGCCGCTGTCACGCACCACCACGTCTTCGAGCAGGACGCCCGTCGATGCACCGACGCTCAGCCCCGCACGAGTGGCCCCCACGGAGAGGAGGCCGCGAACCTCGAGCCGAGGCACGCGCATGGCGGAGACACTCACCTCGTGGCCTCTCGCCCGCACGTCCTCCAGGGACATGACGCCCTCCACCACCGAGAACGCAGTGCCTTGGTGCCCCTCCGCGACCGAGTGACGAATCTCGGCGTGCCCGCCGTCCATCCCTACCGCGGTCACCGCGCCCAGGAAGCGGATGTCCTTCAGTGTTGCGCGAGCCTCGGGACCTCGGATTCGGACCGCGCGCCGGAAGGGGCCCGTGAAGGTCACGCCCGACAACCAGGCCTCCTGGCGAGGTGGCCCGGAGGACTTCACTGGGCCGCGGCCCCGTTCCTCCTTCGGGGACCAACCTGAGGTCTCGCCACCTGTGTATCCCGTGGGCAACGCAGTTCCTTGAAGCGCCGCGTCCCCCGCCACCACGCGCATTGAGGGGAGTTGTCGCGCATCCTGTGGAACTGGCGCATCCCTCGCCCCTACGCGCGCCGCCGCTTCACCCTGTGCCCTTTTCGACCTGACCTGTCGCGCATCCCGTGGCGCCGGCGCCTCCTGAGTCCCCGCTCGTGCGGCCCCGTCCTCCACGGTGCCGTCCAGCAGGACGCCCACGGTCTCTCCCGAGGTCTCGAAGCGCGTTTGCGCCGCCTCGAACCTTCCGGACGTCACCCGCACCGCCCCCTCGCGCTGCCCCACGAAGCCCACCCGCTCCACTTGAACCTGTCCTCCGCCCGACACCTCGACGCCCCACCCACCTCCCCGCACGCTCAGATTCCGAAGCACCACCCGGCCCTCCCCAGCCACCCTCACCCCCGCCCCACCCAACACCGTCGCCGCGCCCTGCCCCTCCAACCGGACGTCACCGGAGACCTCGATGGACCCCAGGTACTCTCCGGCAGCCAGGTACACCGTCAGTGGACCCGGACGCGCCAGGGCGTCGCGCAACGAGCCCCAGGGTCTTTCCCGCGTCCCCTCCCCCTCCCCCGCCGCCGCCACGTCCACCCAGACCTCCGTCCGGAGGGCCTCCGGCCAGGGCGCGACAACGGATTCCCCGGAGGCCCCGCCACTCCGGCAGGCCCCCAGCAGGAGGATCAGCAGCGTCGGAAACGTTCGGAAGCGCACGGGAGCGGGAATCGTAGTCCATCTCCGCCAGGCCGCGCCGCGTGCGATCAGCCACACACGCCAAATGATCGAAATCACAAAGACTTTCTTTCAATGACGATCAGCCAGATTGCTTTCGCCGCGATGTTTCCGCTTGCCGTCCCCATGTCTCGAGCGCGGATTTCTCCCTCTGTCTACGCCCGGTGTTTCACCGAGCCAACTTTTCGTCCGGAGGCCGATTTTCCGGCCTCGGAACGCACTCAGCATTGACAGGGAAAAGAGCGATTTGTTACCACCGGTTGGCTTTCGCGCAATCAAGGCCAGACAACGCAGGACGGAGGGGCGTAATGACCAAGGCAGAGCTCGTCGAGGTGGTGGCGGCGCAGACACGTCTCACCAAGAAGTCGGCGGCGCAGATCCTCGACATCGTCTTCACCAACATCGGCAAGGCGGTGAAGAAGGATGCGCGCTTCAGCTACCCCGGCTTCGGCACCTGGTCTGTTCGCTCCCGCAAGGCCCGGAAGATTCGCAACCCGCAGACGAACGAGATGATGAAGCTCAAGGCGTCGAAGACCATCGGCTTCCGCCCGGCCAAGGAACTCAAGAACTCGCTGTAGTCAGCAGACTCCCTCGGTCCACGCCGCGGCGTCCCAGGGACTCGCCGTGGACCTTGAGCCCTTCAGGGGCGCTACCTCCTCGGGTGGCGCCCCTGATGCGTTGCGGGCCTCACATCCCCGTCACACCCCGAGCCACGGGCGGCATCGAGGGCCCTTCCTCCCCTTCGTCGCCCAGCGCGTCCAAGGGGTCCACCACCTGCCCATCCCGCCACAGCTCGAAGTGCAGGTGGACCCCCGTCGCGAGCCCCGTCTCTCCGGCCAGGCCCACCGCGTGGCCTCGCTCCAGGATTTCCCCCGGCTCCACCAACACCCGGGACAGGTGGCTGTAGCGCGTCAGCCAGCGCCCATCGTGCTGCACCTCCACCTGGAGGCCATGGTCGCCGTTCCAGCCCGCCCGCAGCACCACGCCCTTCGCGGCGGTGTAGACAACCTGCCCCTGCCGCGCCGCCAGGTCCACGCCCAGGTGCCGCCGCTGCTCGCCTCGAATCGGGTGCCAGCGCTGACCGAAGACGCTGGTGATGGTCACCGGGTCCACCGGCCACGCCAGCCGAGGCAGCCCGTCCACGTCCGCGGGCTGCACCAGGCGGCGCAGCTCCGACATGCGGACCGCCAGCCGCCCCACCCGCAACACCACCGCCTCCGCCAACGCCCCGGGCATGTCGCCGTACGTCCGGCCGTCCTTCTCCAGCTCGGCCTCCAGGACCGTCCGCGCCCGCTCCACGTCGCGTGCGTCCGTACGCTCCACCCCCCGCGCGAGGAACGCGTCCAGCACACCGTTCATCGCCTCCCAGCCCTCCACCTGCCCCAGCGGCATGGGCCCGCCCCGAGCCACCTTCCGGCGATGCGCCTTCGAGCGCCTCGAGAACGACACCAGCGCGTCTCGCAGCTCGTCCGAGGGCTCCGGCGCGGCCACTCGCACACGCCGGCGCGGAGGCGGCTCCTCGCTCCCACGCACCGGCGGGGGACGCGCTTCGGAGGGGGCGGGCTCCGACGTGTCGTAGACCTCGTCGAAGCTCATCTTCTGCCCCGAGCGGGTCGAGGAGCAGGCACAGACGCTGACGAGGGCAAGAAGGGGGAGTCGACGCACGGCGCTCCCGAGTCTACCACGCTCCGGAAGGGGGCTCGGCGCCCCCAGACCGCGGGGCCAGAGCCCGGGCGCAGCCTCGACGACGCGCTACGCCAGCGCCCGTCGGATGCGAGACACCGCCTCGTCGATATCCGCCGCGGAGAGGTCCAGGTGCGTCACCAGCCGCAGCGAGCGCGGTCCGCCCGCGGGGCTCGCGAGCACCCCGTGCTTCCTCAGGAGCGCCACCGCCTCCAAGGGCGGGAGGGGGAACTCCGCGAACACCATGTTCGTCTCCACGCGCGCCGCCTCCACCTTCACCCCGGGCACCTCGGCCAGCCCCGCCGCGAGCCGGCGCGCATTCGCGTGGTCCTCCGCGAGCCGCTCCACGTGATGCTCCAGCGCATACAGCGCCGCCGCGGCGAGGATGCCCGCCTGGCGCATGGCGCCGCCCAGACGCTTGCGCAGCCGGCGCGCCTCGCGGATGTGCTCCGCGCGCCCCGCCAGCACCGAGCCCACCGGCGCTCCCAACCCCTTGGAGAAACACACCGACGTCGTGTCCGTCAGCTTCGCCCACGTGGACGCCGGCACTCCCGCGGCCACCTCCGCGTTGAACAACCGCGCGCCATCCAGGTGCACCGCGAGCCCCGCCTTGCGCGCCACCTCCACCACCGCGCGGAAGCGCTCCACCGGCCACACCGCGCCACAGCCGCGATTGTGCGTGTTCTCCAGCGACAGCAGCCGCGTGCGCGGATAGTGGAAGTTGTCCTCTCGCACCGCCGCGGCGACCGACTCGGGCGTCAGCAGTCCTCGCTCTCCGGACAGGGGCTGCGGCTGCACGCCCCACAGCGCCGGAATCGCGCCGCCCTCGTAGTGCAGGATGTGGCTGCCCTCCTCGGTGAGCACCTCGTCCCCCTGCCGACAGTGCACGCCGATGGCCACCTGGTTGGCCTGCGTGCCAGAGGGCACGAAGAGCGCGGCCTCGAGACCGAGCCGCTCGGCCACTCGCGCCTCCAGCCGCAGCACCGTGGGGTCCTCGCCGTAGACGTCGTCGCCCACCTCCGCGTCCGCGATGGCTCGGCGCATTCCGGGAGTGGGCTTGGTCACGGTGTCTGAGCGAAAGTCGATAGGCTTCATGGTTCTCCCACGAGGTGGTGACAGCCAGGACTTGGGGGCACGGCAGGGGTGACATACAACGGCCGCGTGCCTGGACGTGAGACTGCAGCAGCCAAGCGTGAACGCGCGGTGAAGGTCATGGAGCGCCTGGAAGCCTCCATGCCCGACGCTCGCATCGAGCTGGACTACCAATCCCCCTTGCAGTTGCTGGTCGCGGTGATGCTCTCCGCCCAGTGCACGGACAAGCGGGTCAACATGGTCACCCCCGCTTTGTTCCAGAGATTCCCCACGGCGCGGGACTACGCGGCGGTCCAAGCTTCGGACGTGGAGCCCTTCATCCGCACGTGCGGACTGTACCGTGCCAAGGCGAAGAACATCGTCGCGACCGCGAAAATCCTGATGGAGCAACACCAGGGAGAAGTGCCCCTGCAACGCGAGCTGCTCTCCGAGCTCCCCGGCGTCGGCCGCAAGACGGCGGGCGTCGTGTGCATCCACCTGGGCGGCGACAACGCCTTCCCCGTCGACACCCACGTGAAGCGGCTGGCCTACCGGCTCGGCTTCACGACACAGGAGGACCCGGACAAGGTCGAGAAGGACATGCAGGCCGTCCTGCCTCCGGAGCGCTGGATGATGGGCCACCAGCTCCTGGTGTGGCACGGGCGGCGGACGTGCTTCGCCCGCTCCCCCGAGTGCCCACGCTGCGTCGTCGCGGACCTGTGCCCCAAGAAGGGCGTGGCGGCGTCTAGCGCGAAGCCGAAGGCGGCTGCTCGCGCGAAGCCTTGAGGCGCTTCATCCGCTTGCGGATGAACTCGCGCTTCAACGTCGAGACGTGGTCCACGAAGACGGTGCCATTCAGGTGGTCCGTCTCGTGCTGCACGGCGATGGCCAGCAGTTCGTCGCAGCGCAACGTCTGCTCGTTGCCGTCCACGTCCAGGTACTTCACCGTGACGACGGCCGCGCGGTCCACGTCCTCCGACTCACCGGGGATGGAGAGGCAGCCCTCGGTGTAGGTCGTCTCACCCTCGAGCGCGATGAGCTCCGGGTTGATCATCGCCAGGGGCTTGGCGTCGGGCTGGCGCGGCGTCGTGTCCAGGACGATGACGCGCTGGAGCACGCCCACCTGCGGCGCCGCGAGCCCCACGCCGTCGGCGGCGTACATCGTCTCGAACATGTCCTTCACCAGCGCGCGGATGGAGTCATCCACCTTCGTCACCGGCTTGGCCTTCTGCTTCAGGATGGGGTCGGGCCAGATAAGGATGTCGCGGACCATGGGTGCCCTCTTAACTCCCCGCGCCCGGAGGGGCAACCCTGGCCGGGCCGCCCCCTCTCTCAGTCGAGCAGGCTGCGCGCGTACTCGGCTCGCAACCGGTCGTCTCCGAGCGCCTGCGCCGCCTCCGACAACACGCTGCGAATCTGCTGCGCGCGGTGCTGGAGCGCCGGGTCCGGATGACCCGCGAAGCGCAGCGGGTGGAACTCAGCGGCGAGCAGCTCGTAGGCCCGCTTGACCTCCTCACCGCCCGCCGTGCGCGCAAGCCCCAGCACGGTGAAGTAGTCCGCGTCCTGAATCTCGTCGAACTTCGACTCGAGCCGACGCACATCCAGCTCGGGCGGGAAGGCGTCCGGGTCCTCGATGTTGGAGGGCTGGAGCGTGATGAGCCCCAGCGTCCTCGCCACCGAGAGCGCCTTCAGGGCCGCGTCCTGCGGAACCCCCGCCCCCAACAACAGCGCCTCCAGCGTGTGCTCGCCATCCACCTGGGACAACAGCTGGAGGTCTCTCGTCGGCAGGCCGAAGTCATCGGGTGACAGATGCAGCTCACCTCGCGTGACGCGCGCCCGGAGGCTTCCCGCGGCCTCCAGCAGGGACTCTCCTGTCAGCGTGTTGCGCAGGGCCTCGGCCAGCAGGTACAGCGGCGGACGCGTGGCCGCGGCGAGCGCCACCTCGTGCGGCGCCGGCTCCTGCACCAGGCGGTACAGCGTGGAGGGCTCCGACAACGCGTCGAGGAAGACCTGCTCCGTGTAGCGCTGCACCAGGGGCACGGACTCGGACTCGCGCAGGTAGCCTCGGCCTCGGAGCGCGTCGAGCAAGGCGCCCGTGGTGGCGCTGCGCACGAGCCGGAGCTCGCCTTCCTGCCTCGCGTCGATGAGGCCATCCGCGCGGGCCCGGTCGACCAGCGACTCTCCCGAGGCGGACGAGACGGCTCCCACCAGCGCGCCATCTCGCAGCCACAGCACGCGCAGCGCGTTCATCACCTTCAACTCGAGGCGCACCTCCATCCGCGCCTCACAGAGTCGGAGCACCAGACGGGACAGGCCTTCCTGCGTCACGCTGCCACTGCGCGAGACGGCCAGCTCGGGACGGCCCGGCGGGGCCTCCAACGGGAGCAGCGCGGCCCTCGCCTGCGCGGCGGCCTCTTCCGCTTCGCGATGCCCTCGCTCCTCGAGTTCCTGGCGCTCCCGCTCCGCGCGGACTCGCTCTTCCGCGGAGTCTGCCTCCAGCTTCGACTTCTCCGCGTGCAGCGACTCGAGGGACTTGCGTGCCTCGTCGTGCTCCGCGCGCAGCTGCGCGAGTGCAGCCTCGCGCTGCTGGAGTTGGGATTGAAGCTGCGTGAGCTGCTCCGTGAAGCGCGCGGACTCCGACTGGAGGCGGGACTCCGCTTCGCTTCGCGCCTGGGTCTGCTCGGCGATGCGGGACTCGGCTTCGGCGCGCTGACGGGCTTCCACGTCCAGGCGGACTTCCAGCGCCGTGCGATGACGGCCTTCCGTCTTGGCTTTTGCTTCCGCCTCGGACTGGGCTTGCTGGGCCTTCAGGGCTCGGGCCTCCGCTTCGGCACGGACCGCGGCCTCGGCCTGGGCTCGGGCTTCCGCCGACTCGGAGCGCTTCGACTCCGACTCCGCTCGGGCCTCCGCCGCGACTCGCTGCTGCTCGGCCGATGCCGACCTCGCCTCGGCTTCGGCTCGCAGCTTCGACTCGGCTTCGACTCTCGCTTCGGCTTCGGCTCGGCGCTGAGACTCGGACTCCGTCTGCTCGTCGGCCTCGGCCCTCGCCTGCGACTCCAGCGCGGCCTTCGCTTCGGCGTCGGCTCGCAGCTTCGACTCGGCTTCGGCTCTTGCTTCGGCTTCGGCTCGTTGCTGGGACTCCGCTTCGGCCCTGGCTTCGGCTTCGGCTCGTTGCCGGGACTCGGCTTCGGCTCTTGCTTCGGCTTCGGCTCGTTGCCGGGACTCGGCTTCGGCTCTTGCTTCGGCTTCGGCTCGTTGCTGGGACTCGGCTTCGGCTCTTGCTTCGGCTTCGGCTCGCAGCTTCGCTTCGGACTCGGCTCTTGCCTCGGACTCTTCGCTCTCGCTGGCGGTGAGCTCCGCTCGCGTCTCCGAGGCCGTGCGCTCCTTGGCTTCGGAGGCGGCTCTCGCCTCGGCTTCGCCCCGTCGCTTCGCTTCAGCCTCGGCCTTCTCCTCGGCTTCGACTCGCAGCTTCGCTTCGGACTCGGCCCTCTCCTCTGCCTCTGCCCGTGCCAGCGCTTCGAGCTCGGCCTTTGCTTCAGCCTCCGCTCGGCGCTTCGACTCGGCCTCCGCTTTCTCCTCGGCTTCGGTCCTCGCCTGCGCTTCGAGCTCCGCCAGCACTTCGGCCTCGGCTCGGAGCTTTGCTTCGGACTTCGCAGTCTCTTCGGCCTCGGTTCGGGATTGGGACTCCAGCTCCGCGAGCAGCTCCGCGTCCGCTCGCAGCTTGGACTCGGACTCCGCTCGGGCCTCGGCCTCGGCGCGGGCCTGGACGGCCTCTTCCAATCGCTCTCGCGACTCCGACGCGGCCTGAGACTCCAGCTCCGCGAGCGCGTGGACCTCCGCCTTGGCTCGCGACTCGGCTTCCTCTCGCGCTCGACCTTCGGACTCCGCTCGGGCCTCGGCTTCCTCTCGCGCGCGGGACTCCAGCTCCCACTGCGCCTCCGCCTCCGCCCTCGCTCGCGACTCCGTCTTCAGGCGCGACTCCAGCTCCACTCGCGCCGCCTCCACCGCCGCCGCGCGTGCCTCCACTTCCGCTCGCGCCAGCGCCTCCGCCCCCGTCCTCGCCTCCGCTTCGACCAGCGCCACTTCCACCGACTTCACTCGCGCTTCCAGACCTCGACGCTCCCGCACCTCCGACTCGGCCCGGGTCTCCGCATCGACCCGCCCGGCCGCCTCGGACTCGAAGCGGAGCTCGATTTCCTTCAGCGCCTGCGTCGCCGCGGCAGCTCGCGTCTCGGCCTCCTCATTCTCCAGCTCCAACTGCTGGAGCTTCGACTCCAGCTCCACCAGTCGCGACTGCGCCTGCGCGCGCGCCAGCCCCTCCTGGTCCGCGCGCTCCTGCGCATCATCCCTCGCGAGGAGCGCGTCCTTCGCTTGCAGCGCGCCCTTCTCCAGCGCCTCCACTCGCTCGCGACCTAGCTCCGTCGCCTCCGTCTTCACCGCGTCCAGCAGGGTCCGCAGCTCGATGAAGTCCTGCTCTCGCGCATCGATGCGCTCCAGCGTCGCCTTCGCGGTGGCTTCCACCTCGGCCCGCGCACGGGTCTCGGCTTCCACCCTGGACTCGGCTTCGACAAGCCTCGTCTGGAGACCACTCAGCTCCTCGCGCAGGACTCCCACTTCCGTGCCGCTGCGGAGGTCCAGGTCGGCTTCGCGCCGCCTCGCCATCTCCAGCTCGGCGTCGAACTCGCGGCGCTGACGCTCTCCCTTGACTCGCTCGTCCTCGAGCTGGTGCTCCACCTCCGCTCGGAGCGTCGCCTCTCGCGAGTGCTCCTCTTCCAGCCCGTCGAGACGCGACTGGAGGGACTCGAGGCGCCGCTCGGCGTCCTGGCGAAGTCCGGCCTCCTGCTCCAAGGAGTCCTTCAGCGTGTGGACTCGCTCGTGTGCTTCCTCGAGCTGACGCTCGAAGTCCTCCTGACTCACCGTGCTCTCGGCGGGCGGTGGCTCCTCACCGATGGAGGTTGTCGTCGCATCGGGCTCGTTGGAGTCGAACCCTTGCTCGGGGGTCTCCTCCATCAGCGTCAACGAATCCGCCGGCGACGACGCTTCCTCGGTAGCGCCTTCCGCGTTCGAGTCGAACCAGCCCTCGCTTGCGGACGGCTGGACGGGCAAGGCCGCTTCGGGCTCCGCGTCGAACCACCCCGCGGAGACATCCATCGAGGGGGACGCGGGAGGCACGTTCGCGATCGCGCTTCCGCGCGGGTCCTCGCTGCCTTCGTCCAAGAAGGCAACGGGCGCTTCGGGCTCCAGTGCTTGCTCCACGCTGCTGGAGGCCACCGCATGCTGAATCGAGTCCGTTCCGGCTTCGGACAGGACCATGCCGAACACGGGTGTCTCACGACTCGGCTTCAGGTTTGCCCAGGGAGTGGTGTCCTCGGTCGCCAGCGGCGCTTCCGGGCGAGGAGAGTCATCTTCCGCCGACGTCTCCGCGCCATCCTCCTCGCGCACCTTGGCTTGCAGCTCCGCCTCCAGCACGTCCCAGGGCGAAGCGGGGAGCGACTCTTCTTCCGCGGGTGCGTCAGGCTCGGACTCCGCCACGGGAGGCGTCTCGCGCGGCTCGGCGACCAACGCGCCTTCGCTCCCGCCTCCAGTCAGCGCGGTCTCGACTTCGGGGTCTGGTGGCAACTCCGTCCACGCCCCTGAGTCCAGTGGCTCCGCCACCCGAGGACCATCTCCCCGCATCGCCGCCAGCTCCGCTTCGGCCGCGGAGAGCGCATCGTCGTGCGAGGGCTCGGGTGCATCGACATCGAAGAAGCCCTCTTCACCCAGCCGAGGTGCCAGGGCCACGGGCCTCGAGACGGGGACGGAGACAGGTTCCTCTGTCCACGCGAGCTTCCCCACGGGCAGCGGCTCCTGCTCCGCTTCAGCCCCCGCAGATGCGGCCCTCCACTCCGCCAGCGCGGCGACCTCGGGCGAGTTCACGCCGTAGAGGACTGTCGAAGGTCCGCTCGCGCCACCACCTTCCGCCATCGCGTTCGAGAATCCCTGCGAGAACACGTCACCGGTACTTCCGGTGGACCTCTCGAAGGGGGCCTCGGCGCCATACGCGGCATCCACTGCGGCAGCGTCCATCGCCTCCGCAGTGCTTCCGTCACCGCCTGAGTCCTGTAAGCCCGCGGCCTCGAAGGGGTCCGGGGTCAGCGCTCCGGGTGCGAAGCCCTCGTGCGCATCTGCGCCTTCGGTGGCGTATCCCGCTGAGGTGTCTACGGCATCGCTGGTCGTGGATTCGCGCTCAGCGCCCCACGCGTGTGCACCCGCACCGTGCTCGCTCGCGGACTGGCCTTCCTCGTTCCAGGCCTGCTGACTTGAATCCCCTGGTGAGGCGGCCGCGCTGTACTCACTCGCGAGATGGCTCTCCGCGCTCCAGGCTCGAGTGTCCGGGCCCGCGGCATCGTCGTCCGCGCTCCAGCCTTGCGAACCGTCTGACGCGTCCGCGCCGTGACTGTCTGCGGGATTGCCTTCTGGACTCCAGGCTTGAGTGCTCGCGGAGACATCCGCGCCGTACTCATTCGCGGGATTGCGCTCATCACCCCAAGCTTGCGCATCCGCACCATGCACGCCGGACGGATTGGCCTCATCAGCCCAGCCTTGCGCGTCCGATGAAGGACCCGAATCAGGTGAGCTGGAGGCTTGGGCCTCGGGACTCCAGGATTGCGTGTCCCCTGAGGCAGCCGCGCCGTCCTCAGTTGCTGGATTGCGCTCTGCGCTCCAGCCTTGTGCGTCACCTGAAGCATCCGCGCCGTGCGCGATGGAGGCACCTGCCTCCGTGCTCCACGCTTGCTGTTCCGACGCAGTATCCGCGCCGTGCGCGGCTGAGGCATCGGCCTCGCCACCCCAGCCTTGCGCGACACCTGAAGCATCCGCGTCGTGCGTGCCGGAAGCATCGGCCCCCGCACTCCACGCTTGCGCATCCGATGAAGCATCCGCGCCGTGCGCGATGGAGGCACCTGCCTCCGCACTCCACGCTTGCGCATCCGATGAAGCATCCGCGCCGTGCGAGATGGACGCATCCGCGCCCCAGGCTTGCGCATCCGACGCAGCAGTCACGTCATGCGTGCCGGAAGCAGATCCCTCTGCATCCCAGGCTTGCGCATCCGACGCAGCATCCGCTCCGTAAGTGCCGGAAGCATCTCCCTCCGCACCCCACGCTTGCGCATCCGACGCAGCATTTGCGTCGTAGGTACCGGAAGCATCACCCTCTGCGCTCCACCCTTGCTGTTCCGACGCAGCATCCGCGCCGGAAGCATCGCCCTCTGCACTCCACGATTGCTGTTCCGACGCAGCATTCGCGCCGGAAGCATCGCCCTCTGCGCTCCACGCTTGCTGTTCCGACGCAGCATTCGCGCCGGAAGCATCGCCCTCTGCGCTCCACGCTTGCTGTTCCGACGCAGCATTCGCGCCGTGCGTGCCGGACTCCGCACTCCACGCCTGCGCGTCCGACGCAGCATCCGCGCCAGAAACATCAGCCTCCGCGCTCCACGCTTGCTGTTCCGACGCAGCATCCGCGCCAGAAGCATCTCCCTCCGCATTCCACGCCTGCGCGTCCGACGCAGCATCCGCGCCAGAAGCATCAGCCTCCGCCCCCCAGGATTGGGCGTCCCCTGCGGCATCCGTGTCTGGCGTGCCGCTGGCCGTGCTCTCGGCGCTCCAGGAGTGCTCCGCCCCAGAATCCTCCGCGTGCTGCATACCGGCGGCAGTGCTCTCGCCCCAGCCCCGCGCGGCCTCTGAAGCGTCTCCCGCTCGAGAGTCCGCGGCATCCTCATCCCCGCCGTACTCCCCTCCAGCGCTCCCCGCCTCACCCTCCGGCACATCCCCACCGGAATCGCCCTCTGCCCGGAACACCTCTCCCGCTGGCAGCGCGCTCCCATCGAAACCTTCACTCCCTCCACCCACCGCCGCCGCGCCCCAGTCCTCCCCGCCCCCCGCCAGCGCCGACTGACTGGAGGCCAGCGCCGCGGCCGCCGCCTCTTGATTCGCCTGCTCCAGCGCCGCCCGCACGTCCAACGTCGAGCGGAGCTGCTGCTCCTCCGCCCTCGCCGTGCGCTCCTCGCGCGTCATCGCCGCCAGTTCCCAGTCCGCCTGATGCAACGGCGCCAGGTCCCCGAACAGCGCATTCGCCAGCGTGGCGTCTCCCGCCACCGCCCCCGGCGCCGTCGCGTGCCACGCCTCCGCGTCCTCCCCTCCCCGCCCCTCCTCCCCCCCCACCCCCACCAGCGTCCGGTTCTCCAGGACATGCCAGGCGTCCGCCTCCGACGGGGCCCGAAGAACCGAGTCCACCAACGCCACGAAGTTCGTCCCATCGAGCGGCAGCGGCGCCACCGGCGCACTGAACCCCGCGATGGACTCGCCCAACAACAACACCCGCGCCGTCTTGCCGTCCGGATGCTGGAGCAGTTCCTCCAGCACCAGCCGGCCTCGGCCGCTCTCGACGCCTGGCGCCAACACAATCAGCGCCGGCAGGTGGTATCCGTAAGCAATCAGCGCATCCGCGGCGGAGGTCGCGAGGATGACCTCGTGCCCGCTACGGGTGAGCAGGCGCCGCACTGCGGCGATGGTGGCGATGTCGTCGTGGACGAGGAGGACCGGTGCGCCCATGGGGGGCCACCGAGTCTACAGCATGGCCCCCGGATCCACGTCGATCACGACCTTCACCGCTGACGGAACGTCCACCAGGGCCGCTTCGACCCTGGCGAGCAACGGGGCAAGCGCCACATGTGTCGGCCCCTTCAAGAGCAACTGCCAGCGCGTCTTGCCCCGGATTTTGGCGATGGGCGCCACCGCCGGCCCCAGCAACCGCACCCCCACCGACGCCGGGGGCATGTTCCGGGAGATGATGTTCCCCAGGTGCCGGGCCACGCTGGCCGTCTGCTCCGGGTGCTCCCCCTCCAGCCGGATGGAGGCCATCCGCGCGAAGGGCGGATACGCCAGCGCCTTGCGCCACTCCAGCTCCTGCTGGGCGAAGCCATCGAAATCATGGGCCAAGACCCGCTTCACCGGCTCCGCGTCCGGGTTGTACGTCTGCACCAACACCCGGCCCGGGTCCTTGCCGCGCCCCGCCCGCCCCGCCACCTGGGTCAACAGGTGGAAGGTCCGCTCCGCCGCCCGGAAGTCCGGTATCGCCAGTGAGGTGTCCGCCATCACGACACACACCAGCGTCACCCCCGGGAAGTCGTGCCCCTTGGCCACCATCTGCGTGCCCACCAGCACGTCCAGCTCCCGCCGGGCGAACGCCGCCAGCATCTCCGTCAACTTCTCCGCGCTCGTCGCCGAGTCCCTGTCCAGCCGAGCCACCCGCGCCGTCGGGATGCGCTCCAGGACCTCCGCCTCCACCCGCTCCGTGCCGATGCCCAGCTTCAACATCGGCCCCGTACACTCCAGGCACCGGTCCGGCACGGGCATCGCCAGCCCGCAGTAGTGGCACACCACCCGGTTCTGCGAGCGGTGGTGCGTCATGCACACGTCACACGAGGTGCACTTCAGCGACACCCCGCACACCTCGCACAGCAACACCGTGCTGTGTCCGCGGCGGTTGAGGAAGAGGATGACCTGCTGGCCCCTCCCCAGCGTCTCCTCCATCGCCGCCAACAAGGGCGGACTGAGGATGGGCGCCTCGTCCGTCATCATGCCGTCGCGAGGGCGCTCCTGCCGCAGGTCCACCATCTCGATGGTGGGCATGGGCCTGTCGTCCACCCGCCGCTTGAGCTCCAGGAGCCGGTAGCGGCCCTTCTTCACGTTCTCCAGCGTCTCCAGCGCGGGCGTCGCCGAGCCCAACACCACCACCGCCCCCGCCTGCTTGCCTCGCACCACCGCCAGGTCCCGCGCCTGGTAGCGCAAGCTGTCGTCCTGCTTGAAGGACGGGTCGTGCTCCTCGTCCACGACGATGAGCCCCAGGTTCTCCACGGGCGCGAACACCGCCGAGCGCACCCCCACCGCGATCTTCACCTCGCCCTTGCGAAGCGCCTGCCAGTGGAACAGCCGCTCCCGGTCCTTCAGCGCCGAGTGCAGCACCGCCACCTCCGAGCCGAACCGGCTGCGGAAGCGCCCCACGAGCTGCGGCGTGAGGGCGATCTCCGGCACGAGGATGAGGCTGCCCTTGCCCAGTGACAGCGCATGCTCCGCCGCGCGCAGGTACACCTCCGTCTTCCCGCTGCCCGTGACGCCGTGGAGCAGGAACGGCTGGAAGGCCCCCGTGTCCAGGGCCTCGCGCAACGTCACGCCCGCCGCGTCCTGCTCCGGAGTGAGCCGGTCGGGGCGGCCTTGAATCAGGCCCTCCTTCACCCCGGCCTCCAGCTTCTTCTCCTCGATGCGGACCAGGCCCTTCGAGGCCAGGCTCTTGAGGTGCGCCCGAGCCCCCGGGATGGCGTGGCTCACCTCCTCCAGCGGCGCGCTTCCTCCCACGGCCAGCAGGTAGGCCAGCGCCGCGGACTGCGCATGTGCTCGCGCCAGCGAGGGCGGCACCTCGTTCACCAGCGCCACCGCGAACTGCTGGACGTCGGGCTTTGCCTCCTTCTCGTCCACCGGCTTCGACAAGCCCGGGGGAAGGGAGCCTCGGATGACCTCGCCCAGGGGATAGCGGTAGTGCTCGGCCGCGAAGCGCAGCAGCGCGATGAGGTCCTTGGGCAGAGAGGGGGAGTCCTCCAGCACGCGCTGGATGGGCTTGAGCCGGACGTTCTCTCCGGGAGGGCGGGCCGCGGGGCCCAGGTAGAAGCCCAGGGCGGTGCCTCGGCCGAAGGGCACCAGGACGCGCTGCCCCGGCGCGAGCTGGCTCACGAGGGACTCCGGAACGGAGTAGGTGAACTCACCCCGGACGGGGCGAGCCACGGCGATGGAGGCCAGGACAGGAGGGCTCGCGCTCACAGCGGGGGCCACTGTAGCGGCCTGTTGCTGGAGCGACAGTTCCCGGCCAGGTCTCACACGCGAGGTGCGCTCCCCCGTGGAACCCGAGGAGGGGGCCTCCTCCGAGGACCCCTGGGCCGGCTCGTCCCACAACGCTCGCTGCTCCATGGCACTCCCTTCGACCGCCACCCCTACCCCTTCCGTCCTGCCGCCATGCGCACAGTGCCAGGGGCCTCTGACACAGGCCGGGCCCCGGACGCCAGCACCACATGCTCGGAGCATGCTCGAAGCCCCACGCCCAGCACCGGCCCCACGGGTGCCACTCGAGCCGCCTGGGCAGAGGCGGGTCCCAACAGCTCAGTCCGCCAGCACGCGCGGATTCAGGGACAGCGCACAGCGGCGCTCACGCGGAAGACCCGCCTGGGCCTCCTTCGCCAGCACTTCGCGGAGCCGGTCATCCAGCGCGTCGTCCGGAATGCGCGTGAAGCCAAGTCCCACATAGAACGGCTCGTTCCACGGCACCTCGAGGAACGTCGTCAGGGTGATGGCCTCGAGGTCCGCGTCGCGGGCGAACACGGCGGCGGCTCGGAGCAGCGCGCGTCCCAGGCCGCGCCGCTGATGCGAGGGATTCACCGCCATCTGCCAGACATGCAGCACGCCCCCCACCTGCTGCGCCGAGAGGAAGCCCACGACGCCCACCTCCGCATCCCGCGCGACCCACACGGCCCCCGCGTCAATCAACGGCAGATGCGCCGCCTCCGCCATGACGTCGTCATCGGCAATCCACGCCAGCGCCTCGAGCTGACGGAACAGCACTCCCGACGCACGCTCGATGTCGGGGAAGAACGCGGCGTCCTCGCGGGTCGCACGGTGGATGGAGACGTTGGAATCCAGGGTCGGCACAGGTGAACACCTCGAGACCGGACTACATTCATCGCACCATGACGGTCAGCGTCCAGGACTTCGAACCCGCGTTGATGAACCAGGTGGGCCCGCTGTGCGCGCGGGCCTTCGATGACTACCCCTTCCTCGCGGAGCTGTTCCCGGGCTCCTCCGAGAAGCGGGCCCACGTGTCCTCGGCGTTCTACATCGGCTGCGTGAAGGACTCGCTGACACACGGCGTGGTGCACGTCACCGTCGACAACGGACGACTCACGGGCCTCGCGTCGTGGCTCCGTCCAGGCGCCTATCCACCGTCGCTCCGCAGACAGGCGGTCTACCTGCCCACCCTCTGGGCCGGACTGCGTCACTTCCCGAGCCGCGCGCGACTGGCCCTCCAAGCCCTGGCGCGACTGGACCGCTACCACCCTCCCACGCCGCCCCACTGGTACCTGGATGTCATCGCCGTGGACCCGGCCTACCAAGGGCGCGGGCTGGGGGCTCGGCTGATGCGCGCGGGGCTGGAATTGGCCGAGCAGACTCGCGCTCCGTGCTTCCTGGAGACGGCCAAGGCCTCCAATCGCGACTGGTACCAAGGCTTCGGCTTCGAGCTCCAGCGCACCGAGCCCTGCTTCGACGGAGGTCCTCCCCAGTGGTTCATGTGGCGGCCCTCGTCATCGAGCGGCGCCGGGCATGCCGAATCCTCGGAGACACCCGCGCCTCGGCTCCGCTCGGTGTAGCGACTCGCGGAATGGGGGCTCACGCGCGGCACACGCCCGCGAGCCCCCGCGGCGAGAAGGACTACTCGCCGGTGACCTTCCGCCACGCGGGACGGCTGCTCGTGCGCTCCCACCACGCGGCCACGTTCTTGTACCGGGCCACCGTGTCCTCCTCTCCCGCGGGGAAGAGGTACGCCATGAAGGGCATCCACGTCACGTCGGCGAGCGAGACTGCATCGCCCGCGAGGAACGGCTGCCGCGCCAGCGTCGGGTCGATGAGGGCGAACACCTTCTCCATCCCCTGGCGCCCCGCCATCACCACGGCCTCATCCACGACGCCGCCCCCCATGAACTGCTTCAGGAACTTCTCCCAGATGACCTTGAAGGCGTTCGGCGCGAAGTAGTTCAACCCCACGCTGATGGACTGCTCCATCACGGCACAGGCGCGCGGCTGGGACGGCACCAGCGACGGTCCCTCCAGCTTGCGGTCCAGATAGCGGATGATGGCCTGCGACTCGTAGAGCGAGAAGCCGTCGTTGTCCTCGAACGCGGGGACCACGCCGAACGGGTGGCGAGCCAGGTGCTCCGGCAGCTTGTGCGCCCCCGTCGGCAGGTCGACGAGGACGAACTCCGCCTCATGCCCCTTCTCCGCCAACGTGGCGAGGACCATGCGCGTGTAGATGCTGCCCGGGTGGCCGTAGACTTTCATCGACGTCGCTCTTCCGTGAACATGCGGGCCGGAGGGAGTCCGGCCTGGCGGAGCGACTCTTCACCACGTTCCCGAGCACGACAAGGACATCCCGAGGCGGCGCCTCGACGGCGACGTGAATCCCCTCGGCGCGCCGGAGCACGTCCACGTCCGACGCGCGCGAAAGAGGCCGCGCCTCGCGCTATCCCGCGACCTTCTTCCACGAGGGCCGAGCGCTGATGCGATTCCACCACGCGCTCACGTTCGGGTACTTGCCGATGAGGTCCTTCGCGGACGTCGCGCCCAGGTACCCGAGGTACGGCATCCACGTCACGTCTGCGAGCGAGAACGCGTCGCCCGCGAGGAACTGCTGCCGCCCCAGCACCGGCTCGACGACGCTGAACACCTTCTCCACGCCCTGGCGTCCCTCCGCCACGCGGGCCGCGGCCTCGCTTCCCTCTCCTCGATGGAAGAGTTCCACCATGATGATCTTCATGGCCGCGGGGCTGAAATAGCTCTGCTCCACGCCGATGAACTGCTCCATGAATCCGTAGGGCTTCGGCTGCGACGGCGTGAGCGACGTCCCCGGCAGCACGCGGTCCAGATAACGGATGATGGCGCGCGACTCGTACAGGAGCGTGCCGTCGTCGGCCTCGAAGGCGGGCACCACTCCGAACGGCTGACGGGCGAGGTGCGCGGGCGACTTCTGCTCGCCCTTCGTCAGGTCGACGAGGACGAACTCCGCCTCCTTGCCCTTCTCCGCCAGCGTGGTGAGAACCTTGCGCGTACAGGTGCTCATCGGATGGCCATAGACCTTCATGTGCGGCGCTCCTCGGGGACACGCGGGCCGGAGGAATCCGGCCGGGCGCCGCGACTCTTCAACGCGCCACCGCACGTCACAAGTGCCTCGGGAGCGACCGGTCAATACTCATCACTGTGCCGATGCCATGATGCATCGGCACAGCCCGGTCTCTCCCGGCGCGCTACGGCGTGAAGAGCTTGTCGGGCACCGTGGCCCGCGTGTCGCCTTTCAAGCCGGTGAAGCGCACCACCCGCTGGCCACCGCGCCACACCTCGATGGTGCGCGGCAGGGCCTCTCCCGTCGCGGGCGAGGTGTAGTCCAGGAAGCGCACGTCCCACGCGTTCTTCGCGGCGTCCGTGTAGCGCAGCCGCGCGGGCCGGAAGCCATCCTTGTAGACCCAGAACTGCGGACGCCCCTCGGCCATGTCGCCGAGCACGTACGCCACCTCGCCTCCGAAGCGCGCCAGCCCCGTGCGAGTCGTGTCGACGCCCAGCCCCTGGAGGTACTGCTGCACCGACTCCTTCAGCGTCTGGATGGGCCCACCGCCCGCGGCGAGCAGCGGGCACACCTGCGTGACGAGCACCGACAGCGGCGCAATCTCGTGGCCCTCCACCTTGCGGCGTCCGGCCACCTGCACCACGGCGCTGCGCGCGTTGCCATCCGGCACCGAGGCCTCGAAGCGGCAGCGCCCCGGCACCTTCACGTACAACACCCCGTCGCCTTGCACGTCGGGGCGGTCCGTCGCCGCGCCCAGCGCAGCCCCCGCCTCCTTCACCGCGGGACCACTGAAGCTGAGCGAGCCCTCCACTCGGATACCGGAGAGCTTGAGCTCCTCTCGCTCGGTCACCATGCGCCGGAGGATGGAGCCCCCCGGCAACACGTAGGCCACGGCGGTGAAGGACGACAGGACTGCGACGAGTGCGACGATGCGCTTCACGGCTTCTCCGTCTTCACGACCTCACGCATGTACTCGAGCAGCCCGCCCCGCAGCTCGGGGCGCTTGAGCGCGTAGGCGATGTTCGCCTTGAGGTACCCCACCTTGTCGCCCGCGTCATAGCGCTGTCCCTTGAATTTGTAGCCCAAGAGACCGTGCGACTGCTGCAGCGTGGCCAGACCATCCGTGAGCTGGATTTCACCGCCCACACCCGGCGTCTGCTTCTCCAGGATGGGGAAGATTTCCGGCGGCAACACGTAGCGGCCGATGACGGCGAGGTTCGACGGCGCGGTGCCCTTCTTGGGCTTCTCCACCACGCGGTCGATGCGGATGACGCCATCGCCCAGGTCCGTGCCGGCGGCGATGCCGTACATGTGCGTCTCGTCATCGGGCACTTCCATGAGCGCGATGACGGCCTGGTTGTACTGGCGGTAGACGCGAGCGAGCTGACGGATGCCCGGCTCCTCGGCATCAATCATGTCGTCGCCGAGGAGGACGCCGAACGGCTCGTTGCCGATGGCGCTCTTCGCGCACAGCACGGCGTGGCCCAGGCCCTTGGGCTCCTTCTGACGGATGGAGACGACCCGCACCAGTTCCGCGATGGCGCGCAGCTTGTCCGCGTCCGCCGTCTTGCCTCGGGCGCGCAGGGTGGTCTCCAGCTCGAAGCCGATGTCGAAGTGGTCTTCGATGGCCCCCTTGCCGCGGCCGTTGATGAGGACGACGTCCTCGATGCCAGCGGCCACCGCCTCCTCCACGATGTATTGGAGGGTGGGTGTGTCGACGATGGGCAACATCTCCTTGGGCACGGACTTCGTGGCGGGAAGAAAGCGCGTGCCGAGCCCGGCTGCCGGGATGACACACTTACGGATAAGGGGCTCTGCCTTCGGTGTGTGGGCGGACATGAGGCCCGGGAATCTATTGGCGCCCCCTGACCCCATCAAGCTGGTTAGGATGGCACCCCCATGTCGCTCCGTCCCGCCGTCCTGTTGTTCGCCGTGTGTGTCTCCACCGCCGCCCTGGCTCAACCTCATGAGGACTTGAGGGACGTCATGACGGCGCGCGCCTACGCCATGGGAGGGGCCTTCCGCGCCCTGGGCATCGGCACGGAGGCCGTGCTGGGCAATCCCGCCGCCATGGCCATGTACCCGGCCTACCGTGTCGAATCGACGGGCGCCTGGGACACCCGCCTCAAGGAAGGGATGCTCGGCCTCTCCATCATCGACGCGGCGACCAGCAAGCTGGCCATGGGGATTGACTACCACTGGGTCAGCCTGGGCCGTGGCGGGGCTCGCACCTCCGCGCATCTGAGCTCGATGGGTGTGGGGTTCGCGCTGACCCCGGGGATTCTGATTGGGGGGGTGGCGCGCTACCTGCGCATGAGCGGCATGGGGCGCTATGCGAACTCGGTGACGATGGACACGGGGCTGCTGTTCCGGCTGTCGGACTCGCTGACGGCGGGCCTGTCGGGGCACAACCTCATCAACACCGAGAACGTGGAGCTGTCCCGGTACTACTCGGGCCACCTCGGCTACTCCTCCGGCGCGCTGACGCTCGCGGGCGACGTGCGCGCGGACTTCGAGACCGAGGACAAGACGACGATGACGTACAGCGGCGGGCTCGAGTACCTCGCGGGGATGCAGCTCCCGCTGCGCATGGGCTACATGTACGACGGCGTGACTCGGACGTCGAAGCTGAGCGGTGGCCTGGGCTTCATGAGCGAGACGGGCAGCGGCCTGGACCTGGCGTACCGCCATGAGCTGGGTGGGCTGAAGAGCCGGATGCTGGCGCTCACCCTGCGCATGCAGATGAACTGAGGCGTCAGCGCGGCGCGCGCAGGGCGAGGTATCGCTCGGACGCGGCGAAGCGCAGGAGCTCCACCAGCTCGGCGTCTTGCGAGCGGCGGGCTCGAATCACCGACACGGCGGGCCCCACCGCGCCGCAGGCCACCAGGCCCGCGCGATTGGCGGAGTCTCGCGCCGCGTCCACGAGGGATGAGGCCTTGAAGTCGCGGGTGCCGGGCTCGAGGAGCTCGAGGGTTCGCTCCAGGGCGCGGGGGGACAGCGTGTCGCGCACGAGCTTCGCGTCGGCGCTGGAGTCCTTCGGGTCCTTGAGGACGGTGGACAGGAGCGCGAGGGCGCGCAGGAGCTGAGCGCCCTTCATCGCGCGCAGGGCGAGCAGGTCGGGGGAGAGGGAGAGCAGGGCCCGGCCCGCGTGGAAGCGCAGCTCCGCGGCGGAGAGGGCCTGGCGGATGATGGAGCGGCCCACGAGCAGGCGCGGCTTGTCGGTGTGGACGGCGGCGAAGGGCGGGCTGTCGTCCTCGGCGAGGACGAGCTCGGGGAGGTTGACCGAGAGGATTCGCGCGGAGGAGTGGAGCGCGTCGAGGACCGCGGGGGCGCCGGGGCCGGCGACGGCGCGGAGGGGCTCGGAGGCGTCCGCGGCTCGGCCTTGCGCGGGGAACAGGCGGCACAGCGCGATTCCCGCGCAGGCGAGCAGCTCTCCGGCGGGGGTTCTCAGGCCCGGGTGACGGAGGCCGGCGCGCTCGTCGGCGGTGAGCGGGGGGCGCTGCTGGCGCGGGGCCGGGCCTTCGCGTCCAGCGAGGGCTTCGACGATTTCGCGCATGAGGGCCGCGCGCGCGGTGTCGCCTCGGGTGTCGAAGAAGTCGGCGAGCTGTTCGTAGGTGGCGGTGTCGAGCGGGCGCTCTCGCAGTTGGCGGAAGACCTCGGGCTCGGTGTCCGGCGAGGGTGCGGGCGCCGGGATGATGGGGTTTTCGCGGGTCTCCGTTGCTCCGACGGAGACGGGCGGAGGGGGCTTCGAGATGAAGGAGCGGCCTTGGGCGAGGCCGGCTTCGGGGCGGCCTCCGCGGACGACTCGGCGCACGGGGTCCATGCGGCCGGGCGGGGCTTCCCAGGAGATGACTCGCGTCTCCGGGACAGGCGCGGCGTCGAGGTCCACCGCGGTTCCCGTGATGAGGTCGATGGCCTTCTTGCCTCGGGGATGCTCGGGGGGATTCTCGGCGGCGGGTGCACGTGGGGGTTCGCCACGTGATGCAGGGGCTCGCGGGCTTGGGGCGGGGGCGTTGTCGCTGGCGGCGGATGCGCGCGGGGGCTCGCCGCGTGATGCAGGGGCTCGCGGGCTTGGGGCGGGGGCGTTGTCGCTGGCGACGGATGCGCGCGGGGGCTCGCCACGTGATGCAGGGGCTCGCGGGCTTGGGGCTGATGCGCCTTCGGCGACGGGTGATGCCTGGGGCGGTTCTCCGCGTGACGACGGGCCGCGCTGGCCTCGCGCAGGCGCGCTCTCCTCTACAGGTGAACGCCTCGGAGATTCACCGCGAGAGGCAGGGGCTCGCGAGTTCGATGAGGGCGGTGGCTCAGCGACAGGTGCGAGCCTTGGCGGCTCACCGCGAGACGCGGATGCGCGCGCGCCCGACGAAGGCGATGGCTCCTCGACAGGTGAGAGCCGCGGTGGCTCACCGCGAGACGCGGATGCGCGCGCGCCCGACGAAGGCGACGGCGCATCGACAGGTGAAAGCCTCGGTGGCTCACCGCGAGAGGCAGGGACTCGAGAGTTCGACGCGGTCGGAGGCTCCCTTGGTGGCTCACCACGAGACGGGGATGCACGCGCGCCCGGCGAAGGCGGAGAATCCTCGACAGGCGAAAGCCTCGGTGGCTCACCGCGAGTGGCAGGGGCTCGCAAGTTCGACGCGGATGGAGGCTCCGCGACAGGCAAGAGCCTCCGTGCCTCCCCCCGACCTGCGGATGCCGACGAGTCCGACGAAGGCATGCTCGCGGTCGAGGACGCGGATGGAGGTGAGTCGACACGCGACGCTGACGACCGCTGCCCGGATGCCGCCGTGGACTCAGGAGCAGGGCGCGTGCGCGGCGACTCTCCTCGCGCAGCCGAAGACCGCTGCCCAGGGGCCGCCGTAGACTCAGGAGCGGCGCGCGTGCGCAGGGACGCGTCACGCGATGCAGCTACGCCCTCGCTCGACGCTGCGGTGGTCTCAGCAACAACGCGTGTTCGCGGCGACTCTCCTCGCGATGCAGCTGTGCCCTCGCTCGGCGCGGAGGTGGTCTCAGCAGCAGCGCGTGTTCGCGGCGACTCTCCTCGCGATACAGCTGTGCCCTGGCTCGGCGCGGAGGTGGTCTCAGCAGCAGCGTGCGTTCGCGGCGACTCTCCTCGCGATGCAGCTGTGCCCTGGCTCGACGCGGAGGTGGTCTCAGCAGCAGCGCGCGCTCGCGGCGACTCTCCTCTCGATGCGGCTGCGCCCTGGCTCGGCGCTGATGTGCTCTCAGCAGCAGCGCGCGTTCGCGGCGACTCTCCTCGCGATGCGGCCGTGCCCTGGCTTGGCGCTGATGCGCTCTCAGCAGCAGACCGCACCCGGGGGGATTCTCCACGGGACGAGGGAGCGCTTTGACTCAGCGCGGGTCCTGATTCGGCGGGCTCCTGCGTACGCGCTGGGTTGCCACGCGATGCCGATGCGCGCTGCCCCGGCACGGGCGCTGGCGGCGATTTCGCCTCGGTGCGTGGCGTGGCTTTGTCCGCGCCAGACACCGCGATGTGAGTCCCGAAGACCACGGTCGAGCCCGAGAGAACAGGACGGTCCAGCTCCGGCCCCAATGCCCCCAGCGCGTCCATGCCGGACTCAGCAGCGACTCCCGATGGGTTCGTCGACTCTTCCGCAGGGGGTGCGACAGCTCCCTTCACGGGGATGAGTGTCTCGGCTCCCGCGGTTCGCGGAGTCCTCGCCTTCCGGCCTGGCACTTCATCCGCGCCTCGGAGTCCTCGCCCTCCTAGGGGCCCTTCCGCGGACGTCTTGCGCGCTGCCGCATCGGGCTCGGCGGACGACGTGACCTCCTCGGACAGGTCGCCTCCCGCAGCCACGAGCGACGAGGTCGACACCGGCAACGGTGCGAGCGGGGACCTCGGACCACTCGGCTCTCGACGGGGGGTCGCACTCCGGGGCGGCTCGGGAGGCGCGGGCTCCCGCTCCTCGAGCGCCTGCCTCAATCCCTCCGCGCGACGCGCATAGACCCTCGCACGGTCAGGATTGCCGAGCGACTCACGCCACATGCGCGCCAGCCGCTCCCACGCCCGAATCCGCTCGACCTCATCCTCCGTCGCCGTGGCCGCATGCTCGAGCGCCCACGCCGCCTCGCCTTGGTTGCCGCGCGCGAGCAAGCGCTCCACGAGCATCAGCCACGCGTCCTTGTGACCTGGCTCGAAACGCACCGCCTGACGCAGCTCGTTCAGCGCCCCCTCCGCGTCACCGGATGACTCGAGCGTCGCCACCAACTCCAGACGCGCCTGACGCGCGGTCGACCCACGGGGCTCCCTCGCGAGCTGCGCTCTCAGGAGCTGACCCAAGGCCACCGTGTCGCCCAGCTCCCTCGCTAGCCACAAAAGCCTCTCGTGGGCATGTTCGCTCTCGGGGCTCTCGATGAGCACCTCGCCCCATGCCCACTGCGCGAGGCGCGTGTCTCCCAGCGATTCCTCGGCGGTGCGCGCCAGCACCCGCAGCGCCTCCGCCCTGTCAGGCGCTCTCCGCGGCGCCGTGGCGAGCAGGGTCCGCAACCGCGAGGCAATGGCCCCTCGCGCCTCACCCTCCACGCAGAGGAGCAGCCCCGCGAGCGCGGGCAACAACCCGGGCACGAGCGACTCCGCCGCCTCGAAGTCCACGCGCGCCTTCTGCGGCTCTCCCATGTGGAGCCACCGCTCGCCGCGAGTCAGCAGCGCGATGGCACGCGCATGCCCCGTCCGAGCCCTTTGGATGGCCTCGTCGAGTGCTCGCCGGACCTGGGAGGCATCACCTCGGGAGGCCAGCAGACGCACCTGCTCCCGCAACGCGGAGCGGTCTCCCGTCAGCTCGACAATCTCCCCGTACATGCGCGCGGCACCCGCGGGGTCCTGGAGTTCCGTCTCCATCACCTCCGCGAGGCGCGTCAGGGCTTCCGCACGCGCGGCCGGGTCCTTCGCGCGGTCCGCACGCTTGAGGTAGTGCTGGGCCAACTCCCTCCACGCACGACGCGCGATGAGCTGCGCCTCGAGCTTCTGTGAGCGCGCCCATTCCTCGGCGGACTCTTCCTTGCCAGGTGCCGACGCCCCGGGCTTCTCCGTGCTCGTGGGAGCTACGGAGTCCGAGCGCGGAGTGGAGGGAACGCTCGCCACGGGCTTCGGTTGGCCGAGGGATTCCTTCCCTGGTAGTGCGCCCCCCAGTGCGGCGAGAAGGTCCGCGAGTGGCACCTCCATGGTCTCTGAGCGAGGCGCGTCTTTCTCGAAGCTCGGGGTCACCGCTGGGATGACCTGAGTCCGCGCACGAGAGGGCTCCACGGTTGCCGGGGATTTGACCGGTGGCGGTGAAGCCTTCGGTGCCACGGGCGCGATGGTGCGCCCAGGCACCAGCTGGGCATCGGGAACAACAGGGTCGCTCCATGGGACCCAGAGCGCTTCGGGCGCGATGCCGGGCATCTCGACCACGGTCTTCGTACGAAGGTCTGTTTCCGCCTCCGACCCTGTCGAGGGGGGCGGCGTGGCGCTGTGGCGCGCATCCGGCCGGGCCGGGGCTTCTGGCTTGGATGCAGCGCCCTTTGTCGAATGCCCCGACTCCGCTGGTCGCGACTCGGCGCCTTGTGCCGACCCTGTCGACGAAGTCTTCGCCTCGGCAAGGGGAGCGCGCGATGCGATGTCGTCGACTGGTTCCGCGGACTCTTCAGCCCGAGCCACACTCACGGAGGCTGCAACGGGCGGATCCGATGCGATGGAGCGGTTCACGCTCGCCTGGTGTGGCTGCCGAGATACCGCATCGACTGGCGCCCCACTCGCCTGAGCTGCCGCGACATCCGTCGTGCTGCTGCTCGATGCCGAGACGGCTTCGCCACCACGGCTTGCGTTGAGCTCCGCACCCGCCAACTCGGCAGATTCATTCGTGGAGGTCTCATGCTCCAGAGGGGGTGATTCCCACTGGCTCCGGTCGGCGCCTGCCTTCGCATCGACTGGCGAGGCCAACGAACCGGCCTGGGCGTCATCGACAGACGACCGGGACACCTCCGCGCCACGCACACTCGACGCATCCGCTCGGGATACAGCCGTCGTGGCGGGATTGAGTCCACTTCGTTCGTCAACCGACAGGGGTGAGGACACATCAGGCCCACGCTTGCTCGACGCTCCGTGCTCAGACGCAGCAAGTGCGGACTCTGTGTTTTCGCTTCGCGACTCATCTGGAGGCGCTTGTTCCCCATCCACCTGTCGACCGTGCGGCTCCGCACCCTCGTGCCGAGCAACCACATCAACTCGGCTCGCGATCAACTCCGCGCTGACGGGCAGTTCCGTCGCATCAGTCCCGTCTCCGATGGACTCGACATCAACGGGCAGCGCCACCGCATCAGTCCGACTCGTGCTCGATTCCGCGCCGATGGGCAGTGCCGCCGCAGCAGTCCGGTCTCCGATGGACTCGACATCAACGGGCAGCGCCACCGCATCAGTCCGACTCGTGCTCGATTCCGCGCCGACGGGCAGTGCCACCGCAGCAGTCCGGTCTCCGACGGACTCGACATCAACAGGCACCGCATCTGTCTGGCCTGCGCTTGAGTCCGTACCGACAGGCAGTGACACCGCGTCGGTTCGGCTCACGCTCAACTTCGCATCAACGGGAAGCTCCGCCGCATTGGTCCGACTCGCGCGCGACTCCGCTCCCACGGGCAGAACGTTCGCGCCTGTCCCGCTCACACTCGACTCCGCACCCACCGGCACGGCCACAGCATCGGTGCGGCTCGCGCTCGACTCCGCTCCCACGGGCAGACCGTTCGCGCCTGTCCCGCTCGCCCTCGACTCCGCGCCCACCGGCACGGCCACAGCATCGGTGCGGCTCGCGCTCGACTCCGCTCCCACGGGCAGACCGTTCGCGGCTGCCCCGCTCACGCTCGACTCCGCGCCCACCGGCACGGCCACAACATCGGTGCGGCTCGCGCTCGACTCCGCTCCCACGGGCAGACCGTTCGCGGCAGCCCCGCTCACGCTCGACTCCGCGCCCACCGGCACGGCCACAACATCGGTGCGGCTCGCGCTCGACTCCGCTCCCACGGGCAGAGCGTTCACAGCAGTCCCGCTCACGCGCGACTCTGCATCCGTCCACGCAGTTGACGCGCGTCCATGACTCCCGCCGGACGATCCCTCCTCCGGCGCCACATCCCACGGCACCAACAGCGCCGGCGGTCCCGCCCCTTCCACCTCCACCCCAGGCGCCGCATCTCCGCTGCTCGGACTCCCAGCCTCAGCGCTCTCGGGAGCGGTGACGCCCTCCGTCTCCAATCCCAACGGGGGGCCCTCGACCTGGAACCGGGCCCAGGACAACTCCATCGTCAGCGAGCGACGCGGCGGCGGCACAGTCGGTACTCCCGAAGCCACGCCCACCGCATCCACCACGGTGTCCATATGGGACTCAGCCTCTTCCCCGACAGACACGCCCCGCACACCCGACTTCAGCGCGGGCAAGCTCCCCAGGACACCACTCGAGGCCCCCGGCTCGCGGCCGTCCTGCTTCGCCCGAAGCACCTCCAACACCCTCCGCGCACGGCGGTCCTCCGGGAACTCCCCCACCACGCCCTCGAGCACCATCACCGCGCGAGGAACCTGCCCCGTCTTGCGAAACAAGCGCGCGAGCTGCCTGCGCACCGCGCGCCGCACCTCCGCAGGCGCTGTCACCGGCACCGAGCCCAACAACTCAATGGCAACAGTCTCAACCCCCGCCAGACGCGAGAAGCGTCCCAGCGCGGCGGCCAACCGGGGCGACATGGGCAACGTCCGGCCCGCGTTCGCCAGCTCCTCGAAGGCTCGCGCCGAGGACCCTTCGCGCAGCCACCGCATGGCGGACCGGAAGTGGCGAGCCACCCCCTCTACTGCTTCAGCCGTCGGCCCGACGTCGAGCATGCCGGTTCGAGGCACCTCCTGTCGGACGGCCTCGGGCTCCGGCGTGCCGGCACCCTTGCCGTTTCTCACGCCACCCATGGGTGCGGCAGTCTACACAACGACGGCCATCCCGGCTGTCACCGTCCTTCTTCCTGTCCGAAATGCCGAGCCCATCACGGCCCGCGTCATGACCCGCCTCTTCGAGGGCACCCGCCACGTCCTCGCCACCCCGACGACGGCTCGATGGACCCACCCCACGCCATCCGCCCAGGAGCAAGCAGCCAGCGACCTCGACCTGGAGAGACTTGACGGCGGAGGCCGAGCTCCGGTGGCCACACGCCATCGAGCCCTCCGGGAGGCCACCTCCCCGCGTCGCCTGTCCTACTTCAAGGGCACGGCCCCGCTCGGAACCTCCACCCCCGCGAGCGTGAAGAAGCGCATCAGGTCCTCGGGCACCGGAGCCTCCATGCGAATCGGCCGCTCCCAGCGCGGATGCAGCAACTCCAGCGCCTGCGCATGCAACAAGCACCGCGCCACCTCCACCCCACCCACCCGCGCCGCGCCCCCATAACGCGAGTCGCCCAGAATCGGCGCCCCCAGCGCCGTCAGGTGCGCCCGCAGCTGGTGGGTGCGCCCCGTCTGAGGCAGCAACTCCACCACGCAGAACTCCGCCCCCGCATACAGCGTGCGGAAGTGCGTCAGCGCGGGCACTCCATTGGCCGCACGCGTCGCACGCCACCGCCCCGGACGCGAAGGGTCCCTCGACAGCGGCAGGTCCACCGTCCCCGAGGCCGGCAACCCAGGCCCCGTCGCCGCCACATAGCGCTTGCGCGCACTCCCATGCCGGAACTCCGCCGCCAGCGCGGACGTCGCGCGCGGCTCCTTCCCGAACACCGTCACCCCCGACGTCTCCCGGTCCAACCGGTGCACCAACCCCGCCTCGCGTCCCAGGTACGCACTCACCTGGTCCACCAGGCTCCCGCCCACCCGCGCCTCCGTCGGCTGCGCCGGGAGCCCCGCGGGCTTGTCCACCGCGAGCACCTCCTCATCCTCGAACAGCACCCGGAACGAGGGAGCCCGCGGCGCCTCCGCCAGCGGACTCCGCCCCCCCTCCTCCAGCACCACCCCCACCACCTGCCCCTGCACCAGCCGCGTCTTCGCCTCCCGGCAGCGACGCCCGGCCACGTACACCGCGCCCACGTCCACCAACCCGCGCGCCTGCTCCACGGACAGGCCGAGCTCCTGGGCCACCGCGTCCACCACGGCCCGCCCCACTCCCGCGCCTTCCACCCGGAATGTCCGACGCTTCACGGCCACACCTCTCCACGTCCCGTTCGCAGTCGCTCGCTACAGAAAGGCGCGCGGAACCACAAGCCAACCCTCCGGAGATTCCGCTGGCTAACAGCTCCCACAAGTCACCGAGCCACCCCACCTCGCCTCCCCTCACGCACGCCGCCCCTGGTAGCTTCCGCGCCCCCATGGACCGCCCCCTCCACTCCGTGCGCACGCGGCTGGACGACTTCCTCGCGGAGCTGGCCACGCTGCAGTACCGGCACGGCGCCGGACTCTCGCGAGACCTCCCCCTCGAGAGCCTCCACGCCTCCTTCCCCGAGCTCTCCGCTCCGGACACCTTCGCCGCCGCCAACGAGGCGCTCGCCAAGGCCCGCGCCAAGGAAGACACCCTGGCCGTCCGCCGCATCCAGCTGCTGCGCGAGCTGGTGGCCACCCACGTGGAAGAGGCCCTCGCCGCGCGTCCCGCCCAGGCTGTGGCCCTGGCCGAGTCCCAAGCGGTGCTCACCATCGACGACCAGACCTGCTCCTTCAGCGAGGCCCTCGGACGACTCCCCCACGAGCCCGTCCGAGCCCGCCGCGCCAAGATGGAGCGCGCCCTGGGCAACTTCCTCTGGGAGCAGCGAGGCCCCCAGGGAGACCGCCGCGAAGCCGCCCTCCACACCGTGGAGAAGCTGGGCGCGACGGACTACCCCGCCCTGCGCGAGGACGTCACCGGCATCGCCTACGCCCAGCTCGCCGAGGCCGCCGCCCAGACGCTCAAGCAGACCGAGGACGCCTACCGCGACGTGCTCGCCTACGCGCTCAAGAAGATGGACCCGCTGCTGCGCCCGCTCCCCGGAGGCGACGCGCGCCGGCACGACGTCCAGGCCGCGCTCCAGGCCCCCTGGTTCGATGAGCACTTCCGCCGCGAGGACGCCTGGCCCGCGGTGGTGCGGTGGCTCGGAGAGTGGGGCTTCACGCCCAACGCCACCGGCCGCATCCGCCTGGACGAAGAGGACCGCCCCGGAAAGTCCTCGCGCCCCTTCGCCGTCGCCATCCGCGTGCCGAGCGACATCCGCCTGGTGCTCCAGCCTCGCGGGGGGCTCGACGCGTTGGGCAGCCTGCTCCATGAGATGGGCCACGCGCAGCACCGCGCCCACGTCTCGGACACGCTGCCCATGGAGCTGCGCCGCCTGGGCGACGCCGGCATCACCGAGGCCCACGCCTCCGTCTTCGAGCGGCTCCTCCTCTCCCCCGAGTGGCTCAAGCGCTACCTGGGCCTCGGCACGGTGCTCGCGCGGGACACGATGCGCTTCGCCGCCTTCCAGTCCCTGGCCGTGCTGCGCCGCCACTGCGCCAAGCTGTCCTACGAGCTCTCCCTCTACACGAAGGGCTCATCCCCGGAGCGCGCCGACGAATACGCCGACGGTCAGCGCCGCGCGCTCTTCGCGGAGCCCCATCCCGGCTTCTTCCTGCACGACGTGGACCCGCAGCTCTACGTGGCGCACTACCTGCGAGCGTGGGCCCTGGAGACCCGGCTCACCGCGCGCCTCACCGAGCGCTTCAACGAGGATTTCTGGAGGAACCCACACGCGGCCGCCTGGCTGAAGGGGCTGTACGCGCGCGGGGGGACGGATGACGCGGAAGGACTGGCCACGGAGGTCTCGGGCACGCCACTGGCATTGCCCGAGGCGGGAGTGCGCCTCGTGGCCATCCTCAACCGGTAGTAGGCGCCGCGCGGGCGACTACTTCTTCTTGCGGAGGGCGCGGACGATCTTGTCCTTCGTCGGATTGGCGGCCGTCTCACGCGTCCGGGGCGCCGCCGCCTTGGGAGCCTGCGTCTTGGCCGCCGCGCGCGCGCGCATCGCCTTCATCAACTGCATCTCGATGACAAGAAGCTCGTCCGCCAGTTCCGCGTTGTCGCCCGCGGCGCGGGGGAGCGGGGCCTGCGTGCTGGAAGCGCCGGCGCCGTGCCGCATCCGCAGCACCTTCTCCTCCTCGGCCGACAGCGTGCGCGTCTTCTCCAGCGCCGCCTTGACCTCCTTGGCCGTCACCGTGCTACTCCCGACCTTGCGCTCCATCTCCGCTCCCTTGTTGTGCAGCTACTGAACATCCGACCATGTCGGACGCGTCCGGGCCGCAACCGTCGAGGATTGTAGAGGACGCAAGGGATGACGCAAATTTTCTTCCAACAGGTCGCTGCCGAGCTGTAGCGGCCGAGACGTCTAGAGGTGAACCCCTAGGCCCAGGAAGGCGGAGGAGAGCTCCTGGCGCTCCCCGGCGAAGGGGGAGCCGTTGGCGGAGAAGTTCTGGTAGCGCAGCTCCCCGGAGACGAAGAGCTTGCGGCTCAGCTCCACCGTCACGCCCCCGCACAGCTCCGCCCCCAGCTGGAGCGTGCGCGCCACCTCCTCGCCGTGGGCCACCATCAGGCTCAGGCCCAGCCCCAGGTATGGACGGACCCTCCGGGGCCCCGCGGGCGTGAGGCGCAGGGACATGGGCGTGGCCTCCGTGAGCTGGCGGTTGGAGGCCACGTGCCCGCCCACCTCCAGCACGGACTGCTCCCGCCGGTAGCTCCAGGCCAGGCCCGCGCTGTAGCCCACCCCGCGCTCCCCTTCCGCGTCCTTCAGGACGTAGGCGCCCACGGGGAAGACGGTGACGCCCAAGCTCCGCGCGGGGGGCTCCGCCCAGGCCTGGGTGGCCAGCAGGACGGACAGACTGGCCAGCGGGATGCGGAGGTGGCGCATGGCGCGCCTGGAGAGCAAGGCATACGCCAGCCTGAATCACCCGTGAATCCAGCCACTTGGAGCGGCTCCGGACCGGGCTGACGGCCGTGTCCGGGCAAGGCCGTCAGGGCAGGCGGCCCACCGTGGCGTGACCCGGGCCCGGGCCACCCATGACGCGGGTGTCCGGGCCTCCGGGCCGGGTGGCTACTCGCCGGCGGCCTCGTCCTCGGGCTCGGGCGGGGCATCCGAGGTCGTCGAGCCCTTGGCGCCCTCGGGCTTCGCGCGCTCGATGCCGAAGCGGTCCAGCGCGTCGGCGATGCCCTGGGGCTTGTCGGCGTCCGGGAGGAACTGCTCGGGAGGCGCCAGCTTCTGGTCCTTGCCCAGCTCCGACAGGGACGCATCCAGCGTCATGCGCAGCTCCGCCGCCTCGGACGTCTTGTCCGCCGGCACGCCGATGCGCCCGTCCAGCCGCGCCTTGAGGACGACCGACGTGGCCGCGTCCACCAGCACCTCTCCATCCAGCGAGCGGGGCAGCCGGTGGGCGAAGAAGCCCGCGCGCCGCTTCGTCGTCTCGTCCGCGCCGTTCTTGGGCTGCAGCAGCGTGGGCAGCGGACGGGAGGTGTCCCCCGCGGTGGCGGGGGCCAGCGTCACCGCGTAGCGCCACGCCGTGCGGCCCTCATAGGTGACGGTGCCCTGCGGGGACAGCTTGAGCCGCCCCTGGAAGAGGCTGTCGAAGTCGCGGATGGCGCCGGTGAGCTCCGTGCGGGTGCGCTCGGCCATGCCGCGGTCGCGCAGACGCTGGCGGAAGGGGCCGTAGCGGTTCCGGGCGAACACCTGCCCACCCACCCGCATCACCTCCAAGCCCTGGTCCCTCGAGTTCTCCAGAACACCATGGAAGTCGCCGCTGACTCCCCCGGCCCCCGCGCGGAAGGTGCGGGTCTCGGTGAGCTTCACCGGGTTGGAGTCGGAGGCGCTCCACTCGTAGCCGAGGCTGGCCTGGTAGCGGTGGGGCCCCAGCCGCTCGGTGACTTCGGCGGCGTCCATGCCGAGGATGCGGCGGGCCACTTGAGGGTTGTCCGCGACGTCCTCGGGGGGGAGCTTCTGCTGGGCGGAGGCCACCACCTTGGGTGGGTCCTCGGGCGAGAAGATGCGAGCCTTGGCCGCCTTGTCGACCGGGTCCGAGCAGCCCGTGGCGGACAAAGCCACGGCAAGGGTGACGGCGGACTTCATCAAACGGCTCACGGCTCCTCCGGAGGGGGTACCACGGGGGCGGCAAGTTACGTGGCGCGTACAGGAGCGGCAAGCTGCGGCTTGCGTGCGGCCGTGCAAGGGATAGAACGCCCAACTCATGCAGAACCTGCGCGACAAGTTGTTGAAGGCGGGCCTCGTCACCGAGGAACAATCCAAGAAGGCCACCGATGCGGCCGCCAGCCAGGCGGAAGCCCGGAGGGCCCCATCCCAGGAGGGCGGCCGCTCCGGCGGTAGCCGTCCCCCGCCTCGGCGTGATGACAACCGGACATCCGGTGGCCCTCCGCCCCGAGGCGAGGACCGAGGCCCCCGCGAGGGCGGTGCTCGCCCCAGCGGTGGTCGTCCCCCCGGTGGTGGCGGTGGACCTCGCCATGGCGGTGGCTCCTTCCGGCCGAGCGGTGGTGGAAGCAGCGGCGGTGGCGGGAGCAGTGCGCCCCACCACGGACGCCCGGCCCCCACCGAGCGGCCCATCCCCAAGCTGCCCCCCATGCCGGGCTCCAAGGCCTACCAGCGCGCGGAGTCCAAGCGCCAGGTGGAGCTGGACAAGGCGCTGCGCGAGCTCGTCATGGGCGCTCAGGTGCCCCAGGAGGCGGGTGAGACGGCGTTCTACTTCATGACCCGCAAGGGCAAGCTGCGCCGGCTGGAGCTGACGCCGGAGCAGGCCAAGCGGCTGGAGGACGGCGAGCTCGCGGTGGTGGAGCGTCCGGACCCCGCGCAAATCGAGCACGCGCTGGTGCCCTCCTCGGCGGCGGAGCAGATGTTCGCGCTCTCGAAGAAGGCGGTGCGCTTCCTCAACCGGAAGGACAGCCCCATCGGCTTCATGAACGACGAGGAGCTCAAGGCGCAGCAGGCGGCGGAGGCCGCAGGCACCGCGCCGGAGCTTCCCGACGAGCCCGAGACGGACGGCGGCGAAGAGGCCCCGGCCGAGGCGGCTTCCGTCGAGGCGCCGACGCCCGAGGGCGGCGAGAACCAGGGCTGAACCCCGATTCACCTTTCACGGCGTCCTCCCCTCCTCCCACCCCCGGTGACGAGGGGAGGCGCCTGGAGCAACGGCCTCCCCCCTTCGGCTCAGTCGAAGGCGTCCAGTCCGGTGATGGCCTTGCCCAGCACCAGCGTGTGCACCTCGTGGGTGCCCTCGTAGGTGAAGACGGACTCAAGATTCAGCATGTGGCGCACGGGCGGATACGCGTCGGTGATGCCGTTGGCGCCGTAGATGCTCCGCGCCACCCGCGCGATATCCAGCGCGCTCTTCACGTTGTTGCGCTTGGCCAGGCTCACCATGACGGGCGTCACCTTGCCCTCGTCCTTGAGCCGCGCCACGCGCAGGCCGACGAGCTGCGCCTTCACGATGTCCTGGAGCATGTCCGCCAGCTTCTCCTGCGTGAGCTGGTAGCTGGCCACGGACTTGCCGTTGAACGACGTCCGGGAGAGCGCGTACTCGCGCGCGCCCTCGAAGCACGCGATGGCCGCGCCCGTGACGGCGAAGGCGATGCCCAGCCGCGCGTTGTTGAGGCAGGACAGCGGACCTCGGAGGCCCTTCACTCCGGGCAGCAGGTTGCGCGCGGGCACTCGCACGTCCTGGAGGGACAGCTCGCTGGTGATGGACGCGCGCAGGGAGAACTTGCCGGGGATGTCCCGCGTGGTGAAGCCGGGCATGCCCTTCTCCACCAGGAAGCCTCGGACGGACTCGGGGCCGCCGTCCTCCGTCTTCGCCCACACCACGGCGACGTCGGCGATGGCGCCGTTGGTGATCCAGGTCTTGGTGCCGTTGAGGATGTAGTCGTCCCCGTCCTTGCGTGCGCGGGTGCGCATGCCTCCGGGGTTGGAGCCGAAGTCGGGCTCCGTGAGGCCGAAGCAGCCGATGACCTGCCCCCGGGCCATGGCCGGCAGGAAGCGCGCCTTCTGCTCATCGCTTCCGTAGGCATGGATGGGGAACATGCAGAGCGAGCCCTGCACCGAGGCGAAGGAGCGCAGCCCCGAGTCCCCGCGCTCCAGCTCCTGGAGGATGAGGCCATAGCTCACGGTGTTCAGCCCCGCGCAGCCGTACCCCTGGAGGTTCGCGCCCAAGACGCCCATCTCCGCGAGCGGGGGGATGAGGTGGCGGGGGAACGTCCCGTCGCGGAAGTGCCCGCCGATGATGGGCAGCACCTCCCGGTCCACGAAGGCCGCCACCGTGTCGCGCACGGCCTTCTCCTCGGGGGACAGCAAGTCGTCGAGCAGGAACAGGTCCGTGATGTCCGCGCGTGCCATGGCCCCCTCCTAGTACGGCCCTCCTCCTCGTGCGAGGAGCGGCCGGAGCCAGGCGCGCGCGAAAGCCCTCGTGGCCGCGCGTGCCCCCACCAGGCCAGGGCGCTAGGCTGCCGCGCATGACGACGACCCAGAAGAGCGTGGTGGTAACGGGTGCGAGCCGAGGCATCGGCCGCGCGGTGGCGCTGGCCTTCGCCCGTGAGGGCTATCGCGTCTGGGCCCTGGCCCGCGCGGCGGAGGCGCTGGAGTCCCTGGCCCAGGAGGGCGGCGCCGCCATCCATCCGCTCGTCGTGGACGTCGCGGACGAGGCCGCGCTCGTGGCGGCGACGAAGAAGATTCTCGCGGAAGGGACACCTCGCGTGCTGGTGAACAACGCGGGCATCACCGTGTCCGCGCCGCTGACCAAGACGCGCACCGAGGACCTGGCGCGGGTGATGGCCGTCAACGTCACGGCGCCCTTCATCCTCTGTCGGGAGCTGATGCCCGCCATGGCCCAGGCCGGAGGGGGCCGCGTCATCAACATCGGCTCCATGGCCGCCGTGCGCGGCATGAAGTACACGTCCGCCTACTGCGCGTCCAAGCATGCGCTCCTGGGCCTCACGCGGGCGCTCGCGGCGGAGTACGCCAAGAAGCAGGTGACGGTGAACGCGGTGAATCCGGGCTGGGTGGAGACGGACATGTTCACCCACGCCACGGCGGCCATCTCGAAGACGACGGGCCGCTCCGGCGAGGAGGCGCGCGAGGCGCTGGCCTCGATGAACGCCATGGGCCGCATCATCCAGCCCGAGGAGGTGGCCGCGCTGTGCCTCTTCCTCGCGTCGGACGCGGCGGGCGGAATCACCGGCGCCGCGCACGCCATCGACGGCGGCGAGCTGGGCTGACCGCCCGGCCCTCCTCCCTAAATCTGATAGCGCCCCACGATGGCGCTCAGCTCGCCGGAGGCGGCGGAGAGCTGGACGGCGGCCTGCTCACTGGCCGCCATCCGGTCGACAATCTGGTCCGCCACGTCCGCCATGGAGCTGAGCGCGGCGAACAGCTCCGCGATGCCCGCGTCCTGCTGCCGCACGGCCTCGGAGATGCTGCGCACCGTCTGGCCATTGCTCTGGATGATGTCCGCCAGCGAGCGGAGGCTCTCCCCCGCCGCGCGCACCTGGTCCAGGCCGCCCTCCACCTCGCGCGCGCCGCCCTCGCTGATGCGCACGGCGTCGGTGATGGCCCGGCCGATGTCGCCCAGGATGCCCTGCACCCGCGTCGTCGCGCCCGCGGACTGGTCCGCGAGCGAGCGCATCTGCCGCGCCACCACGGAGAAGGCACGGCCCTGGTCTCCACTGCGCGCCGCCTCGATGGAGGCATTCAGCGCCAGCACGTTGGACTGGTCCGCCAGGTCCTTCACCGTCCGGGTGATGTCGCCCACCAGCCGCGTGCGCTGATGCAGCTCGGTGACGGTGCGGCCAATCTGCTCGACGTGCGAGCGGATGTGCGTGAGCCCGCCCACGCTGCCTCGCACCGCCTCTTCACCCGCCTGGCCGAAGCCGCTCGCCTTCTCCGCCTCGCGCTGGATGGTCTCCACGCGCCGGGCCGCGGACCGCGAGGACTCCTGGAGCTGCTGCGCGGCAATCTGCACCTCGTGCAGCGCGATGGCCTGCTGTGACACGGCCTCGTTCTGCACGGACGCGGACTCGGTGAGCTGCGTCGCTGCGGACTCCAGCTGCTCCGCGGAGCCCTTGAGCGCCATCAACAGCGAGCGCAGCCGCACCATCATCTCCGCGAACGACGCGGCCAGCCGGCCAATCTCATCCTCCGAGCCCACCTCCAGCGTGCCCCGGAAGTCCCCCTCCGCCACCACCCGCTCCGCCGCCGCCGTCAAGGAGCGCAACGGCCGCGTCAGTCGCCGCACCAGCAGGAAGATGGCCCCACCCGCTGCCAGCGCCGTGAAGAGCCCCACGCCCACGATGATGAGCACCGTGGCGCCGAAGCGCGACGCTTCCTCCTCCTCATCCCGCGCCAGCACCAGCTCCAGCCCCGGGCCCACCGGCTGGCTCAGCACCCGGAAGCGCGTGTTCGCCACCTCCACGCGCCCCTCCTTCGCCGTGCGCGCGGCCACCAGCAGCCCGCGCGCGGCCGCCGGGTCCACCGTCCCCGCCACCATCCGCCCGCCCGCGTGCAGGAGCAGCTCCACACCCCGCTGCCCTCTCAAGTCCCGCAGCGGCGCCTCGTCGAACCGGCTCCCCAGCACCAGGTGCCCCACGCCGCGCCCCTCCACCTCCACGGGACGGGACACCACCCAGTAGGGCCAGTCCCCGACGAAGAGCACGCCGGGCGCCCCCGACTTCACGAGCCCCGGGAGCGACGGCAGCGGCCCCGGAGCGGAGCCCGCGAGCAGCGCGCCCTCCGGATTCGCGACGAGGAAGAGCTCCACCGAGACGAGCACCTTCTGCTCGTCGGCGAAGGCCTGGAGCGCCCGCGCGTCCACCGCCGCGCCGGAGAGCAGCGAGCGGAGCCGCTCGTGCGCGGCCACGCTGCGCAGGAGCACCTTCAGCGTCCTCGCCTCCTGGGCGATGAGGCGGCTCCAGGCGGCTTCGTCCTGGGTGAGCGATTGCGCGAGCGCCGTGTTCATCCGCGAGCGCAAGACGACGCCCGTGAAAGTCACGCACAGCGCGGTGAGGACCAGGATGACCAGGGTGATGGTCGCGGTCAGACGAGCGGCGAGGCTGTGCGTCATGCGCTCCGGTGTCGGAAAATCCTCCGAGACCCACCCTACCCCAAGCTTCGGGGATTGCGCAGTAAGGCGAGGATGACCCGGCTCGCGGGGTTGACCCGCCCGCCCCCCTTCCCGGGCCTAGGCCTCGGCGACGCGCAGGACCACGGCGGTGATGTTGTCCTTGCCTCCCGCCTCGTAGGCATCCGCCACCAGCGTGTCGCAGACCTCCCGCGCGGAGGCCAGCGACAGGCGCCGCACCAGTCCCTCCAGGCCCAGCGGCTCGTAGAGGCCGTCGGAACACAACAGGAAGACATCCCCGGGCTCGGTGTGGAGCCGCTGGAGCGTGGGCTCCGCGTTGTCCGTCCCCAGCGCGCGGGTGATGAGGTGGCGCCAGTTGGAGGCGCCCCCCGGCGGCTCCATGCCCACCTCGCGCAGCTCCTCGATGAAGGAGTGGTCTCGCGTCAGCGACTCCAGCCGCCCCCCTCGCAGCCGGTACAGGCGGCTGTCGCCGACGTGGGCCACCGCGGCGCCGTCCTTGCCCACCGCCAGCGCCACCACGGTGGAGGCCATCTCGCTCAGCCGCCCCACACGCTGCGCCTGGAGGTTGCGCTGGGCCAATTGCGAGCAGGCGGCGAGCAGGTTCTCCTCTCGCGAGCGGCGAGGGTCCGCCACCTCCGGCCACGCCGCCTCATCCTCCTGCTCCCATCGCTGGCCCAGGCCCGCGAACGTATCCACCACACAGCGGCTGGCCACCTCGCCGCCTTCCTGTCCACCCAGCCCATCCGCCACCACGTACAGCCCCAGCTCCGGCAGGACACAGTACGAGTCCTCGTTGTGGGGCCGCCGACCGATATGGGTCTGTCCCGCGCATTCAAAACGCAGCATGACACCGCCTCCTCGGGCCTCTCACCAGCAAGCGGAAGGCCAGCACCCATCCCCAGGTGGGCACCCGCTACGGATACCTCTCTTTTTGGGGCGCAAGCAGCGTGAGTGCCAGAAGACCTCGGGACGCTCCCCGCACTCGTTTGATGGCGGACGTTGCAAGTGCCCTCCACCCCGGAACGTCCTCCAGCACGAGGGGGGACGACCCCACAGGTGATGGGTGCGGACCCCCTCACCCAGGTGGGGAGGAGGCTTACGCGGGGCCTCTGGCAACTTCTTCCGTGCCCCCACGACAATCCGGATGCAGCCCGACGTGTGGCCCCAGGAAGGTGACCGATGACGACCATCCGCCGATTGTCCTCGAGCATCATGTCGGCCCTGCGGCGCACCTCGCTCGACGCGGACGTGGCCCCCGTCGCCGGCCCCGAGCGGAGCGAGTCGCTCCAGGCCGTGGAGAAGGTGCGCCGGGGCTTCTCCGACGAGAGCGACTTCGGGGTGGATGGCGCCGACGCGCTGCTGGCCTCGTTCGAGCTGGGGGACGTGGAGGAGAGCGCCTCCACGCGGGACCTGGAGCACCAGGCGCTGCGCGTCTTCTCGGGCGAGAGCTCGTTCGAGGCCTCGGCCCCTCGCTACGGCCAGCTGCTGGGCGCCCAGCTCCCCTCCTCGCTGGGAGCCCCCCGCGAGCCCGGCCTCTCCGCCTCGTCGCGGCGCTCGGGCGCGAGCGCGCCGGATGCCTCCGACATCCTCTCGCCCGACCAGGCGTCCTGGGAGCTCCAGAACCTGGATGCCTCCTCGACCCAGCTGGACTCACCCGAGGATCTGCTCTCGCTGCTGGGCTCGCCCCGCACCTCGTCGGCCTCCGTCTCCCCGTTCGACCTGGACCTGGACTTCTACGACGACTCGTTGATCCACGGACTGGAGGTCCCGGGAAGCCCGGCCACCTCCGTGGAGGGGCCGTCGCAAGCCCGGAGCACCTCCGCGTCCGCGTGGAGCGACGTGTCCGTGGAGCCCGCGGGTCCCCAGGAGTTCCTCGCGGACCTGAGCGACCTGGGCACCCTGGTCCCCGACGAGCCTGGCCCCACGGACGCGGCGTTCGCTGGCGTGCTCGGCACGCTCGCGGCCAATCCCGTCGCGGCCAGCATTCCGGCCACCGCGGCGCTCGGCGCGCAGAGCGTGGACGCCGTGGCGGAGACGGTGGAGCCCACGTCGGAGATGAACGCCGCGCGCCCGGAGCACGCGCCCGCGTCCATCCAGGATGCATTCGAGAGCGTCCAGGTGGACCCCTCCCTGCTGATGCCGGAAGGGCCGAGCCAGACCTGAGTCGCCCGGCCCCGAGCCTCCGGGGCCACCGCGCGCTTCACGTCACGGAGGCTTTCCGCCCTCGAACGTGGCGTTGAAGTTGCGCTGCGCTTCGACCACGTCGCGCGTGTACTCGTCGATGTACCGCTGGCGCTCCTCGCCCTGCCACTCCGAGGGCGAGAAGGAGTCGGTCGAGTACGCGTTCGTGGTGTGCACGTAGCCGCGCAGCGCGGTCATCAGCTCGCGGTCCGGGTCTCCCGTCTCCTTGAGCAGGAAGCCCTCCACGTCCCGCAGCTTCAGCGGGAAGGTGGGCACCTCGTCGAGGACGAGCTTTCCGAAGACGGTGAGCTTCACCTCCTGGAGTCCTTCCCTCAGCTCCTCGTTGAAGGACACGTGCGCGAAGGGGGCGCCGCTCTCGTCGTCCATGCGCCCGGCCACCACGTACCGCCCCGCCTTGCGCACGTTGATGCCGAGGAAGAGCAGCAGCGAGCCATCCGACAGCACCTCCCGCACCCGGCCCGTGAAGGTCGCCGGCACCGCGTGCGTGTAGAGGATGTCCAGGAACGCCATCCCCTCCGCCTTGCCTGAGCGCACCCGCACATTCACGCGGATGGTGCCCGAGTACAGCGGGAAGCCCTGCTTCGCGGGCTGGAACACCCCGCTGTAGATGCCGTCTCCCGCGAGCGTGTCCCCCACCGCGCCGTCATCCGTGAAGGCGACGGGCACGGGAGGCACCACGCCCCCCATGTGCTCGGCCTCGTGCGCGGAGGCGGACACCACCTCGCAGGGCCTGGGCGTGCGCTGTCCGTCCTCACACGAGACGAAGAAGCGCACCAGCTCATCCCCCACCACGAAGACCCGGTCCTGCTTGAGGCGCAGCTGCACGTCCGGATGCTCCCGACTCAGCGGGCGCGTGCGCTCCGGCTCCGCCATCTCCACCTGGTCCGGGTGCTCGCGAATGGAGCGCGACTGGGGCGGATACCGCGTCGCCGCCACATAGGACTCCAGCGTCTGCTTCGCCCGCTCCAGCCGCTCGCCCCACAGCTCACGCAGGGCCAGCCGCTCGCGCTGCTCGGGGCTCACGGCGCTCAGGTCCTGAGCCCCGGGCGTCGGACCTCGCACCAGCGCCGCGCCCGGGCTCACCGGCCCCGCCGTCTTGGGTGGAGCCTGTGCCCCCGCGCCCCCCGCGCCCTCTTCGACGAGGGGCGAGTTGCTCGGGGCCGGCTCCGCCGCGCCCGCGGCCCCACTCCAGCTCCACCACCCCGCTGCGCCCAGCACCAGGGGGATGCACAAGAAGAACCACCCGGCGCGACGCGCGCGGGACACAGGAGGCGGAGCGGAGCTATCGGGCGACATGGGACTCAGTACGCGTACTTGACCACGTCCTCACGGACCTTGGCGACGATGCCACCCCAGTTGCCATTGGCGTAGTGGTTGTAAGCCTCGCCGTCGTCACGCAGCGACACCGTGTGGAAGCTCCACTTGGCGCGGCCGTCGCTCGTGTTCGCCGTGCCCGTGCTGAGCGTGCCGCCACAGAACCAGTCACCCGGGTTGCACTGCGAGCTGCCCGCGCTGCCGGACACGCCGCCCGTCGAGTGGTACGAGAGCGCCTCGTCGTCCTGGCCGGGGAGGATGCCCGAGTACAGCGTGCCCTTCGCCCCCGCGAACATGTAGAACCAGACATTGCGCGTGGTGTTGTGGTTGTACATGGCGCGCGACGTGGTGGTGACGAGGTCGCTCACCAGCGGCTCGTTCATCGCCCACTCGCCCACGTCGGCCAGCTCACTGCCGCCGCCCGCGCCGGACGCCACGTTCACCCACTTGATGTTCCAGCCCGTCTGCGTGGTGCCGTCCGTGTTGCCACAGACGCCGCTCGCGTTGGGCGTCGCGTTCTTCTTGCTCCGCGCCGAGCCGCCATACAGCGACAGCGCGTAGCCGATCTGGAGGTTCCCCGCGCTGTGAGCCGCGATGTAACACCAGTTGTTTCCGGTGCAGAAACAGTCCAGGGCATCCCGGACGCGCGCATTCTGTCCGCCAATGCGCTCGCGGCCGTTCCAGTTCACCGCCTTCTTGTTCACCCCCGCCGCGGTGCTCGCCGGTCCCCAGTAGCTGAAGTCGCTGTAGTTACCCGCCTGCGTGGAGCCACCGTTTCGGCCGTGAATCCACAGCGTGTAGTTGGTGGCGGCCGCCTGTGTACCAATCAACATCGTGGCGGCGGCAACCGCCGTACCCATCAGCTTCTTCATCGTGAAAGCCTCCGGCTCTGGAGTAGTGGGGGAAGCACCCACTCTAGAGTCTCGGGATGTAAAAGGTCGAGAACACGGAAACCGAGAATCGGCTGCAAGACCTGACGCAATGCGTCGCCCTCTGGAACACGAGGTCCGTGTCTCACCTCCACCCCGTTGGGGGGCCTTCAGCCTGGGTTGGAAATGAATCGCTCCAGTCTCACCAGAGCGTCGGGGAGGCTCGAGCGACCCAGCCCCAGACGAAAGTGATTGCCTGGGAAGTCATAGACATCTCCTGGCAACAACAACACACCTTCGCTCTGCACGAGCGCGTCGGTGAACCGGGCGATGGGCATCTCCCGCAGCAGGCGCGGGAAGGCGACGCTGCCGGCGCGCGGGCGCACCCACCGGAAGGTGTCCGCGTGGCGCGCGAAGAAGGCATCCAGCAGGGTGAGGTTGGACGTGAGCAGCGCGCGGCTCCGCGCCAGCACCCGCTCCTTCGCGCGCAGGGCGATGAGGGCCAGCACCTCGCTGGGCCCGCTGTTGCAGATGGTCGTGTAGTCCTTGTACGCCATGCACCGGCGCAGCACGTCCGCGTCGCGGCAGGCGAGCCACCCCACGCGCAGCCCCGCGAGCCCGAACACCTTGGACATGACGCTCAAGCTGATGCCGCGCGGTGTGAGCTCCACGGCGGCGGGCAGCAGGTCCTTCGCGTCGGTCTCCAGGAGTCGATACACCTCGTCCGAGAGCAGGTAGATGCCGCGCTCGTCGCAGAGCGCGCACAGGGCCTCGAACGTCGCGCGGTCCGGCAGCGCGCCCGTGGGGTTGTGCGGGAAGTTCACCACCACCACGCGCGTCTGGGGCTTGAGCACGCGGCGCAGCGCCTCCACGTCGAACGCCCAGCCATCCTCTTCGCGCAGGGGGAGCAGCGTCACCTCCGCGCCCGTGGCCCGCGCGACCTCGTGGAGGGACTGGTAGCCGGGCCAGGTGACGACGGCGTGGTCCCCCGCGCCCAGCAGCACGTTCAGCAGGACGAAGACGGCCTCCTGCGCGCCCGCGAAGGTCAGCACCTCGTCCGAGGACACGCCGCGGTAGAGCGCGGCAATCTCGTCCCGCAGCGCGGGCAGCCCGGGGGTCTCCGTGTAGCCGAGCGTCAGCCCCTCCCACCGCGCCAGGGCATCCGAGTCGGCGAGCGCCAGCAGCTCCTTCATCTTCCAGCCTTCGATGTCGGAGGAGCACAGCGTGTAGGGCGCGGCGAACTCCCAGCGCGCGAAGTACCGCTCCAGCTTGAAGTCAGGGATGCGCATGGAGCGATTGTCTGCCCTCTCGCGAGCCCGGCGTCCAGCACCTCCCGCCCCGCCCTTCCTCCTCCGGGCAAACGGACGGCGAGGCTCCCAGGGACGTCGCGGCGGATGCATAGCTTGAGGGGCGTCCTTCCAGAGCCTGCTCACTCGCATCCGACCTTTCGCTTCCGCTGGAGCACGCATGCCCACGCACCCCATCCCCCTCACGCTGCTGGACCCCGATGGAGGGTGGATCAACGCCCCCGTCCACGTCTCCGAGCTGGACGAGCTGCCGGTCCTCCTCCACTTCTTCTCCATGGCCCAGGACGCGGACTCCAACGACTTCGCGTCGCTCCAGCGCTTCCTCTCGGAGCTGGGCCCCAGGGGCTTGCGAGTCATTGGCGTGGACGTCACCCACTCCGCCCGCGAGCTGCGCGACACCAACGCGGTGGAGGCCTTCGCGCGAGAGCAGGGACTCGCCTACCCCATCGCCGTCGACGACGGCTCCATGGCCCAGGTCTACGGCGTGAAGCAGACGCCCGCGTGGCTCGTCTTCGACGCCGACGGCTGGCTGCGCCACCACCTCACCGGCCCGGACGCGGCCCGGCGCGTGCGCCCGCTGCTGGAGCGCTTCACGCAGTACGACACCTCGGCCGCGGCGCCCGCGCCCTGACGTCTCTGGAGGATTCCCTCATGGCGGACTGGCGAAAGGACAGACAGGCCTCCCGGCTCACCTTGAGCACGCTGGTGGCGGCGGGCGTCGGCGCGGCGTTCGGCCTGCGCAAGGCACTCAAGCACGAGCGCTACAGCTTCAAGGGGCGCACGGTGCTCATCACCGGTGGCTCCCGGGGATTGGGGCTGGTGCTCGCGCGGAGGCTGGCGAAGGAGGACGCGCGCGTGGCCTTGTGCGGGAGGGATTCCGCGTCGCTGGCGCAGGCGCGCAAGGAGCTGGAGCGCGCGGGAGCCCAGGTCTTCACACGGCGCTGCGACGTGAGGGACCAGGTGCAGGTGGAGGCCCTGGTCGGCGCGATTCACGAGCGCTGGGGCGCGGTGGACGTGGTCATCAACAACGCGGGCGTCATCCAGGTGGGGCCGCTGGAGTCGATGACGCTGGAGGACTTCCGCGAGGCCGTGGACACGCACTTCTGGGGGCCGCTGTACACGACGCTCGCCGTGCTGCCGGAGATGAAGCGGCGAGGCCAGGGCCGCATCGTCAACATCACCTCCGTGGGCGGACGGCTCAGCATCCCGCACCTCGCGCCCTACTCCGCCAGCAAGTTCGCGCTGGTGGGCCTGTCGGATGCGCTGCGCGCGGAGCTGCGCCAGGACGGCATCCGCGTCACCACCGTCTGCCCGGGGCTCATGCGCACGGGCAGTGCGCTCAATGCCCACTTCAAGGGCCAGCACGAAGGCGAGTACGCGTGGTTCGCCATCGGCGACTCCCTGCCCGGCCTCTCCATGAGCGCCGAGCGCGCGGCCCGCCGCATCATCGAGGCCTGCCGCCGAGGAGACTCCGAGGTCATCCTGGGGCTGAGCGCGAAGCTGGCCACGGTGGGCCGCGCCCTGGCCCCCGAATTGACAGCGTCGCTCCTCGCCTGGGTCAACCGCCAGTTGCCCCAGGGCAGCAGCCAGGACACCCACGCGGGCGCCGACAGCGAGACGCCGCTGACGCGCTCCTGGCTCACGGAGCTGTCACGCCGCGCGGCGGAGCGGAACAACGAGGGCGACGTTCCGCTCCACTGACGCCGAAGCGCGGGCGCCTCAGTCCTGGGCCATCTCCATGGCCCAGTGGCCGCGGTGCTCGTACGCCAGGCCCAATTGCTCGCGCAGGCCGGCAATCATCTTCGTGTTGCCCTCCTGCTCGTAGCCCTTGAGCGCCTCCTCGCAGCGCGGCAGCCGCGAGAGGAACTCCTGGAGCGCCTCCACCGTCAGCGCCTTCACGTACATCCCGTACCCCAGCTTCTCCAGGTACAGGGCGTTGATGATCTGCTCGAACTGGCCCTCCAGCGGGATGCTGAGCATGGGCTTGCGCAGGTACACCGCCTCGCTCATCAGCGTGAAGCCGCCGCTGGCCACCACGCCGCGCGACGTGCGCAGGTCGTCGATGAAGCCCTTCTCGCTGAAGGGACGGTACGTGAGGTTGCCATCCACCAGGTCCTCGGTGAGGTCGCGGCGCAGCCCGTACACGCGGCAGGGGATGCCCGCCGCCTTGAGAATCTGCGGCAGCGCGGTGTTCGTCGTCGACGTCTGGTACACGAGCAGGTGCTCACCCGGCTCCGACTTCGCCTCGATGATTTCGGGGCGCAGGATCGACGGGGCCAGCGTGGTGCGGCGCTTGCGCGTGGGCGGGTAGAAGAACGTGGTGACCAGGTAGTGGAAGGCGCCCGGCAGCTTCGCCTTCACGATGGCGCGCGACGTCTCGAAGCTGTCCTCGTACCCCGACAGCAGCGAGGCCTCGTGCTGGCAGCGGTTGATGACCTGCATGTTGTCCACGCTGATGACCGGCAGCCGGTGCGTCTTGGCGAACAGGTAGCTGAACGTCTCGAAGTCGCTCACCACGACGTCTGGTTTGAAGTCGGACACCAGCTCGAAGTACTGGCGCACGTTCTGCGGCCAACCCTTCACGGCGCCGGTGACGTTCTGCAGCACCGTCTGCCACTTCTTCACCGAGTTGCCTTCGTACGCCAGCGTCAGCCCCCAGATGCCGTGCACGTTCTCGAAGCGCTTGGCCAGGTAGTCCTGGGCCCGGCCGGAGACGACGATGTGGACCTCGTGCTCCTTCGTGAGCTCCTCGAGCAACACGCGAGAGCGCGTCGCGTGCCCCATGCCTTCGCCGACGACACCGTAGAGGATTCGCATGACCGGGCAGCATACGCGGCCCGGGGGCCCCCGTTGAGCCCGGCCCTCACCCACGGCTATAGCTACCCACCCACCATGCCCTCCGCCCCGCCACCGCCCCCCAAGCCGTCCCTCCCGCGCGCCGCGCTGCTGGGGCTCTCCGGCGGACTGCTCCTGGGCGGACTGGGCCTGCTCGCCGTGGGCGTCAAGGGCGTGTTCGGAACCCCGGACTGCACCGGCCTGTCCGGCCCCGAGTGCGAGCTGATTCACCAGGCCAGCCAGGAGATGGGCCGCGTCCAGACGCGCTTCGGAGGGGCCCTGGTGGCCCTGGGCGCCGCCCTCTTCGTCCTGCTGCGTCGCTGGCGCCCCTCCCCTCCCAGCACACCCTAGGAGCCAGGGGGCGCGCCCGACCGCCAGCCAACCCTTCGGGTTAGACCATTTGGCGGCGCGAGGTAGGCGGGCTAATTAATAGTGGCTAGGCCATTAGGTTTGGGAGTAGGGAGCGGCCCATGCAGCTCGAGTCCCTGAAAATGTTCTGTGATGTGGTGGAGACCGGCTCCTTCTCGCGAGCGGCCCAGCTCAACCACGTCACACAGTCGGCGGTGAGCCAGCAGATTCGCGCGCTGGAGAACCGCTATGAGCAGAAGCTCCTGTCGCGCAGCGCCCGGCAGGTGACGCCGACGCCCGCGGGCGAGCGGCTGTTCCGCGGGTGCAAGGAGATCCTCGCGCGCTTCGCCGAAGTCGAGCAGGAGATTCGCGAGCAGGCCACGGAGGTGGCCGGCACCAGCACGGTGTCCACCATCTACACGGTGGGTCTGCACGAGCTCAACAGCGTGCAGAAGCTGCTGCTCAAGGCGCACCCCAAGGTCAACATGCGGCTGAACTACCGCCGCAATGACCAGGTCTACGACGACGTGATTCTGGGCGCGGCGGAGATTGGCATCGTCGCGTACCCGCAGCCGCGCGCGGGCGTGGACATCCTCCCGTTCCGCGACGACAAGCTCGCGGTGGTCTGCGCGCCCAACCACGCCTTCGCCAGCAAGCAGAAGGTGAGCCTCACCGCGCTGTCCGGCGTGCCCTTCATCGCGTTCGACCGCGAGGCGCCCACGCGCAAGGCGCTGGACAGGCTCTTCCGCGAGAAGAACATCGACATCAACCCCGTCATGGAGATGGACAACGTCGAGACCATCAAGCGGGCGGTGGAGATGGGCCTGGGCGTGGCCATCCTCCCCATGGCGACCGCGCAGAGCGAGGTGAAGGGCGGCTCGCTGGTGGCCAAGCCCTTCGCCGAGGGGCCCGTGTCGCGCCCCATCGGCCTGCTCATCCGCAAGGGCAAGTACCTGGACCGCGCCTCGGCGGCGGTGCTGGAGGCGTTCAAGGCCGCCGCCAACCAGCCCCCCACCGACGACGCGTAGTCGGCTGCTTCAGTAGAGCTTCCGGAGGCGCGCGGCGAAGAACCCGTCGAAGCCCTCCGGACCGGGCAGGGTCCTCAAGTACGCCTGGGTGAGCGGCAGCTTGAGGCCCGGCAACACGGGCGGCTCGGCCGTCCACTCCGGGTGGCTGCGCAGGAACATCTCCACCTGGTCCTGCCCCTCCTGCGGGTCCATGGTGCACACCGCGTAGACGAGCAACCCGCCCGGCTGCACCGACTCCTGGCAGTTCTCCAGGATGCGCCGCTGGAGCGTCGCCAGCCGCGCGATGTCCTCCTCCTTGCGGCGGTAGCGCAGCTCCGGGTGACGGCGCAGCGTGCCCAGGCCCGAGCACGGCGCGTCCACCAGCATCGCGTGGAACTCACCCCACGCCTCGGGGAAGGGCTCCGCCGCGTCGTGCGCGTAGGCCTTCAAGCGCGAGGAGAGCCCCAGGCGCCGCGCCTCCGCGTCAATCTTGCGCAGCTTGTGGGCGTGCACGTCCACGGCGACGACGTCGTGCTCCTGCGCCAGGTGACAGGACTTGCCGCCGGGCGCCGCGCACGCATCCAGCACGCGCGCGGACTCGGGGATGGCGCCGTAGACGCCGACGAGCTGGGCGGCCTCGTCCTGCACCTGCCACAGCCCCTCCGAATAGCCATACACGTCCTCCACCCGGCCCACGGGCGGCAGGATGATGCCCACGGGCGAGAGGGTGGCGGCCTTCGCCTCGACGCCCAGCTCCTGGAGCTGCCGCAGCAGCGCGTCGCGCGTCACCTTCGCCGTGTTGGCGCGAATGACCACCGGCGGGGACTGGTTGTCCGCCACCAGCATGGCCTCCGCGCGCTCGCGGCCGAACTGCCGCAGCCAGCGCTCCACCAACCACTGGGGATGGCTCTCGCGCACGGACAGGTAGTGGGCGACGTCCGTCTGCGATGGCAAGGGGGGCGCGGGCAGCTCCGCCAGCTTGCGGAGGATGGCGTTGGTGAAGCCCGCGGCCCGGGCGAGGCCCACGTCCTTCAGCGCTTGCACCGTCTCCGCCACCGCCGCGCGCGCGGGCACGCGGGTGTGGAAGATTTGATACGCGCCGATGCGCAGGGCCGCGAGCACGCGGTCCTCCATGGCGTCCAACTTGCGGTCGGCGAAGCGGGAGATGGCGTAGTCCAGCGCGAGCTGCCGGCGCGTGGTGCCGTACGTCAGCTCCGTGGCGAGGCCCGCGTCGCGCGGGTCCTTGGGCGGTGACTCCGACAACATCGTGTCGAGCACCACGTTGAGATAGGCGTCCGTGGCACGGACGCGCGCCAACACGAGGATGGCGAGTGAGCGGGGATTCATCCTTCGTCGAGCCGAGTCATCAGGTCCACGAGCTGCTCATCCGAGAGCCGCGTCGCGGGGAGGTGGGACAGCGTGAGGCGCTGGAGACTGTCCTCCAGCATCTGCTTCTGGCCGTGCTCAGCGGGCAGCCCGCCCTGCACGGCCTCGTAACGGGAGCGCGCCCAGGCGGCGAGCTCCGAGGCGGTGAGCTTCCCCGCGAGCCGCTCCGACACCTTCTGTCGCACGAGCGCGCGCGTGAGCAACTCCGTCGCGGAAGGGGCGCCCTTCGTCCCGCGCCCCAGCGTCTTGCCCGCGGGCCGCGCGTCCACCGCGTCCGTGGACGACGGCTTGCGCCCCAGCGTCTTGTTGCCGGAGCCGCCTTCCTTCGGGGCCAGGGCCAGGGCCGGCGCCTTCTTGCCGAGCGTCTTCGCGGGGGCGGACTTCGCGGGGGCCGCGTCCTCCGCGTCCTCCGCGTCCTGCTTGCGGCCCAGCGTCTTGCGAGGCTCGGGCTTGCCGGGCGTGAAGACGCCGCTGGCGAAGGTCTCCAGCGCTTCCAGGTACGGCGCGAAGCCTCCGGCGCCATGCACCTGGAGGACACACGCCTCCGCCACCACGGACTCGCGGGCGGACGGGCGCAGCATGACCTCGATGGCGGGCAGGCCCACGGCCTCCAGCCCTTCCTTCAGCGCGTACGAGCCGAACAGCCCCGCGGGGTTGATGAGGATTCCATCCACCGCCTCGCGCTCGGAGGCGAGCGTGTCCAGCAGCACGCCTTCGTGGTTGGACTGAACGATGCGGAGCGCCAGTCCCAGCGCCTTGGCCCGCGCTTTCAGCGCTTCATCCAGGTCCCGCAACGTGCCCCCGGACGTGCCTTCACGCACGCCCAGGAGGTTCAGGTTCGGCCCGTGCAACACCAGCAATCTCATGCCCACCCGCCTGTACTCGAAAAAGTCCGTCCCGTCCCCGCCATTGCCTAGGTGCCGAACGGCTGGCTGCCCACGGCCAGCTTGTGGCCCATGAGGAAGTCCGCCGCCTTCATCACCCGCTTGCCCTCCGGCTGGATGTCCAACAGCACGAGCGAGCCCTCGCCGCACGCCACCTCCAGCCCCTCCGTGCCCGCCGACAACACCGAGCCCGGCGCGCCCCGTCCCTCCGCCACGCGCACGCGGTGCACCTTCATCAGCTTGCCGCCCAGCGTGGTGAACGCCCCGGGCCACGGCGTGAAGGCCCGCAGCCTTCTTTCGAGCGCCACGGCGGAGCGGGTGAAGTCGAGCTTGCCCTCGTCCTTCTCGATGATGGGCGCCAGCACCATGCCCTCGCTCGGCTGCGGCACGGGCTTGAGCGCGCCGCTCAGGTACGCGGGCAGGAACTCCCGCAGCACCTCGCCGCCGAGCGCCGCCAGCTTGGGGTACATCGTCGCGCTCGTGTCCTCGGGGCCGATGGGCATCCGCTTCATCGCGAGCACGGGGCCGGTGTCCAGGCCCTCGTCCATGACCATCAGCGACACGCCCGTCTCCGAGTCTCCATGCGCGATGGACCACTGGATGGGCGCGGCGCCCCGGAAGCGCGGCAGGAGCGAGCCGTGCACGTTGACGCAGCCCTTGGGCGGCAGCGCGAGGATGTCCTTGGGGAGGATGCGGCCATACGCCGTCACCACGCACACGTCCGGCTGGAAGTGGCGCAGCTCCTCGACGAAGGGCGGCGTGCGCAGCTTGGCGGGCTGGAACACGGGCACGCCGCGCGACAGGGCCAGCTCCTTCACGGGCGGCGCGGTGACGGTGTTGCCTCGGCCCTTGGGCTTGTCGGGCTGCGTGACGACGGCGACCACGTCACCCAGGTCGAAGCACGCTTCGAGCGACGCCACGGCGAAGTCAGGCGTGCCCATGAAGACGATTCGGGGTCTGCTCATGATGTTGGCGGTTCTCCTGCGGCGGCGCTTCAAGTCGCGGACTTGAAGGTGCCCCCGGTGGGATTGTCCACTGCTTGACGCTTGCGCGTGTGCAGCGCGGACAGGGTTTCCAGCGCCTCGCGCGCCTCGGGGGTGGTGGCCAGCGGGGTGAGCGAGGCCAGCGCGGACTCCAGGGCGTGGGCTTCGTCCGCCTCGCGCTGGCGGATGCGGTCCACCGCCTCGCTGAAGCGGTCGAAGAAGCGCTTCAATTCATCCTTCTTCCTCAGGGGGCGCAGGCGGGGATAGCGCCCCGCGGCCAGCGCCGCGACATAGAGGCTCATGACATGGACGGGGCCCGCCACCCGGTGGGTGAAGAGCAGCCCCAGGAGCCCCAGCACCGCGCCCAGCCCCAGCGCGCCCAGGGCCGTGAGCCAGAGCAGCGACGTGCGCGCGTCCACCCCGGAGCTCAGGGAGGAGACGTAGAGCCGCTGGGCCAGGACACCGAATATCCCCACCCCACCCGCCCCGATTCCGGCCAGCAGCAGGATGTACTTGAGCTGGAACTCCCGGTCGAGGAGGTACGTCCGGCGGGTGTACCCCGGCCGCAACGGCTTGTGTGGGTCATCGGACATGTCGTTGACCAGCGTACCCCAGGTGACCTGGGTGGTTTGATTCCTTCGTGACAGGAGGTTTACGACTCAAGACAGGACAACCCCGCAGACGCCCTGGAGCTCGAATGAGTCGCCCCCTCGCAGCGTGGTGTGTTGCCGCCGCACTTCTCTGTCTGAATGGATGCAAATCGGACCCCAACACCCCCGAGTACTGGGAGGGGACGTTGCAGCAGACCCGGCGCGCGGAAGACCGCGTGCGCGTCGTCGAGGCCATGCGGACGAAGACGCAGGTCAAGGAGAGCTTCCTGCCGATGCTGCACGAGGCGCTCTCCCAGGAGCGCAAGCCGGAGGTGAAGGCGGCGCTGGCGCGGGCCATTGGCGACGTGCACCACGCGTCCTCGGTGGAGGCGCTGTCGGCGGCCATCGACCCGGCGGCCGGGGACATGTCCTCGCAGCTCGCGAACAAGGCGATGGTGACGGCGCTGGGGGCCATTGGCGACGTGCGCGCGGTGCCCGCGCTCGTGCCGCTGCTGCGCGCGAAGGACACGTACGCGCGCATCGAGGCCATCCAGGTGCTCGGCTCCATGAAGGCCAAGGAGGCGGTGGAGCCGCTCATCACGCTGGCCACGGATGAGTCGGTGGAGCCCTTCCTCAACAAGAAGGCCATCGAGGCGCTGGGCCACATCGGCGACGGCCGCGCGGCGCCCGCGCTCATCCGCATGCTGACGAAGGAGCGCAAGGGCAAGTCCTTCTACGTGGAGAGCAGCTTCGCGCTGTTCCAGCTAGGCCAGCCCGCCGCGGACGCGCTGCTGCCCGCGCTGGAGGGCCGGGACGCGGAGCTGCTCACGTGGGCGAAGACGAACGGCGTCAACCCCGCCAGCTACCCGATGAAGGCGGCGACGGTGCTGGGAGACTTGCGCGAGAAGCGCGCGGTGGAGCCGCTGCTCAAGCTGCTCGCCTTCGCGCACTCGGATGTGCAGATTCAGGCGCTGGTGCGGATGCAGGCCGCGGACGCGCTGGGGCGCCTGCGCGCGCAGGAAGCGGTGAAGCCGCTGTCCACGCTGGTGCTGGAGACGGACCCGACGGTGCGCGACGCGTACGTGCGCGCGCTGGTGCGGCTGGGCGGACGTGAGGCGCTGCCCGCGCTGGAGAAGGCGGCGACGTCGGGAGACTGGTACTCGCGCGAAATCGCGGTGAAGGGCCTGGCCATGCTGGGCGACGCCCGCGAGCAGCCGCTGCTCCAGAAGCTGGTGACGGGGGAGCCCGCGCGCACGGCGGCGGACTGCAAGGCCACCGGCGAGGAAGGCTGTGATGACGCGGCGGCGCTGGGCAAGAAGCGCGCGGACACGCTGGCGAAGCACGCGGCCCTGCTGGAGGCGGGACAGGCGTGCGCCGGCAACGCGGCGTGCTGGGTGGAGCGCATGGCCAAGGCCACCAAGCCCATGCTGGAGCGCGCGGCGCTGGAGGTGGGGCGCTCCGGCTCGGCGGACCACGCGCCCGCGCTCGCGGCGAAGCTGAACGAGCGCGACACCGAGGTGCGCCTGGCGCTCATCCTCGCCACGGGCTGGCTGGTGGATGGCTCGCAGGAAGCGGCGAAGAAGATTCGCGACGCGTCGCTGCCCCACCTGCGCAAGCAACTCCAGGACGAGCAGGGCGTCACCCAGCTCGCCAGCGTCAACGAGGACCTCCGCCGGCTGCTGATGCGCATCGAGCGCACCTGAGCGTCCTCCGGAATGAACCCGCGAGCCGCGATGGACGGGCTCGCGGGAGGGTGGCGCGAGGGCGACGCGCTACGAGGACAGCTGGGGCGCGGCTCTCACCGTGGCGTGGTGGAGCACGGTGAGCTGACGCACCAGCCGATCCATCTGAGTGCTGAACAGCGCGTCCGCGCCCTCTTGCTGCACCCAGCTTCGAGGCAGGGGCGACGGCACGCGGCGATGCTCCACCGCGAGCGCCAGGTCCTCGAGCACGTTGCCCGCGTAGCTGGCGACCGGGGACAAGTCCTGACGGCCATGCCATTGCAGGCTCGCGGCCACGGCCGTCACCGCCGCGCCGAAGCGCCTCGCATACGCGAGCAGCGCCATGGTGGGCTCCAGCTGTCGTGAGGAGCCGCGCCACTCGGTGAGCAGGCGTTGGAAGGACGCCTCCGCGGACAACAACCGGATGCCCAGCTTGCGGCGTGCCTCGCGGACTTCCGGCTCGGAGTCCGAGCGCGCGGCGGCCACGCTCAGCAGGTAGTCGCGGTCGGCACGCAGCGCGCTGGCCACCTCCTCGGGGAAGCGGGAGCGCTCGGGGCTGGGCCACAACAAGCGCGCGCCGATGAGCGCCAGGGCGCCCCCCAACAGCGTGTTGGAGATGCGCACGCCCGCGAGCTCCCAGTCCCCGGTCTGCATCTCCGCCAGCAACACCAGCGCGGGCGCGAGGAGCACCTGGAAGGCCGAGAAGCTCAAGGGCTTCACCGCGATGGCCACGGCGAAGAACGCCATGATGGCGACCAGGAGCACGGCTGGCTCGCGCACCAGCACGACGAGCCCCGCCGCCAATGCCCCTCCGAGCAGCGTGCCCGCCGTGCGCTCCAGGCCGCGGCGGAACGTCAGGCCCGAGTAGGGCTGGAGCACGAGGATGACGGTGATGATGACCCAGTAGCCGTGGTCCAGCTTCAGCATCCGCACGAGCGCCGTCGCCAGCGCCGCCGTGACACCGAGCCTCAAGGCATGGCGGAAGATGACGGAGTCCGTGCCCAGGTTGTCGCGAAGGGGCTCCAGGAGAGGACGCCTGCGCTGCGAGGCGGGGTGCGGCCCCACGGGCATGTCCAGCTCGACAGGGCGTCCATCCTCGAGGTGGTCGGCCACGTCCAGCAGCGCATCCGAGTACTCACGCATGCGGACCAGCAGGCCGATGGCATGCGAGTACGACGCACGCGCGGAGTCGGAGAGCGCGCCCTCCTCCGACAGCGAGGCCATCACCCGGCGCGCCCGGTCCGGGCTCCACGTCGAGGGAGCCTCCTCACGCCGCTCCTGCTCCAGCGCGAGGGCGATGTGGCGCAGGTCTCGCGCGTGCTCCGCGAAGGCGCGGTGTATCTCCGCGCGCAGCGCTTGATAGCGAGGCTCGCGAGGCGCCACCTCGAGCGTCTCGGGCAACGCCACCAGCAGCGCGAGCAAGGCGTCCACGCCTTCGAGCAGGACGAGCAGGTGCTCTCCCCGGTCACTCTCCCCCGCGCGAGCGCGGCGCGTGGAGGCAAGCACATCCCGAGCCCCCTCCAAGGACTGACGGGCGCGAGACTCCCAGTCCACGACCTCCACGACATTGACGGGCACGGGAGGCCCCTCGAGTGGCCAGTGACCCACCTCCTCCGCCCGGTCCGCGAGCTGCCGGTAGCAGACCGCGATGGCGGAGCGCGCGGGGCGATAGGGCCGCAGGGGCCACAGCACCAGGGCCAGGGTCATCGCCCACAGGCCCCCGAGGATGAACAACCCCGAGCGGATGAGCGCGTCCGTCAGGTCCTGCGCCGGGAGCGCCAGGGACACCACCGTGTAGTTGGCGAGCACCACGCCCATCAATCCCGGCGTGTCCCCATACGAGCGGGCAAAGCCACACGCCGTGACGCAGACCCACGTGAAGAGCACCACGGCTCCATCGGACCCGTGCAGCGCGGAGACCAGCCCCATCACCGCGCCCAGCAGCGTCATCGCGCCCATGGACAGGGCCCGGTCCCGGTAGGGGCCGCCTCGGTCGACGAGCGTGACGAAGAGCCCCGCCATGCCCGCCCACGTCGCCGCGGGCAGGTGCTGTATCGCCGCGATGACCATGGGCACTCCCACGGCGAGCGCGGCGCGAAGCCCCGCTCCGAACGCGGGCCGCGTGCGCTCCACATGGAACACGGACTCGAGGTGGCGCCAGAGCGTGTTCATCGGGCCACGCACTCCCTCTTCGCGCGGAGGCCCCCACCCCCGCGCATCAGACGTCTCCGCCCGTCCACTCCACGACGCCAGGTCCCGCGACGGCGCGGAAGCAGTCCACGAACCAGGCCGCCGCCAGACGCGCCGCGCGGACCCGAGGCTCCACTTCGGGGAACCCTCGGCTCGCGCCCTCGATGAGCTGGAGCGCCTTGCGCGTCCTGTCTCCCAGCTCCGCCAGCACGCCGCGCACCAGGCGCACCCGGTCCGCGTCGTCCCCCGCGCCCAGGAGCAGCGTGGGCACTCGCACCTCCGACAGGAACGCGCCCGCCAGGTCCGGCCGGCCCCCCAACGTCACCACGGACTGCACGCCCTGCGGCAGGTGCGCCGCCGCCACGAGCACCGCGGCCGACCCCAGGCCCGCTCCGAGATATCCCACCGGCAGCAAGGACAACGCGTCGTCGCGCTGGAGCCAGTCGCGCGCCACCTCCAGCCGGTACGCGATGAGCTCCGCGTGCGCGCCATCGCGCACCGTCCAGTCCTCGGCCATCGACTCATCCGCCGTGCGCCACGCCAGCTCCAGCGTCACCAGCCCCGCGGCATGGAGGACCTCCCGCACGGGTGCCCCCAGCGGTCCCTCCTCGTCGCTCACGAGCAGCACCAGCCCGCTCGCCCGCTCCGGGACACACAGCCGCCCCGACAGCAGGCGGCCGGCGACACCGACCTCCACGTCACGCTCGTGTACGCGCATCGACACTCCTCCCACGGAGCAAGGGGCACGCAGCGCCCGGGCCCGGAGCCGTCCCCTCAAGGTGGGGACCCTCCTCGCCAACGGCACGCCTTCACGCCCGGAGACGACACGGGCCGGCGACCAGGCGCCCGGCCCTCCCGCTCACACCGCCTCGCGCTCCGGGACAGCGTCCTCGCCGTCCTCCGGCAACGCGGCGGGTGCATCGTCCTGGAACGAGCTGGGCAACAGGCTGAACGGCAACACCTTGGCCAGCGCCGCCAGGAGCAGGAAGCCGCCCGGCGCCGCGAAGATGGCGAGCGCGGGAATCGCCTTGGCCACGTCGATGAGCTGCGCACGCATGCGCCGCCGCTCATCCCCGGTGAGCTTCTGGCGCCGCGCCACCTTCGTGAGCAGCACCGCCAGGTCCCCCGTCTCGCGGACCTCCTGCATCAGCCGGTAGAAGTTCTTCTCCAGCGCCTCCTGCATACCCGCGACCATGTCGTCGCCCATGGCGCTGGCCGCGTCCCTCACCGTGAACACGTCCACGACGGAGCGATGGCGCGCGTAGAACTCCGCCATCTCCAGCTCCAGCCGGCGCAGCTCCTCCTTCGGCACGTGCAGCGCGTCCGCCAGCTCGTCGATGAACGCGCGCTCCCGCCGCGTGCGCCGCCCATCCACCAGCGCCGCCAGCAGCGTCTGCTCCAGCAGGAAGTGGCGCAGGTCCACGCTGCGCACCTGGCGCACCACGTCCCGCACCGAGCGCCGCCGCTCGAAGGACTGCTTCACCGCCGCCTTCAGCTCCGACGCAATCTCCGCCGGCAGCCGCAGGTCCTCCACCTGCTTGAGGATGGCCCGCCGCGCCGGAGTCCCCGGCAGCCGGTCCACGCACGCAAGCCCCGTCAGCACGTCCACCAGCAGCGCCTTCTGCTTCGCCGCGAAGTGCAGCCGCCGCCGCGCCTGCTCACGAAGCAGCCGCCCGCTCGCGAAGTAGTCGATGGCCTGCCGGCAGAACAGCTGCGCGTCCGCGTACTGCGCGCCGTTGTGCAGCACCAGCCCGTAGACGGGGTCTCCCGCCAGCGTCGGCTCGCGCTTGCGCAGCGCCACCTCCACCTTCCCCACCTGCCGCTTCGTCACCGGCTTGCCGGAGGAGATGCGCTCCGCCAGCGACTCGGCCAGCGCCAGCTCTCCGGACAGGACGGCGAAGAGGACCAGCAGCTGCTCCACCCGAGCGCTGTCCGGCGCGCCCACCTGCCGCGCCAGCTCCAGCGCCATCAGGGCCAGCGTGCGCACCACCGCGTGGAACAGCCGCTCCCCCTGCGCCCGGGCCTGGAGCTCCAGGTCCGCGCCGGAGTCCACCGCCGAGGGAGGGTCCGCCGGGGTGCCGTAGAGCAGCCCGCTGGCGCGCAAGGTGCGGCGCAGATACGCCCGCGCCCGAGCACGCCCGGAGCCCAGTCGCAAGGCGGTCTCCTCCGGAGCAGGCGCGCCCATGTGGGCAGCGACGGCCTCGTTGAGGAGCGGAGCGAGCCACCCCGCCTTGCTGAAATCCAACACCGGAACACCCCCGGACCCACCGTCATCCGCGCCGTGGCAGTCCGGCGGATGTAACCCACCCGCCCTCGGGTTTCCACCCGCCCACCCCGGGATTGACGGCCCGGAGTCAGCGGCTTGAGAACCGGGACTTCTACGAGTCCGGAAGAGTACCGCGCCGGACAGAGTCGCCCGGGACGACGACTACAGCGCCGTGGCCTTCCCCGGCACCAGCTCCACCACCTTCGTCGAGCCGCGCACCTTCTTCAGCGCGCCACGCAGCGCCTCGGGCGTCCCTTGCAGCAACGGGAAGGTGCCGTAGTGCATGGGCACCACGCTCTGGACCTTCAGCAGCCGCGCCGCCTGCGCCGCCTCGGCGGGCCCCATGGTGAAGTGCCCGCCGATGGGCAGCAGCGCCACCGTCGGCTTGAACTGGGTGGCGATGAGGGACATGGACTCGAACGCGCCCGTGTCCCCCGCGTGATACAGCGTGGGCCCCTTCTCGATCTCCAGCACGTAGCCCATGGGCGCCCCGGCGTACTGCGGCGCCTGCTTCGGGTCGGCCTGGTAGCTGCTGGAGTGCACCGCCTCCACCAGGTGGATCGTCACGTCCTTCACCTGGAACGTCCCGCCCGGGTTCGCCCCCACGCCCTGCGCCTCCGGCAGGCCCAGGAGGTTCACCAGCTCGAAGGAGCCGAACACCTTCGCGCCCGTCTTCTGCGCCAGCTCCTTCGTGTCTCCGACATGGTCGAAGTGGCCATGCGTCACCAGGATGGCGTCCAGCGCCTCCGGCCGCGGCACGTCCTTGGGCGCCTTGGGGTTGCTCAGCCACGGGTCGATGGCAATCACCGCCCCGCCCGGCGTGCGCACCACGAAGGCCGCGTGGCCCCACCACGTCGCTTCCGTCTTGCCCTGGGGGGCCGCGGGCTTCCCCGCATCGGCCTTCTTCGCCGCCGGGGCAGGGGCCGCCGGGGCGCCCTGCGCGCGCGCCACTCCCGTGAAAGCCACCAATGCCCCCACCGCGACTGCCATGAGCTCGTTTCGCATGGTTGTCCTCTCTCGGGTCGAACGACCCGGGTGTGCCTGTGCCGGAGGGCCCTCGGGGGGCCTTCTCTCGGCCGGGCCGCCGCTTGGCACTGTCCGGGCGGCCATTCAAGGGCCCGCGCACCTCGCCTGCCCCAGAGCCGACAAATGCCCTGGCGAGCCCGCCGCCGCAATCTCGAAAGTGCCAGGTTCCTGCTCGCCCCGGCCCTCCCGTGGGCTAACGTCGCCAGAGCCGTGGACCACCGATTCCAAGTCAGCCTCCGCGGGGTCATCGACCTCCTCTCCCATCACCTCTACAGCTCCCCGGGTGTCTACCTCCGAGAGCTGCTCCAGAACGCCACCGACGCCATCCGTGCGCGGCAGCACCTGGAGCCCGGCCACACCGGCACCGTCCGGCTGGAGCTGGTGGAGAAGCAGGATGGAGGTCCGCCCACCCTTGTCTTCAGCGACGACGGCGTGGGGCTGACGGAGGAGGAGATCCACCGCTTCCTGGCCACCATCGGCGAGTCCTCCAAGCGCGAGGCCCTGGAGGCCCGGCGCAAGGACTTCATCGGCCAGTTCGGCATCGGCCTCCTGTCGTGCTTCATGGTCTGCGACGAGCTGCTCCTCGTCACCCGCTCGGCGCGCGGGGACGGGCGCACCCTGGAGTGGCGCGGCCGGCATGACGGCACGTACGGCGTGGCGGAGTCCGCGCATCCGCTGGAGCGGCCGGGCACCCAGGTGTTCCTCGTCGCCCGTCCGGACATGGCGGAGTGGTTCAACGCGGAGCGGGTGCGCACGCTCGCCCGCCACTACGGCAGTCTCTTGCCCTTCCCCATCCGGCTCACGGTGAATGGCGAGCAGGAGCGGCTGGACTCGGACGGGGCCCCGTGGCGCCGTGAGTACGCCAGCGCCTCCGAGCGGCGTCAGGCGCTGCTCGAGTACGGGCGCGAGGTGTTCGACACGGACTTCATCGACTGCATCCCCCTGCGCTCGCAGGCGGGCGACGTGGACGGGGTGGCGTTCGTGCTGCCCATCTCGCCCAACTTCAACTCGCGGCAGAAGCACCGCGTGTACCTCAAGCACATGCTGCTGTCGGAGAGCGCGGAGAACCTGCTGCCCGAGTGGGCCTTCTTCGTGAAGTGCGTGGTGAACGCCAACGCGCTGCGCCCCACCGCCAGCCGCGAGTCCTTCTACGAGGACGACGCGCTGGCCCAGGCCCGCGAGGCGCTGGGACAAGGGCTGCGCAAGTACCTGATGGACCTGGCGCGGGAGGACCCTCGCTCCTTGCAGCGACTGATTGGCCTGCACGGGCTGAGCGTGAAGGCCCTGGCGCTGGACGACGATGACTTCTACCGGCTCGTCATCGGCTGGCTCCCGTTCGAGACCTCGCTGGGCGTGACGACGCTGACGGAGTACCGCCGCGCGCACCCGGTGGTGCGCTACACCGCGACGCTGGATGGCTTCCGTCAGGTGGCGCGCGTGGCGGGAGCGCAGGGCCTGTGCATCATCAACGCGGCGTACACGCACGACGCCGCGCTGCTGGAGAAGCTGTCGCGCGTGATGCCGGATGCGCAGGTGGAGCCCTTCTCCTCGGCCGACCTGCCGCAGAGCTTCGAGGAGCTGTCCATGGACGAGCGCGACGCCGTCTTCCCGCTCCTGCGCACGGCCGAGCAGGTGCTGGCCCCGTTCCACTGCGGCGTGACGGTGAAGAAGTTCTTCCCCGCGGAGGTGCCCACGCTCTTCAGCTCGGACGAGGACGGCAGCTTCCGGCGCGACGTGGAGCGGGCCCGGGACGAGTCCGACGACCTCTACGCCAGCGTGCTGGAGGGCGTCATGGAGGCGGCGAACGCGGAGCCCGCGCAGCTCTGCTTCAACCTGCACAACCCGGTGGTGCGGCGGCTGGCGGCGGTGACGGACCGGAAGATGATGAAGCTCTCGGTGGAAATGCTCTACGTGCAGGCCCTGTTGCTGGGGCAGCACCCGCTGAGCGCACAGGAGATGACGCTGTTGAACCAGGGCTTGTTGGGACTCATCTCCGCGCAGCTCGGCGCGGGCGGAGGGACGGGCGGCGAGAATGACGGTGGCGCGAGCTCCGGAGGACTGCACTGATGGCGGGTGACTGGCGCGAGGAGGCCCAGGCGCTGAGGGACCGGGCCCACCGGCAGAAGGCCAGCGAGAGCAAGGTGCGCCTGCTGGAAGAAGCGGTGCGGATGGCGGACGCGCACGGCGACGTGAACATGGGCTACGAGCTGCGCGACGACCTCATCGACGCGGCGACCTTCGGCGGCTACCCGGACAAGGCCCTGGTGGCCTTCGCGTGGTGCCGCGGCCAGCAGAAGAAGGACCCGGAGCGCTTCGACCCGGAGGGCCTGCTCTGGAAGCAGAAGTGGGTGGTGGGGCGCATCAAGGAGTTCCCGCACATCTCCCGGAAGCAGATTGCCGACGCGCTGGAGGACATCGAGCAGTGCTTCTCGCGGGTGAACGCGGGCAAGCGCTCGGCGCTGAAGCTGCGCTACCAGGCGGCCCGGGACATGGGGGACGCCCCCTCGGAGGTGGACCGGCTGTGGGAGGCGTGGCTCGCCGCGCCCCGGGACCACCTGACGGACTGCCGCGCGTGCGAGCTGGACGACGAGCTGGACCACCACGTCGAGAAGGCCGAGTGGGAGCAGGCGCTGCGCAAGGCGAAGCCCATCGTCGAGGGGCGCGTGAAGTGCGCGGAGATTCCGCACCTGACGCTGGGCACGATGCTCTACCCGCTGTTCAAGCTCGGCGACTACGAGCAGGCGGCGGAGCTGCACCGGCGCGGCTACCCGATGGTGTCGAAGAACCGCGACTTCCTGGCCACCGTGGGGGACCACATCGAGTTCCTCACGCTGACGGGCAACCTCGCGCGGGGGCTCTCGCTGGTGGAGAAGCACCTGGAGTGGACGCTGGACCACGGCAGCTTCAACGACCGGTTCCTCTTCCTCGTCGCGTCCACCTTCCTGCTGGAGCAGGTGAAGATGGAGGGCGGCCGGGACGTGGTGAGCCTGCGGCTGACGAAGGCCTTCCCCGAGCACCGCGAGGACGGCGGCTACGAGGTGACGGCGCTGCACGCGTGGATGCTCAAGCAGGCCAAGGACATCGCCACGCGGTTCGACACGCGCAACGGCACGGACCGCTATGCGCGGAGGCTCGCGCGCCTGCAGCGGCTCTCCGAGGAAGTGCGCGACTTCCCGCTCGACTGAGGGCGACAACACCCGAGCGCCTCGCGCGACGGCATCCTGACCACGGGCTCCGCGAGGCTCGCATCGCGGGCGCCCTCTCTCCGTGGGGCAACGTGATGCACGTTGCTCGATGTCAGCGGCGGCGCGTCCCTCTCTCCGTGGGGCAACGTGATGCACGTTGCTCGATGTCAGCGGCGGCGCGTCCCTCTCTCCGTGGGGCAACGTGATGCACGTTGCTCGATGCCAGCGGCGGCGCGTCCTTCTCTCCGTGGGGCAACGTGATGCACGTTGCTCGATGTCAGCAGCGGCGCGTCCTTCTCTCCGTGGGGCAACGTGATGCACGTTGCTCGATGCCAGCGGCGGCGCGTCCCTCTCTCCGTGGGGCAACGTGATGCACGTTGCTCGATGTCAGCGGCGGCGCGTCCCTCTCTCCGTGGGGCAACGTGATGCACGTTGCTCGATGCCAGCGGCGGCGCGTCCTTCTCTCCGTGGGGCAACGTGATGCACGTTGCTCGATGTCAGCAGCGGCGCGTCCTTCTCTCCGTGGGGCAACGTGATGCACGTTGCTCGATGCCAGCGGCGGCGCGTCCCTCGCATCCGGACGGTGTGGCGAAAATGGCCCGGTGCCAGCATCAGCGCTGCACCGAGCCCAGGTTCCGGCTCAGCGCTTGAGGTTGCGGAACGGGTTGTTGAACGGCTCCGGCCCCTTCTTGTCCTTCTCGTTGGGACCAGAAGAGGAGCCCTGGCGCCCGCCCCCCTGCTGCTGCGGAGGCCCGCTGGGGCGCGAGCCCGGAGCGCCCTTGCCGCTCCCTCGGTCCATCATCCTCGGTGCCCCCGTCGCGCCCCCCACGGCGGGACGTCCCGACGGCTGCGGAGTCCCGCCCTCCTGCGCCGCGCGCACCGACAGCGCCAGGCGCTTGCGGGCCAGGTCCACGCTGAGGACACGCACCGTCAGCCGGTCGCCCACCTTCACGACCTCGGACGGGTCCTTCACGAACTTCGTGGAGATTTGCGACACATGCACCAGGCCGTCCTGGTGCACACCCACGTCGACGAAGGCGCCGAAGGCCGTGACGTTCGTCACCACGCCCTGGAGCACCATGCCCTCCTTCACGTCCTCCAGCGTGCGCAGGTCATCGCGCATCACCGGGGCGGTGAAGTCTCCGCGCGGGTCGCGGCTCGGCTTCTCCAGCTCCGCGAGGATGTCCTTCAGCGTCAGCTCCCCCAGGTCCGGGCCCAGATAGCGCTTGGGGTCGATCTTCCGCACCAGCGCCGCGTTGCCCACGAGCGCCCGCACCTCCACGCCCAGGTCCTTCGCCATGCGCTCCACCACCGCGTAGCGCTCCGGGTGCACGGCGCTCGAGTCCAGCGGCTCCGGGCCATTCACCCGCAGGAAGCCCGCGGCCTGCTCGAACGTCTTGGGCCCCAGCCCACTCACCTTCAAGAGCTCCCGCCGCGTGGTGAAGCGCCCCTTCGAGGCCCGGTGCGCCACCAGCTTCTTCGCCAGCGACGGGCCCACGCCGGACACGTGCTCCAAGAGCTGCGGCGACGCGGTGTTCACGTCCACGCCCACCGCGTTCACACACGAATCCACCACCTCGCCCAGCTTCTTCTTCAAGAGCCCCTGGTCCACGTCGTGCTGGTACTGCCCGACGCCGATGCTCTTCGGGTCGATCTTCACCAGCTCCGCCAGCGGGTCCTGCAGCCGCCGACCGATGGACACCGCGCCGCGCAGGCTCACGTCCATGTCCGGGAACTCGTCGCGCGCCACCTCCGACGCCGAGTAGATGGACGCGCCCTGCTCGCTCACCGACACCACGGGCACCTGCACACCCAGGGCCTTGAGCGTGTCGCGCACGAAGGTCTCCGCCTCGCGGCTGCCCGTGCCGTTGCCCACCGCAATCAGCTCCGGCTTGTGCTTCTGCACCACGGCGACCAGCAGCTTCGCGGCGCGCACGCGCTCGTCCGCGCTCCGCTCCGAGTACAGCGTCAGCGTCTCCGCCACGCTGCCCGTGTTGTCCAGCATCGCCAGCTTGATGCCGGTGCGAAGTCCCGGGTCCAGCGCCAGCACCGCGCGAGCCCCCGCCGGCGCCGTCAGCAGCAGGTGCCGCAGGTTCTCGCCGAAGACACCGATGGCGCCCTTGTCCGCGCGCTCCTTCAGCTCCGCGCGCAGCTCCGACTCCAGGGAGGGCCCCATCAGCCGCTCCCAGCCATCCTCCACCGCCGCCCTCAGCTCCTGGGCGAACAGCGACTGGGGCCGAGTCACGATGCGGCTCGAGAGCAGCGCCTTCACCTCGTCGTCCGGCATGTTCAGCTTCACCTTCAACACGCCCTCCTCCTCGCCGCGCAGGAGCGCCAGCACGCGGTGGGACGGGGCCTGCGACAGGGGCTCCTCGTGGCCGTAGTAGTTCTCGAACTTGGTGGGCTCGTTCTTCTTCGCGGGCACCACGTCCGAGCGCAGCGAGCCGCGCTTCGCGCACACCTCACGCGACTCACGCCGCAGCCCCGCGTCCTCGCTCACCCGCTCCGCGCAGATGTCGCGAGCGCCCGCCAGCGCCGCCGCCAGGTCCGGCACGTCCTTCTCCGCGTTGACGAACGCACGCACCTTCGCGTCCGCGTCCTCTCCGCGCTTGCCGTCCTGCTTCCACAAGAGGTCCGCCAGCGGCTCCAACCCCCGCTCGCGAGCGATGGCGGCGCGCGTGCGGCGCTTGGGGCGGTAGGGCAGGTACAGGTCCTCCAGCTCGGTGCGCGTCTTCGCCGCCTTGAGCGCCTTGGCCAGCTCCGGCGTCAGCTTCCCCTGCTCCTCCACGGAGCGAAGAATCGTGTCGCGGCGCGAGTCCAGCTCGGTGCGCTCGGTGGCCCGGTCCAGGATGGTCTGGATTTGGACCTCGTCCAGCCCTCCGGTGACTTCCTTCCGGTAGCGAGCGATGAAGGGAACAGTGGCTCCCTCGGCGTTCAGCGCCAGGGTGCGGTCCACCTGCTCGGGCCTGAGACCCAGCTCCTGTGACAGCTCAGCGGCGTAGGCGTGCATGACGCCGCTTCTATAACCCGGGGCCCACGCGGCTCCCAGCCCACGTCACCCGCGCTGACGCCCCGTCCACTCCGAGCGCAGCAGGCCCCAGAATTGCTGGTCCTTGCGCTCACCTCTCAACACGCCGTGCGCGCGCATCGTCCCCTCCAGCGTGAAGCCCAGCTTGCGCGCCAGCCCCTGCGACGCCTGGTTCTCCGACAGCGTCGTCAGCCACAGCCGCTGGAGGAACGGCAGGGTGAAGAGCTGGTCCAGCATCAGCCCCACCGCGCGAGAGCCCAGCCCCCTCCCATGGTGTGCCTCGTCCATCATGTAGCCCAGCTCCGCCCGCCCCTGCGCCCGGGACACGTCCCGCGCGGACACCGTGCCCACCCACTGGCCCTCGCAGCGCGCGAACCAGCGGAACCCCTTCGCGCGAGGGTCCTCCAGCGAGCCCGCCTCCAGGATGCGCTTCAACAGCGCGTCCGGGGTGTCGTCGTCGGTGTCCACGTAGCGCCGCGCGGAGGCCTGGGCCCGAAGGGACAGCCAGTAGTCCACGTGCTCGGGCCGCGCGGGGACCAGGTGCAGGTCGGAGAGGCTCATGGCCTGGTCACCATAGGCCCCTGCCTCCGGGATTCAAGGCGGGAGAACAGCGAGGGCCGCTACCGGAGGAGTGGAAGCTCCCTCCCGGCGCGGCCCTCGGGCGGCTCCCCGGGCACGGGCCCGGAGAGCACGTCACGTGCGCTCTACAGCTTGGTGATGGTCCCGTTGGTGACGCGGAAGTCCACGCGCGTGAAGCGCGCATCCAGCTCCGCGTCCGTCTTGAGCGAGTAGTCCTTCGTCACCTCGGTGCTGGGGATGAGGTGGTAGGCGGCCAGCGCTTCGTTGCCCTTCAGCTCCAGAATCACGAAGCCGTGCGCGTCGCCGTTCACGTAGCGCATGCCCGGGTTGCCCGCGGCCAGCGACTCGTTCAGCTCGGCGACGACGTAGCGGTGCACGGCGCTGCCCTGCAGGTAGCCCGCACCGATGACGGCCATGCCCGCCAGCTCCTTGATGGAGCCGGACGAAATCGCGGGCGCCGTCAGCGAGGGCACCCCCGACTCCACCGACGCGAAGGACGCGTGGATGTCACCGGAGACGAACAGCGCGTTCTGCACCTGGTTGTCCCGGATGTACTTCAGCAGCTCCTGCTTCTTGGTGGGGAAGCCGTCCCACTGGTCCACGTTGAAGTAGAACGTCTGGCGCAGCGTGGGGTCCGGGATGTCCATCTTCTGGGACAGGTCGAACACCATGGACGTCATCGACACGGAGCTGACGATGATCTTCCAGGTGTTGGTGGCCTTGAGCTGGTTCTGGAGCCACGTCTGCTGCGCCTGGCCCAGCGCGTCCTCGGAGGCGCCACGCGTGAGCGTGTAGCGGATGAACGCGAACAGGTCGAAGATGGGCTTCACGACGATGTAGCGCGTGCCCTGGATGCCGAAGAGCCCCGCCTTGCCCATGTGCGCATAGGACAGGCCCCGGGGCGCGCCCGTGGCGGCAATCGCGGGAATCGCCGGGGCACCCGCCGCGGCGCGCGCCTCGTTCACCTTCTTCAGTACCTGGTTCACGTAGAAGAGCGCCAGGCTCCCCTTCACGGAGGCCTGGGCCCGCTCCGTCGCCTCGCCCTGCGTGAGGCCCGACTTCGTCGCCTCCGCCACGAACGCGCCCATCAGCGCGGCCTTCTGCGCGGCGAACTCCGGCGCGTCGATGTTCACGTACGCGAACGTCTCCGTCTGCAACAGCCCCTGCACCGGCGCCGGCAGGCCCGGCAGGAACTGGCCCAGCACCTCCGCCGTCACCGCCACCTGGCCCGGGTACGCGTCCTCCGGGATGAGGTGGTCCGGACGGAAGGTGCGGAAGTCGGACACCGCCATCTTCAGGTTCTTGCCGAACTCGAAGTCCCGGTAGATGAGCGTGTTCGGGTACACCGGCGCGGAGGCCACGTCGATGGCGCCCTCCGCCGCCTGCGTGTTGTCCAGCGGGATGTACTCGAAGAAGGCGCGCTCGGAGTTCTTCTTCCGGTCGACCTGCTCCTCCTTCTTGACGCCATCCGTGTACGTCGCGTTGGGGCCCCAGTTGTCGTCGGAGAACTCGTGGTCGTCCCACATGACGATGAAGGGATAGCGCTCGTGGACCTGCTGGATGACCTTGTCCGAGCGGATCGCCTTGTAGATGTCGCGGTAGTTGGACAGCGAGTTGGCCGCGTAGAACGCCACCGAACCCGTGCCGTGCTTGAGCGCCGCCTCCGGCTCGCTGAACGTGATGGAGCGCGTGGACGTGGGCGTCTGGAACGACGTGTCGCCCGTCGTCTCGTAGATGTAGTCGCCGAGGAACACGACGAAGTCCAGGTCCTCGTCCAGCTTCAGCAGCTTCAGCCACGTGTTGTAGTAGCGGCCGATGTAGTCCTGGCAGCTGGCGAAGGCGAACTTCACCGCGACATCGTCACCGGCCGCCGGCGCCGTGCGCGTGCGGCCCGTCGCCGTCACGTACGTCTCGCCGCCCTTCTCGAAGGTGAAGCGGTAGTAGTACGTCGTGCGCGCCTTCAGGTTCGTGACCTTCACCTTCAGCGCATGGTCATTCGAGGCCAGCGCCGAGAAGCGCTTGTCCAGCACCAGGCTGCTGAACTCCTTGTTCGTGGACACCTCCAGCCGCACCGCCGTGTCCGCGCCCGCGTTCTCCGGGTCCACCGCGCGCACCCACAGCACCACGCTGTCCGGCCTCGGGTCTCCGGAACAGATGGACTGCGGGAAGTACTTCGAACCGTCTTGTGACGACTCCTCCTCGGAACATCCAAACGAGGTGCTTGCCGCGACGGCGACCACGGCCTGCAAGAAGCTGCGACGATTCAATCTGTCGAACAAGGCGAGACTCCAAAAGGGAAGGCACGGTCGAAGACCGGCGCGCGCGAGTCTAAGTCCCTCTTCCGTCCCTCTGGAAACATCCAGGCCACGCCCTGCTCACAACGCGCCGTGTCAGCACTCGTGGCCGCACTCCACCCGTGCCGTCGGCATGAAAAACAACGGGGCCGTCCTGCATTGGAGGACAGCCCCGGAGAGCATGAGAGCAATCAAGCAAGGGGCTCGCGGGAACCCCTCACACGGGCGCGTCTACTTCACGGCCTTCACGCGCTGGCGCTTCTCGCTGGTGCCCTCGGCGGGCGCCTCTTCCGCGGCAGGAGCCGCCACGGGCGCGCCCTTGTTGATGCCGTACTTCTCCAGCACCTGGGCCTCGATGGCGCGCGACACCTCCGGGTGCTCCTTGAGGTAGTCCTTCGCGTTCTCCCGGCCCTGGCCGATGCGCTCACCGTTGAAGGAGAACCAGCTGCCGCTCTTCTCCACGATGTTGTCATTGGAGGCCAGGTCGATGAGGTCTCCCTCACGCGAGATGCCCGTGCCGTACATGATGTCGAACTCGACCTCCTTGAACGGAGGCGCGACCTTGTTCTTCACCACCTTCACGCGCGTGCGGCTGCCCACCACGTTCTCGCCGTTCTTGATGGCGCCGATGCGGCGGATGTCCAGGCGCTGGGACGCGTAGAACTTCAGCGCGTTGCCGCCCGTGGTCGTCTCCGGGTTGCCGAACATCACGCCAATCTTCATGCGGATCTGGTTGATGAAGATGACGCACGTCTGGCTCTTGGCGATGGTGCCCGTGAGCTTGCGCAGGGCCTGGCTCATGAGGCGCGCCTGCACACCCATGTGCGCATCGCCCATCTCGCCCTCGAGCTCCGCCTTGGGAACGAGCGCGGCCACGGAGTCGACGACCAGCACGTCGATGGCGCCGGAGCGCACGAGCATCTCCGCGATTTCGAGCGCCTGCTCACCGGTGTCCGGCTGGCTCAGGAGCAGGTCGTCGGTGCGCACGCCCAGCTTGCGCGCGTAGCCCACGTCCAGCGCGTGCTCGGCGTCCACGTAGCCGCAGATGCCCCCGCGCTTCTGCGCCTCCGCCACGATGTGGAGACACAGCGTCGTCTTGCCGGAGGATTCCGGGCCGAAGATCTCGATGATTCGGCCCTTCGGAACGCCGCCCACTCCCAGGGCGATGTCCAAGGAAATCGAGCCCGTCGAAATGGCCTGCACGTCGCGCATCAGGGGCTCGTCGTTGCCGAGCCGCATGATGGAACCCTTACCGAACTGGCGCTCCACCGCGGACATCGCCAGCTCGATCGCCTTTTCCTTCTCTTGATTGACGGCCATTTCTCTTGAGCTCCTTGTATTGGCGAGCCACCCCGGCTCACCTGAACGCGCTTTTAGTACGCGATGGGTAGACCCTAGTCCACCCCTCTGACATCCGTGCCGAGTTCTACCGGTCAGCTCTCGCGGAAGGCCGCCAGGAGGGCAGCCACCACCCCTGCCACACCGACCCACAAGCCCCCCTGCACACCCCAGTTCCCCAGGGCCACGAGCAGCGAGAAGCCCGACACGAGGGCCATCAGGGCCATGCCCACGCGGTACACGGGAGTGCGGGGCGGGGCAAGCAGCAAGGCCAGGAGGGCCAGCACGCCCAGGCCCACCTGGAGGGTCAGCGTGCCGGGGGCCCGGCTGGGGTGGAAGAGCTCCTCCAGCACCTGCGCGGCGGCGCCGCCCAGGAACACCGTGGCCATCACCCCGGGCCCGAAGTCGAGCGGCCCCCGCCGCTGGTGGGCGCGCGCGGAGACGTTGGAGCGCAGGTGGTGCAGGTCCTCCGGCTCCACCTCCAGCGCGTACGGGAAGCCCAACGACAGGAGCGCCTCCACCGCCACCGCGCGGCAGGAGCGGCCCTCCGCGTCCACCAGCCCCTCCAGCTTTCCACCCGCGAGGAGCCGGTGCAGCGTGTCCGCCACCTGACGCTCTCCGCCTCCGCTCGCGAGCTCCGCCAGCACCTCGTTGAGGCGGGCGGCGGCCTCGGCGCGCTCCGCGTCGGGGGCCTTGAGGGCCTGCTCCACGCGCACCAGCACCGGCAGGGGCAGCTCCACCGGGGGCGTGCTTCGCGTCACCGCCTCCGGGGGCGGCGGCGCCCACGAGGCGAGGTCCGCCCGAGGCTCCTCGTCGGGCCGCTCATCCAACCGGGACGAGGGAGGGGGTGTGCGCGTGGCGTCCGACACGGGGCGACTGTATCCACGGTGCCGGGTGCGCTTCAAAGCGCCGTCCGCCAGGACGACAGAAGCCCGGGCCCCTCGAGAGGGAACCCGGGCTTCGCGCGCTTCCTTCCGCCCGTGGGCGGCGAGCGGCTACTCCACCGTCACGCTCTTGGCGAGGTTGCGGGGCTGGTCCACGTCGTTCCCGCGCATCTCCGCCACGTGGTAGGCCAGGAGCTGCAGCGGAATCGTGGCAATCACGGGCGCGAGCAGCGCGCACGCGGCCGGAATCCGGATGACGTGGTTGGCGAGCCCGCCCACCTGCGCGTCGTCCTCGTCGATGACGGCGATGACCTGGCCCCCGCGCGCGCGGACCTCCTCGATGTTGCCGATGATCTTCTCGTACGCCACATGCGGCTGCTTGGGCGCGATGACGACCACGGGCATCTTCTCGTCGATGAGGGCGATGGGGCCGTGCTTCATCTCGCCGCCTGCGTAGCCCTCCGCGTGGATGTACGAGATCTCCTTCAGCTTCAGCGCGCCCTCCAGCGCCACCGGGTGCATGGGGCCGCGGCCGAGGAAGAGGAAGTCCTGCGCGTTCATGAACTCACGCGCCACGCGCTTCACGGCCGGCTCGCACTTGAGCACGTCCTCGATCATCTTCGGAATCAGCGTCAGGTGCGTCAGGTGCTCCTGCGCCGCCTGCACCGACAGCGTCCCGCGGATGCGGCCCAGCTTCACCGCCAGCAGGTAGAGCGCGACGAGCTGCGTGGTGAACGCCTTCGTGGACGCCACGCCAATCTCCGGGCCGGCGTTCGTCATCACGGAGAACTCGGCCTCGCGAGTCATCGCGCTGCCAATCACGTTGCAGATGGCCATCGCCGTGGCCCCGCGCGACTTCGCCTCCTTGAAGGCCGCCAGCGTGTCCGCCGTCTCACCCGACTGGCTGATGGCGATGGCCAGGTGGGAGCTCTCCACGATGGGGTCGCGGTAGCGGAACTCGCTCGCCAGCTCCACTTCCACGGGCATCCGCGCCAGCGTTTCAATCATGTGCTTGCCGGCCACGCCCGAGTGCCACGACGTGCCGCACGCGAGAATCGTGATCTTCGACAGCGAGCGCACCTTCTCCGGCGTGAGGTTCCAGCCCTCGAAGTGGACATCGCCCTCCGTCAGCAGCATCCGGCCACGCACCGTGTCCGCGACAGCGCGAGGCTGTTCGAAGATCTCCTTGTGCATGAAGTGCTTGTGGCCGCCCTTCTCCGCCATCATCGGCGTCCAGTCGATGCGGCGCGTGGGGCGGTTCACCTTCTGGCCCTGGCGCGTATAGACATCCACGCGGGCGGCGGTGACGACGGCCAGGTCCCCCTCTTCCATGTAGACGATGTCGCGCGTGTGCTCGAGCACCGCGGGCACGTCGCTGGCGATGAAGTTCTGGCCCTCACCCAGCCCCAGCACCATGGGCGAGGCGTTCTTCGTGCAGACGATGCGGTGGGGGTCCAGCGCGCTCACCACCGCCAGCGCGTACGTGCCCTTCACCTGGTCCAGCGCGCCGCGCACCGCGTCCGGCAGCTCCTTGCCGGCCTCCAGCTCATCCGAGATGAGGTGGGCGAAGACCTCCGTGTCCGTCTCCGACGAGAACACGTGCCCCTTCGCGCGCAGCTGCTCCTTCAGCGCCAGGTGGTTCTCGATGATGCCGTTGTGCACCACCGCGACGTTCTTGTACGTGTGCGGATGCGCGTTCTCGTCCGAGGGGCGCCCGTGCGTGGCCCACCGCGTGTGGCCGATGCCGATGTTGCCCTGCGGCTGGTCCGCCACCACCCGGTTCTCCAGGTTGCGCAGCTTGCCCGTGGCGCGCACCACGTTGAGCTGGTTGCGATTGACCACCGCGACGCCCGCCGAGTCATAGCCTCGGTACTCGAGCTTCTTCAGCCCCGACACCAGGATGGGGGCAGATTCCTTGTCACCGACGTAACCAACAATCCCGCACATAGTCTGACCTCTCTCTCACGCCCACGCCCGCCGGAGCAAACCGAGGGATACTCTTCAATCTCCGGAGGGCGCCTGTCAGGCCGCCCCCCAAGCAATAGCCACGCCGACGCTCAGGCGCCCTTCGCCGTGCGGCGCGCCTTCTTCGCGGCCACCCAGCCTTCCTTCGTCACCTGTGGCGCGCGAGACACAGCGAGGCTCCCGGGCGGCACGTTCTTCGTCACCGTGGTTCCCGCCCCCACGTAGGCGCCGTCCCCCACCTTCACCGGAGCCACCAGCTGCGTGTCGGAGCCGATGAAGACCCCGTCCCCCAGCTCCGTGAGGCTCTTGTTCACCCCGTCATAGTTACAGGTGATGGTGCCCGCGCCCACGTTGCAGCCGGCGCCAATCTTCGCGTCCCCCAGGTACGTCAGGTGGTTGGCCTTGGTGCCCTTGCCGATGACCGCCTTCTTCGTCTCCACGAAGTTGCCGAGATGCACATCCTCGGCCAGCTCCGTGCCCGGACGCAGGCGGGCAAACGGGCCAATGACGTTCCGCACGCCCACCCGCGCCTCCTCCAGCACGGAGTAGGGCTTGAGCACGGTGCCGTCCGCCACGGTGGAGGCGCTCACCACGCAGCCGGGGCCGATGACGACGTCCTGGCCGATGACGGAACCTGACATCAGCGTCACACCTGGGCCCACTTCCGTGTCCGCGCCGACGACCACGTCCTCGTCGACATAGGCCGTGTCGGGGTCCACGAACGTCACGCCCGCGCGCATGTGCGCTTCGTTGATGCGCCGCTGGAGCACGCGCGCCCGCGCGGCCAGCTCCACCTTGTCGTTCACCCCGGCGGTCTCCGTGGCGTCCACCTCCACGCTGGCGACGTCGCCCTGCTTCGCGGCCAGCTCCACCAGGTCCGTCAGGTAGTACTCACCCTGCGCATTGTTGGGTTTGATGTCCGCCAGCGCCTTCCAGAGGAAGGCCGCGTCGACGGAGTAGATGCCCGCGTTGCACTCGCGCACCGCGCGCTGCTCGGCCGTCGCGTCCTTCTGCTCCACCACGCGCACCACGCGGCCGTTCTCGCGCAGCACGCGGCCATAGCCCGTGGGGTCCGCCAGCACGGTGGTCACCATGGCCAGCACCCCGCCGGACGCGTCGTGCGCGGCCAGCAGGCCCGCCAGCGTCTCGCGACGCAGGAGCGGCACGTCTCCGTAGAGGATGAGCACCCGGCCGGAGAACCCCTTCAGGGCCTCTTCCGCGGAGCGCACGGCGTCCGCCGTCCCGCGCTGCTCACGCTGGAGCGCGAAGCGCAGCGGCGCCTGTGGAAACCGGGCGCGCAGCTCCTTCTCCACGTCTTCCGCTTGATGGCCCACCACTGGCACCACCGACGTGGCACCGAGCTCCAGGGCTCGCTTGAGGGGATAGGCGCACAGGGGCTGTCCGAGGATGGCGTGAAGGACCTTGGCCTTCTTCGACTTCATCCGCGTGCCCTTGCCCGCACACAACACCACCGCCGACAGAGCTGTCATGCGGCGGAGGATTAGGGACAGGGAATCGAGCCGTCAACCGCGCGCTGCTCAGAAGTCTCGGAGGTGTTATCGGGTTGGGGCTTCGCGCTGACGGCCACACACAGCGCGTTGCTCTTCACCGTGATTCCAAAGCTCGGCTTGAGGAAGAGCGTCACGCGTCCGGAGGGCGGAACCGACCCGGAGCGGGTCGCTTTGTCGGATGAGGCCGGTGCGCTCATTTGCTCCCCCACTCGCGACTCATGATGGTGGAGGATGCACCCTCTGGGATAACAATCCAAGAGGAAAAGTTTTGCTGAGTTGAAATCATGGTCCGCTGCGGACAGTTCGTGCATACCGGGAGAGGTGTAGTCGGACTGGTGTCCTCGAGTCCCGGCCCCAAAGTGTGGGTGATTGTCCGCCGGGTAACACATCACCCGCGACGAAGGCCAGCCTCAAGGTATTGATTGCACCTTCCCCCAAAGGTGGACCCCGTGAACGAGACGAGCGTCGAGAGGCAGCCCTCGCGGAAGAGCGCGAGGGTCCAGGTGGCGTTGGTACGAAGCCTGACAGTGGCGGTGTTGCTCCTGGCGTGTGTGGCCTCCGCGGCGCGGCCCTACCGGGGCGGCGCGGTGGCCACGGCGTATCCCCAGGCCAGTGAGGCGGCCCTGAAGATGCTCGACCGGGGAGGCAACGCGGTGGACGCGGCGGTGGCCGCGGCCTTCGTGGCGGCCGTCGTCGGGCCCTACCACTCGGGCGTGGGCGGCGGCGGCTTCGCGCTGGTGCACGACGCGAAGACCGGCACGACGCGGGCGCTGGACTTCCGCGAGGTGGCGCCCAAGGCGGCCACGCGCGACATGTTCCTCAAGGACGGCAAGGTGGTGCCGACGCTGTCCACGGATGGCGTCCTGAGCGTCGCCGTGCCGGGCGCGGTGGCGGGCTATCTGGAGCTGCTCAAGACGCACGGCACGCTGCCGGCGTCCGTCGTGCTGGCGCCCGCCATCGAGGCGGCGCGCAAGGGGCTGTGGGTGACGCCGCGCTACCGCTCCATGACGGCGGGCCGGCTGGAGTGCCTGCGCAAGGACCCGGAGGCGTCGCGCATCTTCCTCCTGAAGAACGCGCAGGGAGAGATGGATGTGCCGCCCATCGGGCACCTCGTGCGTCAGCCGGACCTGGCGCGCACGCTGTCGCTCCTCGCGAAGCAGGGACCGAAGGGCTTCTACACGGGGCCGGTGGCCCAGGGCATCGTGAACACGGTGCGCTCGGGCGGCGGCATCCTCACGCTGGAGGACCTGGCGGCCTACAAGACGCGCCCGCGCGAGCCCCTGGCGGGCAGCTACCGCGGCCACCGCATCCTCACCATGCCTCCGCCCAGCGCGGGCGGCGTGGCGCTGCTTCAGGTGCTGGGGGCGATGGAAATCCTGCGGCCCCAGGGCTTCACCCTGAAGGACCCGGAGGTAGTGCACCTGTACGTGGAGGCGGTGCGGCGCGCGTACGTGGACCGCGCGAAGTACCTGGGTGACCCGGACTTCTCCGACGTGCCCACCGCGCGGCTCATCTCGAAGGGACACATCGCGGACCTGGCGGGCTCCATCGACCCGAAGAAGGCCACGTCCAGCCTGTCGCTCCTGCCCCAATCACCCAACACGCAGGGCTCCACGCTGACGGACAAGCCCACCACGCTGACGCCGGAGCCGGAGCGCAAGAACACCACGCACATCTCCGTCATGGACAAGCACGGCAACACGGTGGCGATGACGACGACGGTGAACTACGGCTATGGCTCCTGTGTGGTGGCCAAGGGCACCGGCGTGCTGCTCAACGACGAGATGGATGACTTCGCCGCGCAGCCCGGCGTGCCCAACGCGTATGGACTCGTCACCGGCGAGCCCAATGCGATTGTTCCCGGCAAGGTGCCCCAGTCCTCCATGACGCCCACGCTGGTGTTCTCCAAGGAGGAGCCCACGCGCGTCATGCTGGCGGTGGGCAGCCCCGGCGGCTCCACCATCCCCACCACCGTCATCCAGGTCATCAGCAACATCATCGACGGCGGCATGGACGTGGCGCGCGCGGTGGGCGAGGGCCGCGTCCATCACCAGTACCTGCCGGACGAGATGTGGGTGGACCGGTGGGGCCTGGAGCCGGCCACCCTGTCCGCGCTGGAAGCCAAGGGACACAAGGTTCGCCGGGTGGAACAATGGGGCGACGCGGAGGCCGTCTTCATCGACTCGACGACAGGACTGCGCTTCTCCGGTAGCGACCCTCGCAACGAGGGCTTCGCCGTGGGACAGGATTGAACGCGTGCCCGAGCCCCTCCCCCTCTTCGACGCGCACCTGCACCCCGAGAGCCTGAGCGACCAGGACCTCGACTCGATGCGCTTCTTCGGAGTGGAGCAGGCGCTCGTGGTGGCGCACCACTTCCCGGAGCCCACGTCCAAGGGGCTCTTGCGTCACTTCGATGACGTGGTGGAGCGGCAGCTCCCCCGGCTGGAGAAGGTGGGCATCCGCGCGTGGGCCGCGCTGGGTGTCCACCCTCGCTGCATCCCCCGGCGCGGCCTGTCGGAGGTCCTCTCCGCCCTGCCCGACTACTTCCAGGGCGGCCGCGTCGTGGCGCTGGGCGAGACGGGGCTGCACGCGGGCGGAGAGGAGGAGGAGGAGGCCTTCCTGGAGCAGCTCGCGCTGGCGCGCCGCCTCAAGCTGCGCGTCATCGTCCACACGCCGCTGGTGGACAAGGAGCGCCACACGCGCCGCGTCCTCACCCTGCTGCGCCAGTCCGGGGTGCTGCCCTCGCGCGTCCTCGTGGACCACGCCACCACGCGCACCGTGCGCACCATCCTGGAAGTGGGACATTGGGCCGGGCTGACGTTGCACCCGGAGGCCCTCGCCGCCGAGCGCGCCGTCGCCCTGGTCCGCCGGCTGGGCAGTGAGCGGCTGGTGCTCAACTCCGACTCCGGGGACGCCGCGGGCGACATCCTGGGCCTGGCCCGCGTCGCCAACCTCCTGTCCAAGGCCCGCCTCTCCGAGCGCATCGTGCGGCGCGTCGCGAGGGAGAACGCCGCCCGGTTCCTCCAGGTAGGAACCTGAGCGTCCCTCTTCCATTCCACGCCCGTTTTCCATCACCCTGCGGGACAGGAATCCCTTCCACCCGACTCCAATCGGGTTGAATATTTGCAACAAACCACACCCCTATCCGTCCTTTCAGGCGAAGCGCGTACGGGAAAGCCCCCAGGCGCCGTCGCCGCTTCCACAATCCGGTTCGGGAGGGCCCTTTGCGTTCCACGTTCGTCATCGTCGCCGCCGTCATCCTCGCGGGGTGTCTGGGCACATCCGCCCGGACCGCTGAGCGCGCGGGCGGCGCGCGTGTGTCGCTCGAGCCCAGGGCCGGGCTGCTCCTGGCGGCCGCTCCCGAGCGCTTCATGGAAGCGTGCCGGCGGGACATCCAGGAAGCGCGCAAGGCCGTCACGCGGCTGACGACGTCGCGGCCCGAGCACGCGGCGGCGGAGGAGCTGCTCACCACGTACGACGACGCCATGGCGCTGCTGGACAATGCCGTGGGCCGCTCGGCCATTGGCGCCAACGTGCACCCGGACCCGGCCTTCCGGGCGGCCGCGGAGCGGTGCGAGCAGTCCGTGGAGCGCGTGCGCACGGATATCTCGTTGGACCGGCGCGTCTACGACACCCTGGCCGCGCTCGACCTGAGGCAACAGGACGCGACGACGCGCCGCTGGGTGGCGCGGGTGCTGCGAGGCTTCCAGCGCGCCGGAGTGGACCGGGACGCCGCCACGCGCGAGCGCGTGCGGGAGCTGCAAGAAGAGCTCATCGTGCTGGGGCAGGAGTTCAGCCGGCACATCCACGACGACGTGCGCAACCTGGACGTGCCTCCGTCCGCGCTGGCGGGGCTGCCCGACGACTACGTCCGCGCGCATCCGCCCAGCGCCAACGGGAGCGTGCGCCTGGCGACGAACTCCGCGGACATGGGGCCCTTCATGACGTACGCCCAGGACGCGTCCACGCGCGAGTCGCTGTGGCGCCTGGGCCGGCGCCGCGGCCATCCGCACAACCTGGACACGCTGGCGAAGATGCTCCATGCGCGCCACGCGCTGGCCACGCTGCTGGGCTATCCGAACTGGGCCGCCTACGCCGCCGAGGACAAGATGGTGCGCCAGCAGCAGGTGGCCGCCAACTTCATCGAGGAGCTGGCCGCCGCCGTCGCCGGGCGCATGCGCGAGGAGTACGCGGCGCTGCTGGAGCGCAAGCGCCGGGACATGCCCGAGGCCACCCGCGTGGAGCCCTGGGAGCAGGCGTGGCTGGAGGAGCGCGTGCGCGCGGAGCGCTACCGCTTCGACTCGCGCGAGCTGCGGCCGTACTTCGAATACTCCCGCGTGAAGCAGGGCGTGCTGGACCTCACCGCGGACCTCTTCGGCCTCACCTACCGCCGCGTGACGGATGCGCCCGTCTGGCACGAGGACGTGGAGGTCTGGGACGTCTACGAGGGCACCGAGCGCCGAGGCCGCTTCTACATGGACATGCACCCGCGCCCGGGCAAGTACACGCACGCCGCGCAGTGGGACCTGGCCCTGGGCCGCGAGGGGAAGGCCCTGCCGGAGGGCGTGCTGACGTGCAACTTCCCGCGCCCCGGCAATCGCCCCGCGCTGCTCCAGCACTCGGAGGTGCGCGCGTTCTTCCACGAGTTCGGCCACCTGCTGCACCACCTGCTGGGCGGCCGCGCGCGCTGGGCGGGGCTGTCCGGCACGCGCACGGAGGGGGACTTCGTGGAGGCCCCCGCGCAGGTGATGGAGGAGTGGGCCTGGAGCCAGGAGTCCCTCCAGCGCTTCGCGCGCCACATCGACACGGGCGCGCCCATGCCGGAGGACCTCATCTCGCGGATGCGCCGCGCGGACTCGTTCGGCAAGGGCCTGTGGGTCCGCCAGCAGCTCTTCTACGCGGCCGTCAGCCTCCACCTCCACGACAACACCAACCCGGTGGACACCGACGACTCCACGCCGCTCGTGATGGAGCTCCAGGAGCGCTACCTGCCGTTCCGCGCGGTGGACGGGACGTACGCGCACCTCGCCTTCACCCAGCTCGACGGCGACTACTCCGCGCTCTACTACTCGTACCTCTGGTCGCTCGTCATCGCGAGAGACCTGCTCACGCCCTTCGAGCAGCACGGGATGATGGACACCCCCACCGCCCACCGGTACCGCGACACGGTGCTGTCACCCGGCGGCTCCAAGGACGCGGCGGACCTGGTTCGCGACTTTCTGGGCCGTGGCTACGACTTCGGGGCGTACTCGCGTTGGCTGCAGGGCCGCTGACGCACCTCGCAAGGCGCTGTAAATTCGAAGGGCCCCGCGATGTGAATCGCGAGGCCCTTTGTGTTGTGAATCCGTCAAACCCGCACCGCCACGCTCACGGGGAGCGCAGGACTAATGCACGGCGGGTACGGATGCGGCGACTTCCGGCTGAAGGGTGATGGCCTGCGCTTCCGGATCCAACCGGACCTGCACGGGCACGCCCTGGTAGCGGTACTGCGCCAGTGAATCCGCCGCGCCGTCGAGGAGCAGCTGATAGCGCTCCTCCAGCTCCACGGCGATCAACAGCATCGTCTCACCCGCGTCCGTGACGCCCGGGCGGTACACCTGGCAGCGCTGGAACCGCGCCCAGCGACCGTTCTGCATCTTCACCAGCTCGCCGTCGTAAGCCATGCGCAATTCCTCCGCAGCCCGTGCAACGATCCGCAATGTAGGGGCAGATTAACTTCATGTCACCCCCTCACTTGAAAATTCGTTAAGGCCCTTGAATTCCAACGGGTTGCACGACAGTTCGAGGCGCTTCGAGGGGACGGTCCGAGCCAAATGCTCAAAAATGTAAATTTGCTGGCTGGTCAATCCGGTTAAGGGAGCGGGGGACCGCCGCTTCCCCGGCAGGAGGAGGTCCCTGGGGGCCGGGAGGTGATGCGTCAGGCGGTGGCGCAGGGCGTCGCGGTCTCCTAGATTCAGCCGGATGAAGTTGCCAGGGCTGTTCCGCAAGGAGCGAACGACCATCGCCGCGGCAGACGCCCAGGACCACGCCGAGAAGCTGCTGGCGGAGTCCTTGCGCCTGCTGGGACAGGTGTGCACCAAGGTCGCCGACGCCATCGAGTCACAGCGGCTGTCGCGCCAGGGCTACGAGCACAACACGTATCTGCGGCGCACGGATGAGCCCGGCGACGCGGCGAAGAAGCCCCAGGAGTAGCCCGGGCGCGCACGCCGCGGACGTCGCGCAGGTCCACCCCGTGTCGCGCCCGACACCCGGGGCCTGGAACCGGGCGGGACAGGTGCCCATCGGACTCGAGGGAAGAGGCCCTGGACCGAGAGGGCGGTGGGCTGTTGAAAAGTGGAGCGACCCCTTCCGGAATGGGCCCACCGTTCCCATCTTGCGGCCCATAGAATCCCGCGGTCCGAGACGCCGCAGCTCCCCTCTGAGGCCCTGCCATGTCCCACATCTTGGTCGTCGATGACGATGCGAGCCACCGCGCGCTCATCTGCGATGCCCTCGAGGAGATGGGTTACCGCACCGTCCAAGCCACCAACGGCCGCGAGGCGCTGGACCACCTGGAGGGCGACATGCCCGCCGCGGTGCTGCTGGACCTGCGCATGCCGGTGATGAGTGGCTGGGGCCTCCTGGACGCGCTGAAGAAGATGCCTCGCGCCCGGGGACTGCCCATCATCATCATCTCGGGCTACGGCTTCGAGTGGGAGGCGGAGCTGGTGGGCGCCGCGGGCTACATCTCCAAGCCGGTGGACCTGGACAAGGTGCGGCTGACGGTGCAGCAGATCGTCGGCCCACCCGAGATGGCCTTCGTGCACTGAGGCGGAAGGCCCCCCTCACGCATCGGTCGGGGTGAGGATTGTCGCCGGGGGGCGGCCTCGGGTGAGATGGCGCTCCTTCATGACGCCCTCCCCTTCCGATGACCTGGCCGTCGACGCGCGCGGGCTGCTCAAGCGCTTCGGCGGCTTCACCGCGCTCAATGGCCTGGACCTCCAGATTCCCAGGGGGGCGTTCTACGCGTACCTGGGGCCCAACGGCGCCGGGAAGTCCACCAGCATCGCGCTCTTGACGGGTGTGTACGGGCCCGACGCGGGCTCCATCCGCATGCTGGGCGTGGACGCGGTGAAGAAGCCGCTCGAGGTGAAGCGCCGCGTGGGCGTGGTGCCGGAGGAGCTGAGCCTCTTCGAGCGGCTCACCGGGCGGCAGTACCTCACGTTCTGCGCGCGCATGTACGGGCTGGACGGAGACGTGGCCGCGGCCCGGGCCGCGGAGCTGCTGGAGCTGACGGAGCTGACGTACAAGGCGGGCGCGCTCGTCTCGGAGTACTCCAAGGGCATGCGGCGGAGGCTCGCCATCGCGGCGGCGTTGATCCACGCGCCGGAGCTGGTGCTGCTGGATGAGCCCTTCGAGGGCATCGACGTGCTGGCCGCGGGCGTCATCCGCGAGCTCTTGCGCGAGCTGAGCCGGCGCGGGGTGACGCTGCTGCTCACCACGCATGTGCTGGAGATCGCCGAGCGACTGGCCACCCACGCGGGCATCATCCAGGGCGGCAGGATGCTGGACCAGGGCACGGTGCCGTCGCTGCTGGCGCGCTACGACTGCCCCTCGCTGGAGGCGGTGTTCGAGAAGCTCATCGCCGTGCCGGCCTCGCGCAACGCGCGGCTGTCGTTCTACGGCGAGGCCCCCGCCCCCGTCGTGGCGCTGCGGGAGCCGGCATGAGCCGCCCGGCCGTTCCAGGGTTCTTCCGCCACCTGTGGCTCCTGTGGGGACTGCGCTTCGACATCGGGCTGAACCAGGGGCCCGGCCGAAGCCGCCTGCTGGCCGTGGGCGCCTTCCTCGCGTCGAGCGCCCCGGGCCTGTTCTTCGGCCTGTTCTTCTACGGGCTGATGCGCCTGGGCCCCGTCGCGGAGAGCGACGTGTGGCCGTACTTCATCCTCAACCTGCTGTGCTTCGTCACCTTCTCCGTCTGGGTGTCGTGGCCGCTGTTGTCGGCGGGCGTGGATGACCATTCGGAGCTGAGCCGCTACGCGGCCTTCCCCATCTCGCCCTTCCGTCTGCTCATCGCCTCCACGGTGGCCAGCCTCTTCGAGCCGCGCGCGCTGGTGTTCTACGCACCGCTCACCGGCGCGGCGCTGGGCTTCGTCTCCATCAACCGGCTGTGGGCGCCCTGGCTCGCGGGGGTGCTCTACGTGCTGTTCGCGCTCTTCTGCGCGGCCTGGAGCCGGGTGGCGCTGTACGCCGTCATCAACGTGCTGAGGGCGAAGCACAGCGCGCAGATCATGGGCGGCGGGCTGCTGGTGTTCCTCGTCGCCGCGTCGTTCATCCCGCCCATCGACACGTCGTGGCTGACGCAGGTGGGCACCGCCGGCGTGGACGCGCTGGACATGTCGCTCATCATCAACGCGGCGGTGGCGCTGGGGCGGGTGCCTCCGGGCTTCTTCGGGGATGGCCTCGCGCAGCTCTCCTGGTTCCGTCCTCGCGTGGCCATGGTGGAGGCGGCGGGCCTCTTGTTCTTCACGGCCCTGGGCATGGCGGTGGCGTACAGGCTCCTCCTGCGCTTCCACCGTCAGGCGGGCCGCGCGGGGCCGCAGCAGAAGGACTCGAAGGAGAGCAACCCGTTCGCTCGCACGCGCACGCGCTTCTCCACGCTGGTGACGCGCGAGGCGCTCGACTTGTGGCGCAATCCGCGCGCGCGGCTGCTCGCGTCGGTGCCCTTCATCCTGGCCATCCTGCTGAAGCTCCTGTCCGGACGGGACTTGTTCGTCTTCCTGCTGGGGCGCTCCGCGGATGCGTGGCTGATGGGGGGCCTGTGCATCTACGGCGCGGTGGTGATTGCGTCGACGTTCTCCCAGAACACCTTCGCCTATGACGGGCAGGGCTTCGCGGCGTTCCTCGCCGCGCCGTTGGACCTGGCGGACGTGCTGCGCGCGAAGAACCGGGTGCAGGCCGCGGCGGCGCTCGGCATGGCGGTGATGGTGGCCCTCTTCTACCGGGTGTACTTCGGCTTCGGCTCGATGGTGGACATCGTCTGCGCGCTCGCCGCGGTGGCGGGAGTCCTGCCGGTGCTGCTGGCCGCGGGCAACTTCCTGTCGCTGTACTTCCCGGTGAAGTTCCACGCGAACCTCAAGCGGCGCGACAAGGTGCCCCTGACGGCGTCCATGCTGGGCATCCTCGCGGCCAGCGCGGGCTGCATGCCGTTCGGCTGGGCCCTGAGGTTCGCGGGGCAGGACGGCCCGTCGTGGGGGTCCGCGGCGATGATTGCCGTGTGCGCGGGCCTCTATCTCGTGCTGTACCGCCTCACCCTGCCGCTGGCGCTGCGGCTGCTCGAGCGACGGAGGGAGGTCGTCCTCCAAGCCGTGACGCGCGAATGACAGCGGGGCCGCGGACGCCCTGAAGGCGAGCCGCGGCCCCGAGCCTTCCCCGTCTGACTCAGTACGCCACGCCGTACTTCTTGGCCTGCGCCTTCACGCCCTTCATCACGTTGGCGTCGAAGGCGTCCTCCTTCTCCGGGCGGTTCTTCGACAGCCACGCCTCGCGCTCCTCGGCGAGCTTGGAGGCCTTGGCCTCCAGGGCCTTCTTCTCATCCGCCAGCTGCTTCACCTTCGCGGTGCGCGCCTCGGTGCTCAGGGCCTTCAAGTCCGCGGGCAGCTCATCGTCGCTCACGCTCGCCAGCTTCTCCGGCGCGGAGACCAGGTCCACCGCGCCGCCCACGGCCACCGGCGCGCTGCTCGGCGCGGGCGCCCCCGCTCCAGAGCCCCCTTCCGCGCGCTGCTTCTTGCGCAGGTAGGTGATGCGCTCCGAGGCGGCCTCCGGAGCCAGCTCCGCCATGGCCTGGGCCCTGGCGACGTTCGCGGCCTGGACCTCCGCCTTGCCCGTGTAGAGCGTCTTCGACGCGAGCGCCGAGTTCACCTTCGCCAGCTCGTCATCGTACGGCGTCGCCACCGCCACCATGCCGCCGGACTGCTCGATGGTGTCGAAGGAGCCATCGGTCAGCTTCGCCACGTACTTCCACGCCGTCATCGTCTCCTCGTCCAGGCCGCACCGCACGGTGTTCACGACGATGTGCTTGTCCTTGGCGCGCTTGGACCAGTGCTTGAAATCCCAGTCGTCGTTGCGCTGCGCGGGAGGCGCGTCGCCCACCAGGAAGATGGCCTTCATCACCGTGCGGTCCTGGCTCCAGGACAGCTTCGACACCGCCTCACCCAGGCCCCGGCCCACGTGCTCGGGCGAGTCGCCGCCGCCGCCCGCCGTGAAGCGGCGCAGGTTCGCGAAGACGGTGTCCAGGTCATCGCTCAAGTCGAAGCGCTTCGTGACGTAGTCGTCCCCCACGTCCCGGTACGCCACCAGGCCAATCTTCAGGTGCGGCGTGGGCCGCCCCTGCGCGATGCCCGAGGCGATGGAGTAGATTTTCGCCTTGGCCCCCTCGAGCAGCCCGCTCATCGAGCCCGTGGTGTCCAGCACGAAGACCACCTCGATTTCAGGGCGAGGCGCCGCGGGCTTCTTCTCGGCCTGGGCCTGCGAGCCCTGGTTCGCCGCGACGGGAGGCGGCGCCTTCACGGGGGGCGGTGCGGCCAGGGCCGGGGCCGCGGACAAGGTGGTGGCGAGCGCGGCCGTGAGCACGGTCCGCGACAGGGACTTGAGGTCCATGGCGTACTCCAAGAAAGAAGGGCTGTGAGGGAGGTTGGAAGGGAAGGCCGCGCGCGTGCTTCCCCATGAACGAACGACGCCGCTCCAGGGTCTAACCCCCTCGCGGAATGTCCCGGGGCCACACGGGTTGAGCCGCCCGCCACCGCCTTCACCGGCGATGGGCTCCCTGCTTTCCCCGTGTCGCACCGCGCACGCCCGCCTCCCAGTCTGCTTGCTCGACAGAGGCGGCCGTCTCATGCTGCGGCCAGTCACAGGAGGTCGTCGAACATGATGCCCGTTCTCCGCCGAAGCCTCTTTCTCCTCGGATGTCTGCTCGCCATCTCCTGCAACAGCGATTCGCCGTACTACCGGGTCCAGTTCTCCATGCCGGACACCGTCAGCCTCTCGCCCGGTGAGTCGACGCAGTTCGACCTGACCCTGGACCGCGTGGCCGACCAGCCGGGAGAGCTGCGCGTCGACCTGGTGGGCGCCCCCCAGGGCATCACCCTGTTGCCCCAGGTGGTCCTGCCGGAGGGCTCGGAGAGCATCACCGTCCCCGTCACCGTCTCCGTCGCCCAGGACATCCAGGTCTCCGGCACGCAGACGACGACGCTCCAGGCCAAGGACAGCGGGAAGGACCTCATCTCCACCGCCACGCTGTTCGTCGTGGTCCTCCCGCCGCCGACGCCCGCGGAGGGATTCTCCATCACCACCGAGGACCGGACCCTCGACGTCTTCCCCGGGCAGAACCAGCTCGCGACCATCCAGGTGGCTCGGACGAGTGGCTTCACGGGCGCCTTGACGTTGACCCTCGAGTCCTCCTCGCGGCGCATCCTGGCCAAGCCCCTGGTCGTCCCGGCGGAGCAGACGTCCGCGCGGTTCCTGATCCAGACCACGGACAGCGCGACGCGGCTGCCCCAGCCCATCACCGTCATCGCCACCAGCGAGGACGGCCGCCAGGCCAAGCTGGCGCTCACCATCAACGTGCGCTGAAGGCTCTCGCACCGCGGGACGCAAGAAGGGCCGGGAGCAAGGACGTCACGTCCTCGCCACCCGGCCCGATTCACATCCCCGTGTCCGAGCTCACGCCATGTCGAACAGCAGCGCCTCCACGGGCGACTCGGCGGTGAGCACCAACGCGTCCTCTTCCGACACCGCCACGCCGTCACCGGCCTTCAGCTTCACGCCGTTCAGCGTGCCGGAGCCACGCGCCATCTGCAGCCACGCATGCCGGCCCGACGCCAGCGTGTAGCGAGCGGACTCCCCCGCGCCCAGCAGCGTGCCGTGCAGCAGCAGGTCCTGGTGCACGGTGAGCGAGCCCTCCCGGCCATCGGGCGAGGCCACCACCCGGAAGCGCCCCTGACGCTCCTTCGCGTCGAAGGCCTTCTGCTCATAGCCCGGCGCCAGGCCCTTCTCGTTGGGGAGGATCCAGATCTGCAGCATGTGCAGCGGCTCCGAGAAGTTGTTCATCTCGCTGTGCACCACGCCCGTCCCCGCGCTCATCCGCTGCACTTCACCCGGCCGGATGACCGCCTGCGTCCCCATGCTGTCGCGGTGCTCCACCTGGCCACCCAGCACGTACGTGATGATTTCCATGTCCCGGTGCGGGTGCATCCCGAAGCCTCGCTGGGCCGCCACCGTGTCCTCGTTGATGACCCTCAACGTGCGGAACCCCATGAAGTTCGGGTCGTAGTAGTCCGCGAAGGAGAACGTGTGGTGCGTGTCCAACCAGCCGTGGTTGGCATGGCCTCTTTCCTCTGCATTTCGAACGGAGATCATCGCCTGCCTCCCTCTTTCCTTTATTTGCAACTCAGCTGCATCAACCGGGGTTCGGCCCGTGCACCCCATCGCCATGCCGCCCACCAGCACGGACCTGCGAGTCAGCGGACGGCCCGCCGCCCGCTCCTTCACGCGGCCTTCTCGGCCACCGCTTGGACGTCCAGGGAGATATCCACACGCTCCCCCACCAACAGCCCGCCTGCCTCCAGCGCCTGGTTCCACGAGAGGCCGAAGTCCTTGCGGTCGATGCTCGTGCTCGCCTGGAAGGCCAGCCGCTCGTTGCCCCACGGGTCCTTCACCTTCCCGAGCAGCTCCGTCTCCAGCACCACCTCGCGCGTGACGTCGCGAATCGTCAGGTCGCCCACCACGCGGTAGTGGCCCTTGCCCGCGTCCTGCACGCGCTTGCTGCGGAAGATGAGCTTCGGGAAGGCGCTCGCGTCGAAGAAGTCCGGCGAGCGCAGGTGGTTGTCACGCTGCTCCACACCCGTGTCGATGCTCGACGCGTCGATCTTCACCTCCACCGAGCCCTGCGCGAGGTCATCCCCCGGCACCACCACCTTCCCCTCGAAGCGCGTGAAGCGGCCGTGCACCTTGGCCACCACCATGTGGCGGACCATGAAGCCCACCGTCGTGTGCGTCGCATCCAGCTGCCAGGTCTTGAGGGTCATGTTCGTTCTCCTGAAGCTCAACCGCGTGTGACTCCTCCTAGAGCAACGCCCGGGCCAATACCCAACCCACTGTAATTACTGAACAAGCAACCCCACTAAAGGTCTGTCCATATCAAAATGACACTATCGCCCCCTCAATCCGAGAGCCCCTGGGAGGCGCGGAGCGCAGCCCCCGAGGGACCGGCGGCGAGACGGGCGGTCGCAGTCAGTCGGTGCACGGGCACCGCGTCGAGGGCTACCTTTCAGGAAAACGCCATGACGACCTCACCCACACGCCGCCAAGCCGCACTAGAGGCCCTCGCGCTCGACGACGAGGCCCTGCTCAAGACGTGCGAGGTGGACTACTTCATCGCCTCCGGCCCGGGCGGCCAGCACCGCAACACCACCGCCAGCGGCGTGCGCCTCACCCACGGCGCCACGGAGCTGTCCGTCACGGCGACGGAGCGGCGCAGCCAGGTCCAGAACAAGGGCGTGGCCCTGGAGCGCCTGCGCGAGGGCTTGAAGGCCCTCACGTTCGTCCCCAAGGTCCGCCGCCCCACCCGTCCCTCCGCGGGCGCCAAGCGCCGACGGCTCGAGGGGAAGAAGCGCACGTCGGAGAAGAAGACCCTCCGCGGCAAGGGCGACTGGTAGCCCCTCACCCCCCAGGGGCATGAAGCCGCTGCTACGAAACGGTTTGCGGGCTCGCAAAGTTTGCATAGCAAACGAGCCCATCCGCCTACAGGTGCATTGAGAAGTTCCAGGACGTTGCTGGAAGCGAGTGTGTCCTCTCTTGGGCACATGGCGTGCAGACAGGAGGCCCCGCTGACCCAGTCAGGGTCACTCTACCCCCTCGGTGGGAGCACCTCCCATGACTCCTCGTCTCCCCTCCCGCGCGCTGCGCCCCGTGCTGCTGGCCCTATCGATGCTGGTGGCCCTGCCCGCGCTCGCGACGGACATCATGACGTTCAGTCGCGGCTCGCTCATCATCCCCGAGCAAGCCACCTTCCAGCGCGGCTGTGGCGCGCTCTCGGCCTACGGCCTGGTGTGGCGCATCCTCCTGGAGAACCAGCCTGGAGGCCTGAACGCGGCCCAGCCGGTGACGGTGTACCTGGCCATCAACGACTTGAAGAAGTCGCCCAACCGGTGCGTGCCCACCAACCGCCACACTGCGCCCGCGCCCTCCGCAGACACGAAGTGGAATGACGGCTGCGACTTCACCATCACCAACCCCACGGAGCAGCCGGTGGTGCCGGTGGACTACTCCACCGACTTCCCCACCAGCGGCATGTACCCGTACGGGGACATCGACAACTTCGACACCACGGAATCCGTGGCGCGCCCCCAGTTCGCGGCCAAGACGCTGAACAACACCGTCACGGGCCCGCGCTTCACCACCGCCCGGTACATGGGCGGCTCCTTCATCATCGACGCCGTGGACGCCAAGCGCGTCATCGACTTCATCCGGTCCGACAGCACCACCGGGGGCGCCGAGTCTCCGAAGAAGTTCCGCACCACCACCTCGTGCTCCTCGGACTGCGCCACCTTCACCAGCGGCAGCGGCTGCCACTTCGTCCGCATGCACCAGGCCACCATCGAGTTCTCCGCGCCGGTGGCCCGCCGCATCAACCGCGTCCCGCCCAAGATCGCACTGCTGGACCTGCGAGACAGCGGCAGCGTGCTCGGCGGAATGCTGGACGACTACCTGCGCAACGCGGGTCTGGACTTCCCGGGCGCGGGCGGCTGCCCCGCGGGAACCACGTCCGGCTGCACCCGAAACAAGAAACAGCCGGGCCTCATCTACGACGCCATGCAGGCCAACAAGGACCTCATCTCCACCGCCGCCCACAAGAACGGCCTGCTCAACGCGGTGGACCCCATCACCAAGAAGCCTCGCTACAAGGTGTTCTGGGCGCCCCACTGGGAAATCGGCGACAGCTCCCACGCAGGATACGAAGCGAACGGTGACGGCGCCGACTCACAGCGTGAGAACGTCCTCAACAACATCGCGTACTTCACCAACCAGCGTGGAAACGGCCTCTTCGCCGAGTGCGCGAGCATCTGGTCCTACGAGACGACCGAGCGTGATGATGGCACGGCGGTGACAAGCTCCCACTTCCAAGGCCAGAGCGACTTCGAGAAGAACATGCTCAGTGGCGGTGGCAGCTGGAACGGCCGCAACTGCACGGACCCGGACTACATGGCCCAGAGCGAGTCCAGCCGCGGGCAGTGCATCCTCTACCCGAACCCCGGGGACCCGTTCTCGCAGATGGGCGACTTCAGCCTCACCAGCGTCGTGGGACACACCCAGAACTACCGCACCGTCTACAAGAACGGCGTGCGCCGCCTGGCGGTGAGCTGGTACCAGCACAAGGACGAGCACGTCTTCGACAACCCCACCCACGTGGCCGAGGACACGAAGAAGCGTCGCGGGCACGACTTCTTCTCCTTCAACCAGAAGGACAATGACCCGAAGAAGGCGACCATCGTCTACCTGGCGGGTCATGACTACCAGCACAGCGTCGCCGGCACGCGCATCGTGCTCAACACGCTGCTCAACCTGGGCTCCGAGCCGCTGAGCAGCGAGCGCGCGCTCTCCGCGCCCGTCGCCTTCGACGACACCAACGGCAACGACACCGACGGCAGCCGCGCGCTCGTGCTGGCGGCCACCTACGACGCCGTCTCCGGCTATCCCCCCGGCGCGGACACCTTCACCCCGTCCCAGGGTGCCCACTGGGTGTTCCCCTTCTTCCCGGGCCACCTGCGCGCGCACTCGCTCATCGGCGGTGATGCGCTGGCCACGGGCGAGAGCGACCTGGACGCCGCCACGCTCTGGGACGCGGACGCGCAGATGCCCCTCCCCGGAAACCGGAACCTCTTCACGTACTTCGGCGGACAGGTGAAGACGAACCCGCCGCTCGGCACCGGCCTGCGCGCGCCGAAGGGCGTGATGCAGGTGGGCTGGAAGCCGCAGAACGTGGCGGGCACCGCCCTCACCCCGGGCTGCGTGGACGTGCTCAAGCTGGGTGAGGTCGTCAACCCCGATGGCACGTCGCGCTTCGACTTCCTCACCACGCCCACGGGCGATGGCGTGTGCGACCTGCAGCAAGCGGTGCAGTACACCGAGCAGCTCGCGGGCCCTGACTTCGGCGTGAGCACCGACGCCGTCAACAAGGCCAAGCTCGCCGCGGACCTCAACACGGTGAAGCAGATGCTCCAGCGCGTGCGCGGCTACTGCTTCGCCACGTCGAAGAGCGGCGGCACGTCGACGCCCGTCTTCACGCCGACCGACAGCCAGTGCGACAACGAGGATGCGGACAACCGCGCGCACCTGGGCGGCTTCGTGCACTCGTCCCCGGCGGTGGTGAAGCCCAGCCCCTACATCCCGGACATCGGCAACAAGCCGCGCCCCACCGTGGCGTACGCGGCGGGCCTGGACGGGCAGCTCCACGCCTTCTACGTGTCGGGCGGCGCCGGGTACCAGGGCCCCGCGGACTCGCAGTCCTTCCCCAACGTCAGCCCCGCGGACTCATCCTTCCCCACGAACTGGAGCTCGACGTTCGCCGGCGGGAGCACGCCGAATGCGGGCACGGAGCTGTGGAGCTTCATCCCCGCCACCCAGCTTCCGTGGCTGCGCAGCAACAACGCGCGCGTCAACAGCGCGCCCGTGGTGATGGACGTCTTCGCGGACTTCGTCGGCAGCGGCAAGCGCGAGTGGCACACCGTGCTGGTCGCCAACGTGGGCAGCACGGGCCGGGACTTGTTCGCCATGGACATCACCAACCCGCTGCGCCCCGTGCTGCTGTGGCACCTGGTGGGCAGCCACTTCCAGACGGGCGCGTTCCCTCCGCACGCGCCGGTGGAGCTGGCGGACCGCGACACGGGCGGCACGCAGTGGGCGGTGAAGTGGCAGGAGAAGGACGCGCTCTTCCAGATGGCGCCGCAGACGGACCCGGGCCGCAAGGCCACGGGCCTCTATGACTACACCGGCATGGGCGGCACGCGCGGCCTGTCCGTGGGTGTCATGCGCCAGGGCCTGGAGCCCACCTACGCGGTCTTCGTCGCCTCCAGCAGCTCGGGCGCGAACGGCGCGCCCACGTACGGCATGCAGGTCTTCGCCATCGACGCGGCCACCGGCCAGAAGCTGTGGCAGTGGGAGCAGGACTACACCCAGACGTGGGTGGACAACTCCGCACCCACCGCGCCCACCGTGCTGACGGACACCGGCGGCGCCTCGCGCCTGTACGTCGGGGACATGGAGGGACGGCTGTGGGAGCTGGACGGCGCCACCGGGCAGAACGCCAACGTGGCGCGCCTGGGCCCCGCGTGCTCGGCGGCCGTGCCTTGCAAGTACGCCGCGCTGGATACGCGCTCCACGGCCGCCGAGCGCCGCCCCATCACCACCAACGTGGCGCTGGCCCGACTGCCGCGGACCATCGCCTCGGGAACCGCCTTGAAGGGCTACGAAGGGGAGCTCATCGCCATGGTGGGGACGGGCGGCGTGGACTGGGTGCCGGCCTCCTCCGCGGGCCAGTTCCACCTGGCGCTGCTGGAGCGCAACCGGCGGCTGCCCCTGGGCGTCGACGGCTTGAAGCTCGACGGCTCGCCCATCACGGCCTCCGCGGCGAACACCCTCGCCGCGCAGGCCGGCGTGCTCCAGGAGCCGTCGCCGTTCCCCCTGACGTTCGCCGCGCCCCGGCACCTGTACGGGAACATCACCGTGGCGGGCCGCACCGCGTACTTCAGCACCGCCCAGGGCAAGGTCGGCGACCTGATGTCGCTCGACGCGACGACCGCGGGCAACACGTGGAGCATCGACCTGGGCAGCACCGCCACCTCGGCGGGTGGCGCGGCCGTCGCGCTGCCGAGCCTGAACCTGGCGAACTTCGGAGGCGTCGCGGTGTACCACCGGGGGACGGGCAGCGGCGCCTCCACGGACTACGTGGTGGGGCTCGAGGTGAGCCGCATCACCAACACGCGCATCGACAACAGCGGGACGAAGGGTCCCTCCAGCCCCGACGAGGAGCTGCGCGTCAACGGCCAGGGCGGCTTCATCTTCCGGCTGCTCAACTGGAGCCAGAGGTTCTTCGAATGAGCTCGACTGCTCGCGCGCTCCGCCGGGGCGCCACCCTCATCGAGGTGCTCATCGCCATGGCGGTGCTGGCGCTCGCCGCCACCGGAGCGGTGGGCGGCATGGTGTTCGCCTCCCGCGACGTGCATGACGGACAGCTCCTCCAGGTGAAGCGCCTGCTGCTCGAGGCCAGCACCCAGCGGCTGTGGCTGGCCTCCAAGGCGCCGCTGCTCTCCGAAGCCGTGGTGCGCCCCAGCACCTTCCCCACGGACCTGGCGCCCGGCGCCGCGCCGTGGAAGGTGGACTCGAGCCTCCCCGTCGCGGGAGACCCCAGCACCGGCGCCTACTTCAAGCTGTCCGCCTCCGGACTGGTGGAGCCCCTCACCGGCATCCCCCCCGGCACGGCCTGCAATCACACGTCGCTGCCAGAGGGCACGTACTGCCGCGAGATGCTCGTGACGCAGGGCCTGCCGAAAGACCCGCCCCCCGCCGCCGCCGCGCTCCTGCCTCCGGGCTCGCGGCCGGTGACGGTCTGGACCCGCGTGGTGCGCAAGGGCGACACCGCCGAGCGCGCCCAGTCGCACAACGAGGTGTTCGTCCAATGAGAGCCCCGCGCGGAATGACGTTGCTCGAAATCATGGTGGCCCTGGCCCTCACGGCCATCATCATCGCGGCCGCCTCGGCGCTCGTCGTGGCTGGCAGCCGCATCATCCACAACACGGAGCACACGGCGGACAGCCATGACGCCTCCCGGCTCGCGGGCGAGGCCATCCTGAACATGGTGCGGCAGGCCGGCGCCGGTGCGCCCGGCGGCATCTGGGTGTCCCAGGGAGGCACGCCCACCCGCGTCAGCGCCGTCTTCGGGAGCGACGGCGCCGCCTCGGGTGATGACCTGTGGCTGGTGGTGCCGGACCGCGACTACCTGGGTGAGCCGTGTCGCACGGAGGGCACCGCGGCCTCCGTGGTGCGGCCGGGCGTAGGGGTCATCCACGTCAACTGCACGGAGGGCTTCAAGCCGGACTCGCTGCACCTGGTCAGCAACATGACGAGCGCGGCCCTCCTCTCCAGCGTCACCACCACCCCCGCGACCCCGGGGACGCCCGGACAGGTGCAGTACGCCGAGTCCACCGTCAGCGGCTTCTCCAACGCACCGGAGAAGGGCGGCTACCAGGTGGGAGACCTCGTGTATCCGGTGCGCCTGGTGCACTTCTTCATCGCCCCCCACCCCACGACGGGGCGGCCGTCGCTGATGCGCGCGGACGGGCGGCTCCAGGTGGACCCGACGGGGCGGCCCTTCTCCGACGTGGACCCGGCGACCAGCCTTCCCATGGTCGTGCAGGAGAACGTGGAGAACCTGCAGGTGGCGTTCGGCTTCGACTCCACCGGCCAGGAGGACCCCGCGAAGTACACGTGGCAGCATGGACTGCTGCCCGCCTACACGCCGGGGCTGCGCGCGGTGCGCATCAACGTGGTGGCCACCGGCCGCAACCAGCGCCGCAACACGCAGAGCACCGCCGTGCTGGATGACGACAAGCCCATCGCCGTGGAGAACTACGCGCCGCCCCCCCCGGTCGCCGCGGATGGTCTCTACCGCAGCCTCTACACCCGCCGCCTGGAGCTGCCGAACCTGGCGGCCGCCAACCTGTGAGCCTCGCGATGCGAAAGTCCCTGCATCCTTCCCCTCGCGGCGCCACGCTGCTGATCGTCGTCATGCTCGTCCTCATCCTGCTGGGGCTCGTCGGCAGCTTGATGGTGTACGCGGGCGGTGAGCGCGTGCGCGCCGTCTCCCACGCACGCGCGGGCCAGCGGCAGAGCTGCGCGGAGAGCGGCCTCCAGCTGGCGCGCGGCTACTTCGGGCGCAACTACGCCACCTGGAACACCTTCCTCTCCGCGCCGAGCAGCTACGACCCGGTGCCCTCGTCGTTCAACCCCACGCCCGCGGACCCGGCCTCCTCCACGCTGCTCGGCGCGCACCCGGAGCTCTTCGCGGACGTGGACGGCGACGGCGAGATGGATGTGTTCCTCTACATCCGCGACAACGAGGACGAGTTCGACCCGCTGCCGACCAACTGGCGCCGCGACAATGACCAGGTCGCGGTGGTGGGCGCGGTCTGCATCTCCAAGACGCTGCGCCCGCGCCGGAGCGATGGCACGCAGGACCCGAGCACGCTCGCCCTGGAGGGACTGCTCAGCTACAACGGCGGCGGCGGCATCAATTGCTCCCAGGGCAACGCGGGCACGGGCGCGGGCAACTGCAACTGACGAGAGGCCCGTCTTCTCCCGCGCTCGCACCTTGGCGGGCGTGGGAGGATGGGCGCCACACCCTCTCGGAAGGACCCTGGAATGCCCACGCTCGAAGACGCGATCGCCCTCGCGGTGGAGGCGCATCGTGGACAGCGGGACAAGGCCGGCCAGCCCTATGTGCTGCACCCGCTGCGGCTGATGCTGAAGCTGGAGACGGAGGAGGAGCGCACCGTCGCCGTCCTCCATGACGTGGTGGAGGACACGCCCTGGACGCTGGAGCGCCTGCGTGAGCGCGGCTACCCGGAAGCAGTGCTGCGCGCGCTGGAGGGGCTCACCCGGCGCAAGGACGAGTCCTACGAGGCCTTCATCGAGCGGCTGCGGCCCGACGCGCTGGCGCGCCGGGTGAAGCTCGCGGACCTGGAGGACAACATGGACGTGCGCCGGTTGACGGCGGTGACGGCCAAAGACACGGAGCGGCTCGCCCGCTACCGCGCCGCCTGGGCCCGCCTGCGAGAGCCCTGAGACACCACGGCCCGGAGCGCCGCAGGGGCAGTCCGGGCCGCTGTGTGAGTCCAGCACCCGCCGAGGAAAGCAGGTGCCAGCCTCTGTCTTCCTGACTACGCCTTCGCGAGCTGGCGCAGCACGAACTGCAGGATGCCGCCGTGACGGTAGTAGTCGAGCTCGTTGGGCGTGTCGATGCGGCACACCGCGGTGAACTCCTTGGTGCCGCCCTCGCCCGTGGCCTTCACGGTGAGCTTCTTCTGCGGCGCCAGGTCCTGCGCGACGCCCGTGATTTCGAACGTCTCGTGGCCGGTGAGGCCCAGCGACTGCGCGTCCTGACCCGCCTCGAACTGCAGCGGCAGCACGCCCCCGACGAGGTTGGAGCGGTGGATGCGCTCGAAGCTCTTGGCGATGACGGCCTTCACGCCCAGCAGCTGCGTGCCCTTGGCGGCCCAGTCACGGCTGGAGCCCGTGCCGTACTCGGCGCCGGCCAGCACCACCAGCGGCGTGCCGTCCGCCTGGTACTTCATGGAGGCGTCGTAGATGCTCATCCGCTCGCGGGTGGGGATGTGCACGGTGACGCCACCCTCCACGCCGGGGACCAGCAGGTTCTTCAGGCGGATGTTGGCGAAGGTGCCGCGCACCATCACCTCGTGGTTGCCGCGACGCGCGCCGTAGGAGTTGAAGTCCTTGGGCTCCACGCCCTCGGCCATCAGGTACTTGGCGGCGGGGCTCGTCTTCGCGATGTTGCCCGCGGGGGAGATGTGGTCCGTCGTGACGGAGTCACCCAGGAGCGCCAGCACGCGCGCGCCCTTGATGTCCTGCGTCGCCTTCGGCTCCTTGGGCAGGTTCTCGAAGAAGGGCGGCTTGCGCACGTAGGTGGACTTGACGTCCCACTGGAACGTGGAGCCCTTGCCCACGGGCAGCTGCTGCCAGAGCGCGTCGCCCTCCATGGCGTGCGCGTACTGGTGGCGGAACTGCTCGGGCTTCACCGCGGTGCGGATGATGCTCTGGATTTCGTCGTTGGTGGGCCAGATGTCCTTGAGGAACACGGGGCGACCGTTGGGGTCCGTGCCCAGGGCCTCCTTGTCCATGTCCAGCCCGACCTCGCCGGCCAGCGCGTAGGCCACCACCAGCGGCGGGCTGGCCAGGTAGTTCATGCGCACGTGCGGGTTGATGCGGCCCTCGAAGTTGCGGTTGCCGGAGAGCACCGCGGCGACCACGAGGTCCCCTTCGACGACGGCGTTGGCGACAGGCTCCGTCAGCGGACCCGAGTTGCCGATGCACGTGGTGCAGCCGTAGCCCACGACGTGGAAGCCGACGGCCTCCAGGTAGGGCAGCAGGCCGGCGTCCCGCAGGTACTCGGTGACGACGCGGCTGCCCGGCGCCAGGCTGGTCTTCACCCAGGGCTTGGGGTTGAGGCCGCGCTCCACGGCCTTCTTCGCCAGGATGCCCGCGGCCACCAGCACCGCCGGGTTGGAGGTGTTGGTGCACGAGGTGATGGAGGCAATCACCACCGCGCCGTGGCCGAGCTCGTAGCTCTCACGGCCCTGCTTCACGGTGACCGTCTGGGCCAGGCGCTGGGGCGGCACTTCCGCCGCGGGGGCCTTGGCCTTGCCGCCCCCCTCGTCGTCCTCGCCCTTGCTCTTGCCGGCGGCCAGCATCTCCACGAGCGACTTCTCGTAGCCGGCCTTCATGTCCTTGAGCGGGACGCGGTCCTGCGGACGCTTGGGGCCCGCGAGGCTGGGCACCACGGTGGACAGGTCCAGCTCCAGCGTGTCGCTGAAGAGCGGGTCCTGCGCGTCGTCCTTGCGCCACAGGCCCTGCTCCTTGGCGTAGGCCTCCGTGAGGGCCACGGCGGCGTCGGGGCGACCCGTGAAGCGCAGGTAGTTGAGGCTCTCCTCGTCCACCGGGAAGAAGCCGATGGTGGCCCCGTACTCGGGCGCCATGTTGGCGATGGTGGCGCGGTCCGGCAGGGACAGGCCCTTGAGGCCGCTGCCGTAGAACTCCACGAACTTGCCGACCACGCCCTTCTTGCGAAGCATCTGGGTGACGGTGAGGACCAGGTCCGTCGCCGTCGCGCCCGCGGGCAGCTTGCCGGTGAGCTTGAAGCCCACCACCTGCGGGATGAGCATCGTGATGGGCTGGCCGAGCAGCGCGGCCTCCGCCTCGATGCCGCCCACGCCCCAGCCCACCACGCCCAGGCCGTTGATCATCGTGGTGTGGCTGTCGGTGCCCACCAGCGTGTCCGGGTACACGGTGGAGTCCTGGCGGAACGTCACCTGCGCCAGGTACTCGAGGTTGACCTGGTGGCAGATGCCGATGTCCGGCGGAACGACGCCAAAGCCCTTGAACGCGCTCTGGCCCCAGCGGAGGAACGCGTACCGCTCGCGGTTGCGCTCGAACTCCAGCTCGGCGTTCTCCTTGAAGGCCGCCGTGGTGGCGAAGGAGTCGATCTGCACCGAGTGGTCGATGACCAGGTCGGCGGGGTTGCGCGGGTTGATCTTGCCGGGGTCTCCGCCCATGGAGGCCAGCGCCTCACGCATCGCGGCCAGGTCCACCACGGCGGGCACGCCGGTGAAGTCCTGGAGCAGCACGCGCGCGGGGTGGAAGGAGATCTCCACGTCCGGGGTGGCCTTGGGGTCCCACGCGAGCATCTTCTCGACGTGCTCCCGCTTGACGACACGACCGTCCTCGTTGCGAAGCAGGTTCTCCAAGAGCACCTTCAGGGAGAACGGCAACCGCTCCACCGAAGGATGTGCCTTGGCCAGCTTGCTCAGGCTGAAGAAGTCATAGGTGGCCGAGCCCACCTGGAGCTTGGACTTCGTACCGAAACTGTCGGTCATGTGCGGTGCCGTCCTTCCGTGCGCAGGATGTGGGACCTTCTAGGCATGCTGTTGACGCGTTGCAAAGGGTTCCTGCACGCGCATCCAGCGATGGACTGTTGCCCCAGCAAGGGTCCAGCCCCACTCATCGGAACCATGCCCCCGGCTGGGGAGTTGTCTGCTGCGATACCCCCTCCGTAACGAGCGGGGGACGCCAGGACAACCCCCGAGGCGTCAGAGCACTTCGCGCAGGGAGACGAGGACGCGCTCCAGCAGCTTGAGCCACAGGGGCCGGCGGCGGAACTCCGTCAGCGTCACCTCCCGGCAGCCCGTGCAGTCCTCCCGGAACGACTCCTCCAGGCGGCGCCCCAGGCGGGGGTCGGCGAAGACAGCGTTGACCTCGTGGTTGAAGGCCAGGCTCAGCCGCTCCAGGTTGAAGGAGCCCACGGTGCCCCAGGCGCCGTCCACCACGGCGGTCTTCGCGTGGAGCACGCCCCGCTGCCACTCGAAGATGCGGACGCCCGCTCCCAGCAGCTTCTCGTAGAAGGTCCGGGAGACGAACTCCAGCAGGGGGTGGTCGCTGCGGGCGTTGAGGAGCAGGCGCACCTCCACGCCTCGCCGGGCCGCGTCGCGCAGCACGGCCACCAAGCGCCGGTCCGGCACGAAGTACGCCGCCGCGATGAGCACGCTGCGCCGCGCCCGCTGGATGGCGTGCAGATAGGCCCGGTGGATGCCCCGGCGGCTGGACAGCACCGCCACGCCCACGTGTCCTCGGCCCACCGGGCGCCTGCGCCAGCGATGCAGGCCCTGCGTCCAGCGGTGGAAGCGGTCCTGGAACATCATCCGCCAGGTGGCCAGGAAGCGCCGCTCCAGCGCGTGGACGGCGGGCCCCTCGATGCGCAGCACGTCGTCGCGCCAGCCCCCACCCTGCCCCTCCGGCGCCCAGTGCGCGGAGATGTTCACCCCGCCGGTGAAGGCCACCTCGCCGTCGACGACGAGGATTTTTCGGTGGTCCCGGCGCACCAGGTGGCGCCACCCGCGCGACAGGCTGAAGGGCTTGAAGGGACGGATGTCCACGCCGCGCTGGCGCAGCGCCTCGAAGAAGCCCCTGCGGCTCGTCCACGAGCCCACCGCGTCGTAGAGCACCTTCACGTGCACGCCCCGCTCGGCTGCCTCCGCGAGCGCCTGGCCGAACAGCTCACCGACGGCGTCGGTGATGAACATGTACGTCTCCAGGCGGATGTAGCGCCGAGCGCCGCGGATGGCCTCCAGCATCGCCGGGTAGGCCTCCACGCCATCGCGCAGCAGCACGCACGTGTTGCCGCGAGACACCACATGGCCCCGAGGCAGGTAGTAGCGCGCGAGCAACAGCGGGGAGACGCCGGAGCTCCACAGCGGCGAGGGCGCCTGATCCGCGAGGCACACGCGCGGGGAGGGCGCCTCATCCGCGAGGCACACGCGCGGGGAGGGCGCCTCATCCGCGAGGCACGCGCCCGGGGAGGGCGCCTCTTCCGCGAGGCACACGCGCGGCGAGGGCGCCTGGTCCGCGAGGCACGCGCGCGGGGAGGGCGCCTCTTCCGCGAGGCACACGCGCGGGGAGGGCGCCTCTTCCGCGAGGCACACGCGCCGGGAGCGCGTCACGTCCGGCTCGAGAACAGGCTCCGACGGGAGCGTCACCGCCCGTCGGCGAGGGCCGTCCTGGGATTCCGCCTCCGCCCCGCTCGTCGCCTCCAGGTCGCGCATGGCGCCCTTACGTTGAGGACGACCTCACGGAGCGGCAACCCCCTGGGGCCGCCAGAACGGCCCTCGGGGGCGAGACAAACGTCCACGGGCGGACGGAAGACGCCCGCCGTGGACCCAGGCCTTCTACAGCCCGTACTCCTCGCGCTTGTTCTCCGCGCGGGTGGCACAGGGCTGGTCGTACTCGGGGAAGTACTGCTTCACGTGGTCCAGGGTGGCGGAGGCACCCTTGTAGTTGCCCTGGTTGTAGTAGCCCTCCACCTCGAGCAGCAGCTTGGCGCAGGTCCTGTCCAGCTCCTGCTGCGCGACCTTCATGCGCTCCTGGGCCTCGTAGTAGAGGTCCGGCTTGGGCTCCGGGTGGGCCTCCAGCATCAGCCACGCCTCGCGGAAGGACTTCCACGCCTCGTAGCGGTTGCGGGCGCCGATGTCCGGCGTGTCGTTGTTCTTGCGGCCACGCTTGTAGGACTCGGTGGCCTGACGCACGAGCTCCTCGGGCAGCAGCTCCGGAAGCAGCGCGCTCTCCACCCACACGTTCCAGATGCGCCAGGGGTCCTCACCCGGCGGATTCTTGGTGTTGTCGAAGACGATGCGGTTGGGCTCGCCCTTCTTCAGGTGCTGGGACGGAATCATCATCTCCAGCGCGCGGTCCTGGCTGGCCAGCGTGTCCGGGGGCACCTTGCCCACGTCCACGCCGTTGACGCTGACCATCACCTCGTCCTTCGAGATGCCCTGCGCCTGGTAGTGGAGGATGACCACCGCGCGGGTGGCGGCGGTGTACTCCCACTCGAAGATCTTCATGTCCGCCCGAGCCCACGTCACGTCCGGCCCCAGGCCGAACGAGTCGCGGATGGGCTGACGGGTGAGCATCGCGGGCTCCTCGCCCACGGGCCCGGTGTCCGAGCCGCTCAGGACCAGCCAGTACAAGAGGCCGAAGATGCCCAGCACCACCGCGACGCCGCCGCCCACCACACCGCCGCGCACCGCGTTGCTGGCATCCGCCCAGAACAGCTTGGCGCTCGCCACCAGACCCGGCGACTCACGGCGGATTCGCGCGCGCTCCGCGGCGGACAGACCGCTGGCCCCGGCGTTGGCCTGGGGACGCGCACGCACCGGCGCCGAGCTCTCCGCTCGCGCAGGACGCCGAGGCGCGGGAGAGGAATTCCCCGCGCGCTCGATGGCCGCGGGCTCCGACGCCGCCACGGCCGCGCGAGAGCCGCTGGCGCCACCCGACGCGGGCCGCAGCGCGCGCAGGTTGTTGCGAGTGGCCCCCTGACGCATCTCCTCCAGGGCGTTCTCGTCCGCCCCATCCGGAGCCAGGGCCACGCCCTTGTTGCGCTGCCGCTTGAGGGCATCCACGGAGACGATGCGCGTGCTGTTCGCACCGTCCTCCGCGCCGGCCGGCAGCTCCTCTTCGCCCGTGGAGGACTCCGCCGTCATCAGGGTGAAGATGAACGTCACCGGCCCCAGGGTCAGCTTGTCGCCGTCCTCCAGGGCCTGGGTCTGCACGGCGGAGCCGTTGAGCAGGGTGCCGTTCGCGCTGCCCTGGTCCTCGACGCTGTAGGCGTCGCCGTCGAGGAACAGTCGGCAGTGGCGGCGGGACACACCAGGGTCGTACAGGACGACGTCACATTCGGACGTACGACCGATGAGCACGGAGTCCTGGTCGAAGACGAACTCCTTGCCGGCGTCTTTTCCCTCGGAGATCGTCAGCTGGAAAGGCATGGGGCGCCTACAATCCTATCGAGGCACGAGCCGCCCGGGCAACGGCGGCACGCGCGGAGACCGGTTCCACCACCTCCGCCTCACCGCCGAACGACAGGACCCACTGGGTGAGCCACCGCTCGCTGTCGCCCGCCACCAGGACCTCCACCCCTCCATCCGCGAGCGGCCGGGCGTCCTGCCCGAAGCGCTCCTTCACGTAGGGTGCAGCCACGGGGGAGAAACGCACACGCACGGAGTCCTCGGAGCGGCTCCGAGCCGGGTTGGGGACATCCGCCCGGGCGTCGGGCGGGAGGACGAACGGCGTGTCGGTGATGACGATGTCCTCCATGCGGTCCAGCCGGAACAGGCGGGAGTCCTGCCGGGTGTGGCAGAAGCCCTGGAGATACCACTGTCCCCGGTGGCTGAGCAGCTCATAAGGCCGCACCTGGCGAGGCTCCGCCGGACGGCCGGGGCTGGCGTAGCCGAACGTCACCTCCCGCCGCTCCAGGATGGCCCGGGTGAGCGGCCCCAGCGCCTGGGGCGCCTCCGCGGAGGCATCAATCTTTCGATACATTTCGCGGTAGCGCTCACGCACCTGGGGCGGCAGCACGCGCTCCAGCTTCTGGAGGGCGCTCTGGAGCGCGTCGCCCGCGGCGGGGCGCAAGAGCTCCGCCGACGCGGCCAGCGCCGCGGCCTCTCCCGCCGTCAGCCGGGGCGGCGCGAACAGCCGCTGGTCCAGGTCCACGTAGACGCGGTCATTGTCCACGTAGATGTCGATGTAGTCGTCGGGATTGAACGGGGGCCGGCCCACGCACGTGAGCAGGTCCAGCTCCTCCAGCAGGTCCTCCCGGCTGACGTTGAGGGCGCGCGCGAGCGCCTCCACCGTGACGCCGGGGTTCTTGGACACGTACGGAACCAGGAACAGCAGGCGGCGAAGCCGCTCGTGGACGTTGCTCATGCCGTCACCTTCCCCTCGAGCGCGTCCGCGTGGCGGTTGGCGACTCGCGCGGCCATCTCCCTCAACCTGGACCGGGCACTCTCCGGTCCCTCCACGACACAGTCCGCGCCCAGCGAGAGGCAGAAGCGCGCCAGGCCGTCCAGGAAGCTCACCCGCAGCTTCGCGAGCGTGAGGCCCTCGCCCATCGGCTCCAGCGTCGCCCCCGGGAAGAGCCCCGAGGCCCGCGACGCCAGCGTGCCCGACAAGCGCAGCACCACCTCCACGGGCTCATGGAAGCGGTGCTGCCACGGGAAGTACGCGACGTGGCTGTCGAGCGAGAAGTCCTCCGGCACCTGGAAGTCCGGCGTGCGCGGGCGCGCGGTGTTCACCTTCAGCTCGCGGACGCGGTGGACGTGGAACGTGCGCAGGCCGCCGCGCAGGTGGCAGTGCCCCACCAGCGTCCAGACGCCTCGCCGCAGCGCCAGGCCATACGGGTCCACGCGGCGCTGCGTCGCATTGGGGTGCTTGGGGCTGGCGTAGGAGATCTCCACCCACTTGCGGGCGGCGCACGCATCCCAGAGCTGCTCCAGGCGCGCGGAGACTTCCTTCACCTGTCCCTCCTGCACGGCGCCCAGCTCCATGCGGACCCGAGGCGTGGGCAGCGACTGGCCGGCGAAGAAGCCAATCTTGCGCAGCGCGTGCGCCAGGTCGTCCCGTCCCGGGAAGACACCGGACGCCAGCGCCGCGGAGCCGGCGGCGTAGAGCACGGCCAGCTCCTCCTTGGTCAGGTCCGCTTCGGGCAGATAGTAGGCGTCGCGGTCGACGATGTAGCCGTCGCGGCGCTCGTCATCTCCCTGGACGTAGGTGAGCGGGAAGCCCAGCTCCACCAGTTCCGCCTTGTCCCGCTCGAACTTGCGCTCGGCGGCGTCGTCCGAGCCTCCATAGTCAGCGGGGAAATGCTCGCGCAGCTCGGCCCAGGAGATGGGCTCGCGCGCGTCGAGCAAGAGGGCCACGAGGTCGAGGATGCGTTCGGTGCGGTCCATTCGGGAAGGTCGGCGACGATGCCGGGCAGACCCCGGGGGGTCAAGGAAGGGGCGTGTGCCAGGCTTGAAAGAAGGGGTGACCGACCGTCCGGGGCGCATGCGTCCGGGCTGATATCCGGCCAGAGCTGAACACGCAAGCAGGTATTCAAACGTAAGATATTTGTGTTATGGGTAGGGAATCCAGGACCTCCCAAGGAGGGCTCGCACTACGGGCGCGACTTGGGATATTCCTGCGCCAGCATCTGAAGGGACCTCACCATGAACCGCACCTTCCGTGACGTGGTTGCCGGGCTGGCACTGCTGGTGGGGCTGGCTTGCGCGGTGATGCCCTCGACGGCCGGAGCAGAGCCACTCTACTTCGCCGTGGAGGTCTGGCGGGAAGGCCGGCTGGTGGCCAAGCCCAAGCTGCTGGGAGAGACGGGACGCACGCTGCGCGCCGAGCGCCGTCGCCCGGGTGCTCCCCTGGCGGACTACCGACTGGTGCTGAGCCCCAGCGCCAAGGGCGAGTCGTTCCATCTCAAGCTGGACCTGCTCCTGCCGGAGACGGAGGGCCACTCGGAGCTCGCGCTCCTGCACGGCCAGCAGCGCAGGCTGCAGCTCGGCAGCGTCCCGGGCGAGCTGGAAGTGTCGCTGCTCCTGATGAAGGTGGACTCGCCGGAGTTCCGCGCGCTGATGGAGCTGAACACGGCGGGCGGCAAGGGCTCCGCGTCCGCGTGGTCCATCTAGCCGTCGCAGCCCTCTCGAATCGCCGCACGCGAAGCTAGAGCACCGCCAGGTCGTCGCGGTGCACGGCTTCGTCCAGGTAGCGGTAGCCCAGGACCGACTCGATGTCGGAGGTGCGTCGCCCCGCGATGCGCCGGAGTTCCTGGGCGTCGTACGACGCGAGCCCTCGCGCGAACACCTCGCCGGACTCGTCCGCCAGATCCACCGGGTCGCCGCGATCAAAGTCCCCCTCCACGCTCCGCACACCGCTGGGAAGCAGGCTGCGCTTGCCCTGGACGATGGCGTCGCGAGCCCCCGCATCCACTCGGAGCGTGCCCTGCGGCCGGAGGGCATGGGCAATCCACGCGGCGCGGGAGCCTCGGCGCGCGCCCGTGGGCTCGAAGAGTGTCCCCACCTGCTCGCCTCCCAGCACGGCGCGCAGCCGACCGGGCTCGGCGCCGGAGGTGATGACACTTCGGATGCCCTGCTCCGCGGCGCTGGAGGCGGCGCGCACCTTGGTCGCCATGCCGCCGGTGCCCACGCCACTGGACGTGCCTCCCGCGAGCGAGAGCACCTCCGGCGTCACCTCCTCCACCGTCTCCAACAACTTCGCGCTCGCATCGCGGCGAGGGTCCGCGGTGTGCAACCCATCCACGTCGGAGAGGAGGACCAGCGCGTCCGCCTCCACGACCCCCGCCACCAGTCCCGCCAGCGTGTCGTTGTCGCCGAACTTCAGCTCATCCACGGAGACGGTGTCGTTCTCGTTGATGACCGGCACCACGCGAGCGGACAGCAGCCGCTCCAGCGTGTGCTTCACGTTGAGGTAGCGCCGCCGGTCGCGCATGTCCTCGTGGGTGAGGAGCACCTGGGCGACGGCCTGCCCCTGCCCTCCGAAGACGTCCTCGTAGGCTTGCATCAGCCGGCTCTGTCCCACCGCGGCGCAGGCCTGCTTGCCCGGGATGTCCCGAGGGCGAGCAGCCAGGCCCAGCCGCTCCACGCCCAGGGCGATGGCGCCGCTGGAGACCACCACGAGCTCGCGGCCCTGGGCCGCCCAGAGCAGGTCCCTGCCCAGCGCCTCGAAGTGCTCGCGATTGAAGCGACCGGTGGCATGGGTGAGGGCGTTGGTGCCGATCTTCACGACCACGCGCTTCGCGGCGCGCAGGGCGTTACGTCCCGAGTGACTCACGCGCCGCAGCGTAGGACGGAAACGGAAACAGGGGGCAAGCTCCGTGTGTTCAATAGGGTTCCGGCGCCTCGGGCCGGGGGACGAGTGTGTCAGCCCCCGGGAGAAGGCTCCGTATAAAGTGCCCAAATGGATGGGGGCGGCCGGCCCTCGTCGGGAGAGCAAGGTTTGAAGGAAATCTACGGCAACACCCTGGGCCTCAAGGCGAACGAGCAGCATCGGCTTCGGAACACCTTCCGCCGGCGCGTGTCCCCGCACGAAATCGTCTCGCCTGAGCTCGCCCGCCACCTCACCGAGCTGTCACACGAGACGAACCGCCAGGTGGGCGTGCTCATCAATCGCAAGGGCGAAATCGAGCACGTGGTGGTCGGCAATGCCCACAAGCTGGAGCTGCCCGACATCGGCCGTGCTCGCGCGGGCCAGGTGCGTCTGCGTGGCCTGCGGCTGGTGCACACGCACCTCAAGAGCGAGCCCCTCACCAAGGACGACCTGACGGACCTGGCGCTGCTGCGGCTGGACTGCGTGGCGGCCGTCGGCGTGGGGAGCGAGGGCCTGCCGAGCGTGCTGCACTACGCCTACCTCGTGCCGGAGAACGGCAGCGGCGAGTTCTGGCACGTGGCCACCCTGCCCTCCGTGCACCAGGAGCAGCCGGACCTGGTGGACACGCTGGGCGCGCTGGAAGAGGAGTTCAGCCGCAAGGCGGCGGCGCGCGCGGTGGGCGGGCGGGAGAAGGCCATCCTCGTCGCGGTGTGCCTGGATGGAAACCGCGGCCGGGCGGAGGCGAGCCTCGCGGAGCTCAAGGAACTGGCGCGCACGGCGGGCGTGGAGGTGGTGGACAGCGTGCTGCAGGTGAAGCGCGAGGCGGACCCTCGCTACCTCATCGGCCGGGGCAAGCTGGAGGACCTGAACCTGCGCTCGATGCAGTCCATGGTGGACCTGCTCATCTTCGACAAGGACCTCACCCCGTCGCAGGGGCGCCACATCGGCGAGGCGACCAGCCTGAAGATCCTGGACCGCACGCAGCTCATCCTCGACATCTTCGCGCAGCGCGCGCAGAGCGCCGAGGGCAAGCTGCAGGTGGAGCTGGCGCAGCTGAAGTACCGGCTGCCTCGGCTGGTGCAGAGCGACGACTCGCTCAGCCGGCTCGCGGGTGGAATCGGCGGTCGAGGCCCGGGCGAGACGAAGCTGGAGATCGACCGACGCCGGGTGCGCGAGCGCATCACCCACCTGGAGAAGCGCATCGACCTGATTGGCCGGGAGCGCAGTGTGCGGCGGGCGCAGCGCAACCGCCGCGAGCTGCCGGTCATCTCCATCGTCGGCTACACCAACGCGGGCAAGTCCACGCTGCTCAACGCCATCACCAACGCGCAGGTGCTGGCGGAGAACAAGCTGTTCGCCACGCTGGACCCGACGAGCCGCAGGCTGCGCTTCCCGCAGGAGCGCGAGGTCATCATCACCGACACGGTGGGCTTCATCCGGGACCTGCCCAAGGACCTGGTGGCGGCCTTCCGCGCCACGCTGGAGGAGCTGTACGACGCGAGCCTGCTCCTGCACGTGGTGGACACGGCGGACCCGGCGCGCGACGAGCAGGTGGAGGCGGTGGAGAAGATCCTCTCGTCGCTGGGGTTGATGGAGAAGCCTCGGTTGATGGTGTGGAACAAGGCGGACCTGCTGGGGGCGGAGGAGGTGGACTCGCTGCTGCGCGCGCGCGGCGGGGTGGCCATCAGCGCCCAGACGCGCGAGGGGCTCACCGCCCTGCTGGCGAAGGCGGACACCACCCTCTTCGCGGAAGGGGCGTCCGAGACCATCGGCGTCATCTGAAGTCCGGTCCCGGTTGCCGGGCAGGCACGGCTCCCCCTAACATCGGGGAGCCGTGGTGACCTCTTCCGCATCGACCTTGCTGCTCTCCGGTCTGCTCGCCCAGGCGGCGCCGGACTACACCCGTCCTGTCTCCTCCATGTCCCCGAGCTACTTCGAGGTGCTGGAGCAGAACAGCCACATCATCTACCCGCTGGTGGCGATACTCGCGCTGGTGCTCATCGCCGCGGGCATCCTCCAGGCCTGGAGGACCCAGGACCTGGACGGCCTCCAGAAGAACGAGTTCAAGAAGGCCATCGTCAACGAGCTGCGCCGCAACATCACCGGCATGCCCGGTGACGAGCTGGCGAAGGCCGTGGGCCTGGACCGCCTCAAGACGAACCGCCTGCTGGAGCAGATGCAGGTGGACGGCATGGTGGTGAGCCACACCAACTCGCAGCGCCTCACGGTCTGGCGCGTGCGAGGCGCGTCGACGGATTCGCACACGCGACGGTACTGAGCCTCCGAATGGAGTTCATGCTCGTCGATGACAGCGCGCCACCTCCCATGGAGTTCTCAGGATGGGTGTTCTTCATGGGCATGCTCCTGCTTCTCGTCGGGCCACCTCTCGTGTGGTGGCTCCGAAGGGGTTACCGCCCGCATCGAGACGTGTTGCAAGCCAGCACCAGGCCAGAGCCTTGAGACTCTCTGACAACACCCGCGTGTGTCATACAGACGCAGCTCTGTTTTCACTGAGTATCTAGCGCTCCGGGCTCACCGGGCACTCTCAGCCATGCTCTATTTCGGGCAATGGATGAGAACACGCCCCCGGAGTCTCTCAACCCGTCGGCTATCGCCATCATCGGCCTGTCGCTCCGCTTCCCGGGCGCTCCCGATGAGCAGCGATTCTGGGCCAATCTCATCTCAGGCGTGGACTCCGTCACGGTGCTCGACGCCGAGCAACGCGAGAAGGCGGGCCTGCCGACAGGTGACGACTGGGTGGCCGCCGCCGGAGTCGTCGAGGATGCCGACCTCTTCGATGCGCGCTTCTTCGGGTACTCGCCGCGCGAAGCCGAGCAGCTCGACCCGCAACACCGCCTCTTCCTCGAGTGCTGCTGGCGGGCGCTCGAGTCCGCGGGCTATGCCGCTCGCGCGCAGCCGCTGCCCGTGGGGCTCTATGGCGGCGCCTCGCTCAGCACGTATCTGCTGACGAACGTCCTGCCCAACATGGAGCGGCGCTCCAGTGATTGGTCGGAGAGCATCCTCGGGGCGCACACCGACTTCCTCGCCACACGCGTCTCCTACAAGCTCAACCTCACCGGGCCCGCCATCACCGTGCAGACCGCGTGCTCCACCTCCCTGACGGCGGTGCACCTCGCCAGTCAGGCGCTCCTCGCGGGTGAGTGCAGGCTGGCGCTCGCGGGAGGCGCGGCCGTGCGCTCGCCGCAGTTGAAGGCCTACCGCGCGCAGCAAGGCGGCATCTCTTCACCTGATGGACACTGCCGCGCCTTCGATGCCCAGGCCGCGGGCACCGTGCCGGGCAACGGCGTGGGAGTGGTGCTGCTCAAGCGCCTGGAGGACGCGGTCGCGGATGGAGACCCGATTCGCGCGGTCATCCTCGGCTCCGCCATCGGGAACGATGGCAGCGCCAAGGCGGGCTACATGGCGCCCTCCGTCTCGGGCCAGTCCTCCACCCTTCGCGATGCCCTCTCGCTCGCGGGAGTCGAGCCCGAGTCCATCTCGTACATCGAGGCCCACGGGACAGGAACCGCGCTCGGGGACCCCGTGGAAGTCACCGCGCTCAAGCAGGTCTTCCAGGGCGTGCCTCCTGGCTCCATCGGGCTGGGCTCGGTGAAGACCAACCTGGGGCACCTCGACGTGGCCTCCGGCATGTCCGGGCTCATCAAGACCGTGCTGGCCCTGGAGCACCGCAAGCTCCCGCCCACCCTGCACTTCCGCACGCCCAATCCCCTCCTGGAGCTGGAAGGCAGCCCTTTCTACGTCGTGGCCACACCTCGCGCCTGGGACAGCCCCGGGCCTCGGCGCGCGGGGGTCAGCTCGTTCGGAACGGGCGGCACCAACGCACACGTCGTCGTTGAAGAAGCCCCTATCATCCCGAGCGCCCCACCCCGCGCCGACGAAGAGTTGCTCCTGCTGTCCGCCCGCTCCGAAGCCGCACTGGAACGGATGACCACGGAGCTGAGCGAGCACCTGCGCGCCACGCGGGCGCCTCTCGCGGATGTGGCGCACACCCTCCAGACGGGTCGCAACCGCTTCGAGTGGCGCCGCTTCGTCACCGCACGAACGCTCGGCGACGCGGCGGCTCGCCTGGGACAGCGGGACGAAGGGCCCCTCCCTCGGACCGCGCTGGATGCGACGGAACAACGAGGCGCCGTCTTCCTCTTCCCGGGAGGTGGCGCGCAGCGCGTGAACATGGGCGCCGAGCTGCTCCATGAGCCCGTCTTCCGCGACGCCATCGACCGCTGCGCCGCGCTGCTCGAGGGTCCTCTCGGGGGCGACGTGCGCGAGGTGATGTTCGCCTCCCCCGAGCGCTACGACGCGGCGGCGCGTGAGCTCGCGCGTCCGCTCTGGACCCAAGCCGCGCTGTTCACCTGTGACTGGGCCTTGGCCCAGCGCTGGCTGTCCTGGGGCGTCCAGCCCACGGCCCTCTTCGGCCACTCCCTGGGCGAATACGTGGCCGCGTGTCTCGCGGGGGTCTTCACGTTGGAAGAAGCCCTGGAGCTCGTCGTCGCGCGAGGGCGCATCCTGGAGCGCCTTCCCCCAGGAGGCATGACCGCCGTCCTCGCGCCCCTGGCGCAGGTGGAGTCACTCGTCACGCATCCCCTGTCCGTGGCGGCCATCAACTCGCCCTCGGATTGCGTCATCTCGGGGCCGCTCGATGCGCTCGCAACACTGGAGGCCGCCCTCACGACCCGTGGCATCGAGTCACGCAGGCTTCACCTGGGACATGCCGCGCACTCGGCGCTGCTCGAACCGCACCTCGCGGACTTCGAGCGCGTGGTCTCCCGCTTCTCACCCAGAGCCCCCAAGCTCCCCATGGTGTCGAGCCTCACCGGACGCTGGCTCACTCCACGGGATGTGACGGCGCCCTCGTACTGGAGCCGTCATCTCCGCGAGACGGTGCGCTTCTCGGACGGACTCCAGCTCCTGCTCTCCTCGGGAGACCGCGCCTTCATCGAGGTGGGCCCAGGCTCCGCGCTGACCTCCCTCGCGAAGCGACACCCCGGCCGCACCTCACAGCCGGTGGTCGCCACGCTGCCGTACAACACCTCCACCGAGCAGGCCCCGTCGCCGCTCGCGGCCCTGGGCGAGGCCTGGCTCGCGGGTGTCTCCATCGACTGGGAACACTTCCGCGCCGGAGAGCGGCGACGTCGCGTCACGCTCCCAGGCTACAGCTTCGACCGGGAGCGCTACTGGATTGAACCCGCGGGCGAGCAGTCGCCTCGCGAAGCCGTGGCCCCCGCGCCCCCCGTGATTCGCGCGGAGAACACGCGCGGCGCCCCGCCTCGCAATGACACCGAGCGGGTGCTGCTCGAGTGTTTCTGGCTCACGTTCCAGTTGGAGAGCCTCGGCATCCACGATGACTTCTTCTCGCTGGGGGGCGACTCCCTCCTCGCGCTGCGCTTGAGTGCTCGCATCCAGGACCGGCTGGGCGCGCGACTCTCCCTCAAGGACATCGTCGAGCGGCCCACCGTGGCCCACCTCGCCGCGCGCATCGGGACTCGCCACGACGCTCGGCCTCCCGCGCCTCGCTGCCTGGTCCAGCTCCAGGAGGGCCCTCAGGGGCCACCGCTCTTCTTCGTGCATGCGGCGGGTGGACAGGTGCTCTTCTACCGGGACCTGGCGCGGCTCCTCGCCCCCGGACGTTCCTGCTACGGCCTCGCGGCGCTGGGACTCGAAGAGGGCGAGTCGTGCCACACCACGGTGGAGCAGATGGCGGAGCACTACCTCGCCGCCCTTCGCACCGTGCGCCCACGCGGGCCCTACTTGTTCATCGGCGCATCCCTGGGAGGCGCCATCAGCTACGAGATGACTCGCCGACTGGCGCTCGAGGGCGAAGCCGTTCCGCTCTGCACCCTCCTCGACACGCCGCCCCCCGGGCACTTCGCGGTGGAGCTCGCGGACCAGCTCACCCTGCAGACCTTCCGCGTGGGACGGAACTTCAAGCCCGCCCCCGCGTGGCCCGCGGGACTCTCCTTCGAGGAGCAGTTCCACCGCCTCCAGGAAGAAGAGGCACGCGACGGAGTCCCGGCCCTGTTCACCACCGTGGAGCAGGCACGGCGCCAGCTCGACGTGCTCCGCGCGAACTCGCGCGCCATGAGCCTCTACAAGCCGCTTCCCTGGGAGGGCGGTGAGCTCCAGTTCTTCCGCGCCCGAGAGCTCGCCCCGGGCCTCCCGCTCCACCCGGAGCTGGGCTGGATGGACCTCGGCGCCTCGCTGCGCGTGGACGTCGCTCCGGGTGACCACTACTCCATGCTGCAAGCACCTCATCTCGAGGTGCTCGTCACGAAGCTGGCGCGCGTGCTTCGCTAGTCCGAGCCCGGACGCTGACGACGCTGCCGGGCGAGTCGCTGGAGTCCCTCACGCCTGTCCCCGGAAGCCGCCACGGCGGCCTTCGGCGCCTGCGGCTCCGGCTCCGAAGCGCCAAGCTGCGCCGCCAGCGCGCGCACCGATGGGTATTGGAGCAACAACACCAGCGGCACCTTGCGCCGCAGCCGCTCCTCCAACTTCATCTGGAGCATCTGCAACAGGAGCGAGTTCCCCCCCAGGTCGAAGAAGTTGTCCGAGGCCCCCACTCGGTCCAGCTTCAGGACCTCCGCCACGAGCTGCGCGAGGAGCTGCTCCATTCCCTCCTGGGGCGCGACGTAACCGCCGCTCAGCTCGGGGCGGTGTGACTCCGGCGCGGGCAACGCCTTCAGGTCCAGCTTTCCATTCGGAGTGAGCGGCAGCTCGCGCAACAGCACGAAGGCCGACGGAATCCACGGCTCCGGCAGCAAGCGCTTCAACCCCACGCGCAGCACATCCACCGTCAGCGCCGCGTCGTCCATCGGAACGACATACGCCACCAGACGACGCTCTCCCTGCGTGTCCTCCCGGCCCATCGCCACGGCGGAGCGGACTCCCGGCAACGTCGCGAGCGCCGCGCTGACCTCGCCTGGCTCGACACGGACACCTCGCACCTTCACCTGATGGTCGGCGCGTCGCAGGTACTCGTAACGACCATCGGCGAGCACTCGAACCACATCGCCCGTTCGATACAGCCGCCCACCCGAACCGAACGGGTCCGGGACGAAGCGCTCCGCCGTCAGCTCCGGTCGGCCCAGGTAGCCTCGCGCCAGTCCCATGCCGCCCAGGTACAGCTCGCCCCAAACTCCAGGCGGCACCAGCTGCCCCGCTTCGTCCATCACCCGCGTCACGACGTTGCGCAGCGGCACGCCGATCGTGAGGCGCTCTCCCGCCACGCACTCGGCCAGCGTCGCGCACACCGTCCCTTCCGTCGGGCCGTAACCATTCATGAAGAGGCGACCCGGACTCCACCGCGCCACCAGCTCGGTGTTGCAAGCCTCGCCCACGGAGACGATGACTCGCAGCGACGGATAGTCTCCCGTCGGCAGCAGCGCCAGGACCGACGGAGGCAAGGCCACCGAGGTGACCTGCTCCCGGACGAGCAACTCCGCCAGCGGCCGTCCCGGTCCCATCTGCTCACGCCGAGCCAGCACCACCGTCGCCCCGCTCAGCAGCGTGGGGAAGAGGTCCGCCACCGAGGCGTCGAAGCTCACCGGAGCGAAGTGCAACACCCGCTCTCCCGGCCCGATGCCGCCACGCGCCGGACCAAAGGCCTCGGCGAGGTTCGAGGCGCCCCGGTGCTCCAGCAGCGTCCCCTTGGGACGGCCCGTGCTCCCGGACGTGTAGATGACGTACGCCAGATTCCGAGCCGTGACCTCCGGCGCCAGCTCTTCCGTCCCCGCCACCTCCGGCAGCTCACCGAGCTCATCCAGCAACACCATGGCGCCCGAGTATGCGAGCGAGGACGCCTCCTCCGACTTCGACACCAGCAGCGCCACCTTCGCGTCATCCAACATGTACGCGAGCCGCTCGGCGGGATGCTCCGGGTCCATCGGCAGGTAGGCGCCACCCGCCTTGAGGATGGCGAACACCGCGACGACCCAGTCGAAGCTCGGTGCAAGACACAACGCCACCACGACATCGGGGCGCACGCCCCACTGGCGCAGGACGCGGGCCAGCTTGCGAGCCCTCCGGTCCAGCTCCGCATACGTGAGGACCTGCCCGTCCATCACCACCGCGACCGCGGCGGGCGTCCTCGCGACCTGCGCCTCGAACATGCGGTGGAGGCACTGGCCTTCGAAAGGGGCCTCGCGGCCGCCATGGGTCAGCAGCTGCTTTCTCGAGGACTCCTTCAACAGCGGCAGGTCGAGCAGCCGGCTCGACGGCTCCGCCACCGCGGCCTCCAGCAGGTTCACCAGGTGCTCGCTGAAGCGAGCCATCGTCGCCACGTCATACAAGTCGCTGCTGAAGTCGAGCTCGCCCTGGAGTCCCTCGGAGGTCTCCTGGAGGCTCAAGGCGAGGTCGACCTTCGCGAACCGCAGCCCGTGGTCCATCGGTCGCTGCTGGAGCCCCGCCAACGCGAGGTCTCCCGAGTAGGCGTTCTGAAGCTGGAACACGACCTGGACCAGTGGAGCACGGCTCATGTCTCGCGCCGGACTCATCGCCTCCACCAGCTTCTCGAACGGCACCTCCTGGTGGCCCAGCGCTCCCAGCACCGACTCCTTCACCTTTCCCAACATCTCCCGGAACGTCAGCTCTCCCCCTGCCTCCGTCCTCACCACCATCGTGTTCACGAAGAACCCGATGAGCCCCTCCACCTCCTTCACCGTCCTCCCCGACACCGGCGAGCCCACCACCACGTCCCACTGCCCGCTGTACCTCGCCAGCAGCGTCTGGAACCCCGCCAGCAGCGTCATGTACAGCGTCACGCCTTCTCGTCGGCTCAGCTCCCTCAGCCCCTCCGCCAGCTCCCCCTTCACCCTCACCGCGACGCTCGCGCCTCGGTACCCCTGCACCGCTGGCCTCGCCCGGTCCGTCGGTACCTCCAGCACCTCCGGCGCTCCCCTCAACCTCTCCCTCCACCACCCCAGCTGCTCCTCCAGCACCTCCCCCTTCATCCACTCCCGCTGCCACACCGCGTAGTCCGCGTACTGCAACCCCACCTCCTCCAGCTTCCCCTCCTCCCCCTTCACGTACGCCCCGTACAGCGCCTCCACCTCCCTCGCCATCACCCCCATCGACCACCCGTCCGCCACGATGTGGTGCACCACCACCACCATCACGTGCTCCCCTTCACCCTCCTTCACCAACGTCACCCTCAGCAGCGGCCCCTTCGTCAGGTCGAAGGGCCGATGCCCCTCCTGCGCGACGAGCCGCGACACCTCTTGCGCTCGAATCGCGCCCGAAAGCTCAGTCAGGTCCACCACCGCCAACGGCAGCGAGACCTCTGGGTGGATGCACTGCACCGCGCCTTGCTCGTCCTGACGGAACGTCGTCCGCAGCGACGCGTGACGACGGACCACGGTGTTGAAGGCCCGCTCCAGCGCCGCCACATCGAGCACGCCCTCCAGCTTCATCGCCAGCGCGATGTTGTAGAGCGGGCTGTTCGGCTCCAGCCGGTCCAGGAACCACAAGCGCTGCTGCGCGAACGACTGCGGCAACACCTCCCGGCTCGACACGGGAGGCAGCGCCGGACGCACCGGACCGGGGGTGCCTCGCACCAGGTCTTCGAGGTGGCTGGCCAGCTCCGACAACCTGGGTGACTCGAAGAGCATGCGCACGGGGATGTCGCGACCCAGCACCTCGCGCAGTCGCGAAGCCACCTGCATCACCAGCAACGAGTGCCCACCCTGGTCGAAGAAGTGGTCCTCCGCGCCGACCCGCTTCATCCCCAGCAACGGAGCCCACGTGTCCGCCACCAGCTCCTCGAGCGCGGTCCTCGGCGCGATGAAGCCTTCAGGCGTCCACTGCGCCTTCTTCTTCAGCGGCGGAGCCGTCAGGGCCCGCTTCACGGGCACATCCCGATGCCCCGCCATGGGGAGCGCATCCAGCCGCGTCTCGGGCTCCCTCACCGCGGCCTCCAGCAACTGCTGGTAGTGCGCGGCCATGCGCTCCACGGTCTCTCGCTCGAACAGGTCCGTGTTGAGCTCCCAGAAGCTCGTCAGGTCCTCGGCGTCCTCGCGCACCGACAACGCGAGGTCGAACTTCGCCATGCCCGGCTCGTACTCCACCTCCGACGCGCTCACACCCGGCAGCCGAGGCAACCGCGCCGGCCCATTCAAACCAAACGCCACCTGGACCAGTGGAGCACGGCTCATGTCTCGCGCCGGACTCATCGCCTCCACCAGCTTCTCGAACGGCACCTCCTGGTGACCCAGCGCTCCCAGCACCGACTCCTTCACCTTCCCCAACATCTCCCGGAACGTCAGCTCGCCCCCCGCCTCCGTCCTCACCACCATCGTGTTCACGAAGAACCCGATGAGCCCCTCCACCTCCTTCACCGTCCTCCCCGACACCGGCGAGCCCACCACCACGTCCCACTGCCCGCTGTACCTCGCCAGCAGCGTCTGGAACCCCGCCAGCAGCGTCATGTACAGCGTCACGCCTTCTCGTCGACTCAGCTCCCTCAGCCCCTCCGCCAGCTCCTCCTTCATCCTCACCGCGACGCTCGCGCCTCGGTACCCCTGCACCGCTGGCCTCGCCCGGTCCGTCGGCACCTCCAGCACCTCCGGCGCTCCCCTCAACCTCTCCCTCCACCACCCCAACTGCTCCTCCAGCACCGCCCCCTTCATCCACTCCCGCTGCCACACCGCGTAGTCCGCGTACTGCAACCCCACCTCCTCCAGCTTCCCCTCCTCCCCCTTCACGTACGCCCCGTACAGCGCCTCCACCTCCCTCGCCATCACCCCCATCGACCACCCGTCCGCCACGATGTGGTGCACCACCACCACCATCACGTGCTCCCCTTCACCCTCCTTCACCAACGTCACCCTCAGCAGCGGCCCTTTCGTCAGGTCGAAGGACGCTCGCGCCAGGGCTTCGACGTGAGGCCGCGTCGCGACGCCCCGTGCATCCACCACCTGCACGCGCACGGGCTCCGGTGAGGCGATGCGCTGCACGGGCTCGCCCTCCACTTCGGCGAACGTCGTGCGCAGGGCTTCATGGCGCCACACCAACTCCGTGAACGCATGCTCCAGCGCGGCCACGTCCAACACGCCTCGCAGCCGGACGACGAAGGGCAGGTTGTACGAATAGCCCCCCGCATCCAGGCTCCCGAGGAACCACAGACGTCGCTGCGCGAAGGACAGCGGCATCCCCTCGCTGCGAGGCACTCGCACCAACGCGGGTGCCTGCTTCGTCCCGAGCGTCGTCGCCTTCATCGCCTCCAGTCGCTCGGCCAGGGACTCCAGCGTGGGCGCCTCGAACAACATCCGCACCGGGACCTCGCGGCCCAGCGCCTCCCGCAGTCGAGACACCACTCGCGTCGCCAACAGTGAGTGTCCCCCCAACGCGAAGAAGTCGTCCTTCACGCCCACGCGCGCCACGCCCAGCAGCGGCATCCAGATGCGCGCCACCAACCCCTCCATGACGCTCCGAGGCCCCTGCGCCTCGTCTCCCGCCGCCCCTTCCTGCTCCGGCGACGGCAGGGCCTTGCGGTCCACCTTGCCGTTCGCGGTCAGCGGCAGCGCGTCCAGCTTCACGAACGCCGAAGGCACCATGAACTCAGGGAGCCGCTGCTTCAGCCACTCCTTCACGACCGGCGCGTCGGGCGTCTCCGCGTGCTCCACGTAGTACGCGACCAGCCGCTTGCCCCCCACCCCATCCCTCGCCACCACCAACCCGTCCTTCACCGAGGGATGCGCGAGCAGCGCCGCCTCCACCTCCCCCAGCTCGATGCGGTATCCCCGCACCTTCACCTGGCTGTCGCGTCGCCCCAGGAACTCCAACACGCCGTCCACCCGCCAGCGCGCCAGGTCCCCCGTGCGATAGAGCCGCTCCCCTGACACCGTGCTGAAGGGATTCGGAATGAAGCGGTCCGCCGTCACGTCCGGCTGGCGCAGGTATCCCCGCGCGAGGCCATCACCTCCGATGAACAGCTCGCCCGCCACGCCCACCGGCACCGGCTCCAGGCCCGCGTCCAACACGTACACCTGCGTGTTGCCGATCGGCCGGCCAATGGGCACCGAGGCCCCGACGTCCTCCACTCGCGCCATGCGGTGGGTCGACGTGAACAGCGTGCTCTCCGTCGGCCCGTAGCAGGCCGTCACTGGAATCCCCAGCTCCTCCAACACGCGCCTCACGTGCGGCGCGGACACGACGTCGCCTCCCGTCAGGAGCTGGCGCACGCCCTTCAGCCCCTCCATCTCCAGCTCCACCATCTGGCTGAACAACCCCGCTGTCAGATGCAACAAGGTCACCGAGTGGCGGCGCAGCACGTCCTTCAGCAGGTCCAGCTCACTGGGCGAACGCGGCGGGAAGACCACCAGGCGGCCCCCCAGGCACAGCGGCCCCCAGACCTCCAACGTCGACGCATCGAAGGAGATGGGCGCGATGAGCAGGAACGTCTCCTCCGGTCCCAGCCGCGCATAGGGCGCGCCGTACAACAGACGCAGGACACCTCGGTGCTCGACGGCCACGCCCTTGGGGCGCCCCGTGCTCCCCGACGTGAAGTCCACATACGCCAGGTTCCGCCCCGACACGGGCATCCTCGACGTCGTCGAGGGCCACTCCTCCCACCGCAGGTCCTCCAGCAACATCAGCTCGGGCAGGGAGGACTCGGGCAGCTGCGCCGACAGGGCCCGCGTCGTGAGCAACAACCTGGGCGCCGAGTCCTCCAACATCTGCTCCCACCGCCGCGCCGGATAGCTGGAGTCCAGCGGCACGTAGGCTCCCCCCGCCTTGAGGATGCCCAGCAGCGCCACGATGAGCTCCACCGAGCGCTCCAGACACACCGCCACCAACGTGTCCGCGCCCACGCCTCGCGCCCGCAGGGCCCAGGCCAGCTGGTTCGCCCGCGCATCCAGCGCCCGGTAGCTCCATCGCTGCTCGCCGAACTCCAGCGCCACCGCGTCGGGACGCAGCGCGACCTGCGCCTCGAAGAGGTGGTGGACACACGCCTCTCTCGGGAACTCCACGGCCGTCTGGTTCCACTCCACCAACATCCGCTGACGCGCGGCCTCCGGCAGGAGCGACAGCGACGACAGCCGCGCCTCCGGACTCGCGACGAGGTTGCGCGACAGCTCGAGGAAGCACTCCGCGATGCGCTGGACGGTGGCGGGCTCGAACAGGTCCGCGTTGTAGATGAGCTGTCCCTCGACACCGGCCCCCGGTGCATCGACCAGCAGCAGCTCGAGGTCGAACTTCGCGATGGTGCTCGCGAAGTCCCAGGGGCGCGCCTGGACTCCGGGGAGCGACAGCAGGGGCGTGGCCTCCTGCAACGTGAAGAGCACCTGGAACAGCGGTGAGCGGCTCAAGTCCCGCTCCGGGCGCAGGTGCTCCACCAATCGCTCGAAGGGCACATCCTGGTGCGCGAAGGCCCCGAGCACCGTCTCCTTCGTCTCGCGCAGGAATGTCTGGAACGTCGCCTCCGCCCCCGGGCGCGCGCGCAGGGCCAGCGTGTTCACGAAGAAGCCCACCAGCGCTTCTGTCTCCTTCGCCGTCCGCCCCGACACGGGCGTCCCCACCACCACGTCCCACTGCCCGCTGTAGCGCGCCAGGAACGTCTGGAACGCCGCCAGCAGCGTCATGTACAGCGTCACGCCTTCTCGTCGGCCCAGCCGCCGCAAGGACTCGGTCAGCTCCGCCGACAGACACACCGGCACACTGGCGCCTCGATAGGTCTGCACCGCGGGCCTCGGCCTGTCCGTGGGCCACTCCAGCACGGGCGGCGCGCCCTTCAGCGCTTCACCCCACCACGCGAGCTGCGCGGCCTCCACGTCTCCCTTCAGCCAACCTCGCTGCCAGAGCGTGTAGTCGGCGTACTGCACGGGCAGCGCCGGGAGGGCCGCGACCTCCCCCTTCAGCGCCGCTGCGTACAGGGCCTCCAGCTCCTGGCTGAGCACGCTCAACGACCCGCCGTCCGCCACCAGGTGGTGCAGCACCACCATCAGCACGTGACTGTCGCCCCCCGTGTGCAACAGGGTCGCTCGCAGCAGGGGGCCTCGCGATACATCGAACGGCGCCTGGACCTCGCGCACCACCCGCCGCCGCACCGCCTCCTCCACCTCCTCCGTCCCGTCCAACAGCTCCACGCCCAGGGACAACGTCGCGTCCGGGCTCACGCGCTGCACGGGCTCGCCGTCCACCTCCACGAAGCTCGTGCGCAGCGCCTCATGCCGCCGCACCACGTCCACCAGGGAGCGCTCCAGCGCCTCCACCTCCACGGCCCCCTGGAGGCGGACGACGAACGGCAGGTTGTACGAGTGTCCTCCCGCATCGAGCTGCGCCAGGAACCACAGGCGCTGCTGCGCGAAGGACAACGGCGTGTCCTCGCGCCGGACCGCTCGCTGCAACTCCGGGAGCCGCACATGCCCCGCGAGCACACTCAGGCGCTCCGCCAACGCGCGCACCGTGGGCGCCTCGAACAACAAGCGCACGGGGACGTCCTGCCCCAGCAAGTCCCTCAGCCGAGACACCACTCGCGTGGCCAGGAGCGAGTGTCCGCCCAGCGCGAAGAAGTCGTCCCGCACGCCCACGGGAGCGAGGCCCAGCACCTCGCCCCAGACCTCCGCCAGCATCCGCTCCCGTGCGTCTCGCGGTGCTTCGTAGCCGGCCCCCTCATCGCCGCGCTCGACCTCCATCGTCTCCAGCGCGCGCCGGTCCACCTTGCCCGAGGGAGCCAACGGCAGCACATCCACCCGAATCAACGACGCGGGCACCATGTACTCCGGCAGCCGCGCCCCGAGCTGGCGCTTCAGGGCCTCCGCGTCCCACGCGAGCGGGGACACCACGAACCCCACCAACTGCTTGTCACCTCGCCCCGACGCCCTCACGACCACCACCGCGTCGCCGACGCCGGGCTGCTCCTTCAGCGCCACCTCGACCTCGCCCGGCTCCACCCGGAAGCCGCGCACCTTCACCTGCGCATCCCTCCGGCCCTGCAGCTCCAGGTTCCCGTCCGCCAGCCACCGCGCCAGGTCGCCCGTGCGGTACAGCCGCCGCCCGTCCTCTCCTCGGTGGAAGGCATCGGGAACGAAGCGCTCCGCCGTCAGCTCCGCGCGGCCCCAGTAGCCATGCGCGAGGCTCCGCGCCCCCAGGTACACCTCTCCCGTCACCCCCACCGGACACGGCGCGCCCCACGCATCCAGCACGTACACCGTCGCGAGCGAGATGGGACGCCCCACTGGCGGCAGCGCGGGCCACGTCGAGGGAGCCCCTCGCGCCCGCCAGGCCGTCACCACGTGGCCTTCCACCGGCCCGTACTGATTCTCCAGCACGCACCCGGGCAGCCGCTCGAAGAACGACACCAGCGCGGGCGTCACGTGCAGCGCCTCGCCCGCCGTCGCCACCTCGCGCAACGGTGGAAGCTCCGCCTCGTGCCGCGCCCGCTCACACAGCGCCTGGAGCGCGACATACGGGAGGAAGAGCCGCTCCACGCGGTGCTCCCGCATGTGCGTCAACAACAGCGCGGGGTCCTGATGCGTCGCCGCCGAGACAAGCACCAGCGTGCCGCCCTCGCTCCACGTGCAGAACATCTCCTGGAACGACACATCGAAGCTCAGCGAGGAGAACTGGAGGGTCCTCGACCCTCGCGCCGACGTGGTCGCGGTCTGCCACTCCACCAGCGTGCCCACGCCCCGATGGGACATCGTCACGCCCTTGGGCCGCCCCGTGCTCCCCGACGTGAAGATGACGTAGCAGGGCAGCTCCGGAGACAGCTCCCAGTCCGGCCCCGTCGTGGGCCGCGTCGCGATGCGCCCCTGCTCGTCCTCCAGTCGCACCCGCCGGGCCGGACACGCCTCCGGCAGCGCGTGCTCCAGCGAGGCGTGCACCAGCACCACGGGCGCACCCACGTCCTCCAGCATCTGCGCCAGCCGCCCTGGTGGATACACCGGGTCCAGCGGCAGGTACGTCACCCCCGCCTTCAGCGCCGCGAGCACCACCACCGGAACGTCCAGGCTGCTCCGCTCCAGACACAACCCCAGCGCGCTTCCAGGACGAAGCCCCAGCGAGATCAGGTGGTGCGCGACCTGGTTGGCCCGCTGCTCCAGCTGCGCATACGTCAGCGACTCCCGCCCATCCGTCACCGCCACCGCGTCAGGCGTGCGCGACACCTGTGCTTCCACCCACCGGTGCACCAGCTCCGCCGGGCGCTCCACCACCTGACGCCCGCTCCACTCCACCAACACCTCGCGCTTCTCCTCCTCGTCGAGGAGCTCCACCTGCCCCACCTCCAGCGCGGGGTTCGACACCACCCCCGACAGGAACGCCCCGTAGTGGCCCGCGAGCCGCCGCACCGTCGCCTCGTCGAACAGCGCGGTGCTGTACTCCCAGAAACCCATCCATCCCTCGGGCGTCTCGCGCACGAAGAGCGTCAGGTCGAACTTGGCGACGCCGGGCTCGAAGTCCAGGTCCCTCGACTCCACGCCCGCCAGGCGCACCAGCGGCGGCGCGTTCTGGAGCACGAGCAGCACCTGGAACAACGGAGTGCGGCTCAGGTCTCGCACCGGCCGCAGCGCATCCACCAGCTTCTCGAACGGCACATCCTGGTGCTGGTACGCCCCCAGGCACGCCTGACGCACCCGCTTCAACAAGCCCTGGAAGGGCTCGCTCCCCTCCACGTCCACGCGCAGCGCCAGCGTGTTGGCGAAGAAGCCGATGAGCCCCTCCACCTCGCGACGGCTCCGTCCCGCGATGGGCGTCCCCACCACCACGTCCCGCTGCCCGCTGTGCCTCGACAGCACGGCCTGGAGGGCTGACAGCAGCCACATGAACGGCGTCACCGACTCCTGCTTGCAGCGCGCCTCCAACGCCCGCATCAGCTCCGCGGGGAACGGCACGCCCAGCACGGCGCCTCGCGAGGACTGCACCGGCGGCCTCGGCCGGTCCACCGGCAGCACCAGCGCGGGCGAGGCTCCCGCCAGGTGCCCCTTCCACCACGCGAGCTGCTCCTCCAGCACCTCTCCCGTCAACCACTCGCGCTGCCACATCGCGTGGTCCGCGTACTGGACCTTCAACGCGGGGAGCATCGGCTCGCGCCCGTCGAGCGACGCCGCGTACAGCGCCCGCAACTCCAGCTCCAGCAGCGACAGCGACCAGCCGTCGCACGCGATGTGGTGCAGCGTCAGGAGCAACACGTGCTCCTCTTCATCCAGCCGCAAGAGGCTCGCGCGCAGCATCGGCCCCACGCTCAAGTCGAACGGACGCCGCGCCTCCTCCTCCGCCCGTCTCCGGGCCTCGCGCTCGCGCTCCGGGCCCTCCAGCCGCCGCACCTCCAGCACCACCGGCGCGTCCGGCGCGATGCACTGCACCGGCTCCCCCTCCACCTCCACGAAGGTCGTCCGCAGCGCCTCGTGCCGGCGGACCACGGCGTCGAGGGCGCGCTCCAACGCCGCCACATCCAACGGCCCGCTCAGCCGGGAGAAGAACGGCGCGTTGTACGCGAAGCCCGACGGGTCCATCCGCGAGAGGAACCACATCCGCCGCTGCGCGAAGGACAGGGGCAAGGGCCCGTCCCGACGTGCGGCCACCACTGGCGGGGGCCTGCGGACGCGAGGACTCGCGGGCTTCGACTCGTGCGCGGACATGATGGAACCTCGACTCCAGCAGATGAAACGCGATGACACGAAGGCACACGCCCGGGCTCCCGCCGCGGGGCAGGGGCACCCGGGCCTGGACTGCCTCGACTCACGCCGACGGGAAGGTGCGCCCCTGCTCTCGCAGGAGCGCTTCGCAGGCCGTCGTGACGTGCTCCAGCGTGTTGAACAGGTCCACCATGGAGAGCTGGATGCCCAGCTCGTCCTCGATGCGGTTGGCCAGCATCGTCGCCATCAACGAGTTGCCACCCACTTCCAGGAAGTGGTCCTCGGGCCTCACGACCTCCGCCCCGAGCAGTTCGCGCCAGTACCCCTCGAGCTGCCGCATCAGCGGCGTGGTGCGCGTGTCAGTGCTCACGTGTACTCCCCTTCTGGATGATGGCGCGACACTCAACCCCCCTTCGCGGTGGGCCCCTTCAATCGCTCGCGCAGCAGGTACTTGCGAATCTTCCCTGACGGCGTCTTCGGCATCTCCTCGACGACCTCCAGGCGGTCCGGCCAATACTGGTTGGACATCCCCAGGCCCTTCAGGTGGTGGCGCAGCTCGTCCAGCGAGGGCGCCTCGTCGCGAGGCACCACCACCGCGCACACCCGCTCTCCGCCGATGCGGTCGTCCGAGTGCCCGATGACCGCCACCTCCCGCACCTTCGGGTGCGAGTACAGCGCGGACTCCACCTCCACCACGGGCACCTTCTGGCCGAAGCGGAAGATGACGTCCTTGAGGCGCCCGACGATGCGGATGCCGCCTCGCCCGTCGTCCCGCGCCAGGTCCCCCGTGTCGAACCACCCCTCCGCGTCGACACACGCGCGATAGAGGTCCTCGCGCTTGAAGTAGCCCAGGCACTGGCTGGCGCCGCGCACGAGCAGCCGCCCCGTGCCCTCCGGATAGGGCGAGCCGTCCTCGGCCAGCGCGGGGATGATCTTCACCTCCATCCACTCCACGGGCCTGCCATCGCTGCTCGACGGCCAGTCGGGCGGGTCATCCCGCCGCGTCAGCGTCACCGCCCCGTTCTCCGTCATCCCCCACAGCGTGTGCAGCGGGACGCCCAGGCTCTCGCGCACCGCCGCGATGAGGTGCGGGGGCACGGGGATGGAGCCCGTGGACAGCCGCCGCAGCGACGACGTGTCACCGCCCCGCTTCTTCTTCGCGGCGATGACGTTCATCACGTACGTGGGAATCCCATACATGAACGTGACGCCGTGCTCCTCGATGCAGCGCAGCGTCAGCTCCGGGTCCCCGACGTCCATGTAGACAGACGTCGCGCCCAGCATCACCGGCATCAGGTACAGGTAGGTGAAGCCGCTCGACGCCGTGAGCAGCGACGGCAGGCACACGACGTCGTCCGCGCCCAGCGCCATCGTCTCCACCAGCGCGCGGGTGATGCCGAAGTTGGTGTTGTGGGAGTGGATGACGCCCTTGGGCTCGCCCGTCGTCCCGGACGTGTAGAGGACATTGCAGATGTCGTCCGCGCGCGCCGACCGGGCATCCAGCTCCGCCGAGGACACCTGCTCCTCCCAGCGCCGCTCCAGGAAGTACGCATCGAAGTCCAGCTCCCCCGCCTCCGACGCATGGGCCCCCGCGCCGATGAAGACGCGGTGCTCGAGCGCGGGCAGCGAGGCGCGTGCCTCGCGCAGCATGTCGCGGTGCGAGTGCCCGCTCCAGCTCAGGGGGCCTACGTAGACGGACGACTCCGTCCGCCCCAGGATGAACTCCACCTCGCGGCGCCGGTAGTCCGGAGGAATGGGCGCGATGATGGCGCCGATGCGCGCGCACGCCAGTGCCAACGCGGTGAACTGCCACCAGTTGGGGAGCTGCACCGCCACCAACTCGCCACGGCCCACCCCCAGCGACAGCAGCGCCCCGGCGAAGCGCTCCGCGTAGCGTCCCAACTCCGCATAGCTCAGCCGCAGGACGTCCTTCGCGAAGTAACGAACTGAAACAATCGCTGTCTTGTCCGGGTGGCGATGGATGGAGCGACGCAAGTCGTCGAGCACCGTCTCGTCCCGCCACCATCCCTTGCTCCGGTACAGCGCCGACTTCTCCAACGAGGGGCCGCTTCCAAACCGTGCGTCCATCGTCCGCACCCTTCCCTGGACCGCGTGGGATTCCCTGGCCGCCGAGACCATAGGCATTCGCGGGTAAAACCATCAAGACGGCGAAAGCTCACATGTCTACACCCACTGGCCTTATCACTCACATTGACGGGCACGCACTCGGTTTCCTACTTTGAATCGGTAAGCCAGGATTGTGCGTCCACCACCGACGATGACACCTGGCCGCATCCACCGGCGTGACCCCCATGGCCCAGGTATCTCTCGACGAGCGCGCCCGACGCATTCGAAGGACCATTCTCCGGCTCGCAGCCACGCCCACGGGCTGCCATCTGGGCGGCTCGCTGTCGATGGTGGAGCTGCTCGTGGTGCTGCTCGGACGGGTGATGAAGTTCCGTCCCCGGGAGCCCCGATGGGAGGAGCGTGACTCACTCATTCTCTCAAAGGGACATGCGGCCGCGGGGCTCTACGCCGCGCTCGCTGAGTTTGATTTCATTGATACTGAAGAACTGGTGCAACGCTACAACGCCGATGACAGTCCTTTCACTGGACATGTGAATGCGGCGGTGCCAGGGGTTGAGTTTCCCACCGGAAGCCTGGGGCATGGCGTGGGGTTGGGCGTGGGGCTCGCGCTGGGCCACCGGCTGAGACAGCGCGCCAACCGGGTGTTCGTCGTCTGTGGAGATGGCGAGATGGGCGAGGGCTCCAACTGGGAGGCGTTGCAGGTGGCCGCGCAGCACCGCCTCTCGCGGCTCACCGTGCTCGTGGACCGCAACGGCGGGCAGAACGATGGGCCCACCGAGTCCATCCTCTCGCAGGCCCAGCTGGTGGACAGGCTGCGCGCCTTCGGCTGGAGCACCGTCGAGGTGGACGGGCACGACCTGGAGGCGCTGGGCAGCGCGCTGGAGGCGCCCAGCGAGGCACCGCGCGCGCTCGTCGCCAACACGCGCAAGGGCGCGGGGGTGCCCCTGTTCCGAGGCAAGGGTCCGCACTACGCCACCTTCAACGCGGAGCAGCTCCGGCGCGCGCTCGCATCCCTGGGAGAGGTGACGCCGTGACGAGTCCCACGTCGAGCGGCACCGACCTGTTGTCGGCCCCGGCGGACTGGCTGCGCGAGCAACCGGGCCTGTCCAACCGACAGGTGTTCCGCCACACGCTCGCGCGGCTCGCGGACGCGGAGGAGCGGCTCGTGCTGCTCGAGGCCGACCTGGCGGGGGGAGGAGACCCGTTCGCCGCGCGGCACCCGGCGCGCTTCATCAACCTGGGCATCTGCGAGGCGGCGATGCTCGACATCGCGTGTGGACTGGCCTCCACCGGGCACGTCGTCTTCGCCCATACCTTCGCGCCCTTCGGTGCGCTGCGCGCGTGTGAGCAGGTGCGGCTGGGCATGGCCTACGCCCAGGCCAACGTGAAGCTCGTCTGCGACTACGGGGGGCTGTCGGGCGCGTTCTTCGGCCCCACCCACCACGCCCTCGAGGACCTGGCCCTCCTGCGCGCCATGCCGGGGATGATGGTGGTGTCTCCCGCCGACGGCCTGGAGACGATTCAAGCCACGCGCGCGCTGCTGGAGCACGAGGGGCCGGTGTACCTGCGGCTCGGGCGCAACCGCGTCACCCGGTTGGAGGATGCGCGGCCCGCGTTCGCGCTGGGACGCGCGATGTGCCTGCGCGAGGGGAGCGACGTGGGCCTCGTCGCCCATGGAGAGGTCGGCGTGAGCGTCGCGCTGGACGTGGCGACACGGCTCGAGGCGCAGGGCGTGTCCTCGCGCGTGGTGAACGTCCACACGCTCAAGCCCTTCGACGAGGAGGCCATCCTCGACACCGCGGAGCGCACGCGGTTGCTCGTCACGGTGGAGGAGCACTCCATCCTCGGCGGGCTTGGCGGCGCGGTGTGCGAGAGCGTGGCCACCCACGGGCTGGGCCGCCGGGTGCTGCGCGCGGGCATCCAGGACCGCTTCGACTCCACGGCGGGCAGCCATGAGGCGCTGCTCCAGCGGCACGGGCTGGAGGCCCCGGCGCTGGTGGAGAAGATTCTCGGCGCCCTGCCCCGCCCCCGGCTCGCGGCGCTGGCGCCCGCGTCCAGGAGGGGCTGATGCGCCGCCGTGCTCCGGAGCAAGGGACCTCGCGATGAAGAAGGTCGACCTCGTCTACACGCGGATGCGCACCGAGGAGCGCATGCTCACGGACGCGCTGCGCGCGCGCGGCTGCACCGTGGAGACACACGCGGACTCCGACATGGTGCTCTCGCTGAGCCGGGAGCGCTGGAAGGACGGCGGCACGGTGGTGATGCGCGGCATGTCCTTCACCCGCGCGCGCTACCTCGCCGCCATCCTGGAGGTGAAGGGCTCGCGGGTGCTCAACACCGCGCGCGCCATCGCCACGTGCGGGGACAAGGCGCTCACCACGCTGGCGCTGGCGGAGCAGGACATCCCCATGCCCTGGTCCTTCCTCGGCTTCGAGCAGGACGCCTGCGTCGCGGAGATGGACCGGCGCGGCTATCCGTGCGTGACGAAGCCCGTGCTCGGCTCGTGGGGCCGCATGGTCGCGCGCGTGGACGGCACCCACGCGGCCGAGGGGATGATGTCCATGCGCTTCGAGATGGGCGGCGCGCAGGAGCATGTCGCGCTCGTGCAGCAGTACATCGACAAGCCGGGCTACGACTTGCGCGTCTACGTCATCGGAGAAGCCGTGGGCGGCATGCGCCGGCGCTCCGAGCACTGGGTGACGAACACCGCCCGAGGCGCCGTGCCCGAGCGCTACGAAGTCCCCGCCCCCCATGCCCGGCTCGCCGAGCGCGCCGCCCGTGCCGTGGGTGGGGAGATGGTGGCCGTGGACCTGCTGGAGACGCGAGAGGGCGAGGTGATGGTGAATGAAATCAACCACTGCGTGGAGTTCGCGCGGAGCATCGAGTCCACCCGCATCCCGCTCCCGGAGCTGATGGCGGACTACATCCTGGGGGCCACGCGATGACGCGCATCGCGGTGCTCGGAGCGGGCGGCTACGCCGGGGGCGAGGTGCTCCGCCTGCTGCTCGCCCACCCGGCGGTGGAGCTGGTCCAGGCCACGTCCGAGCAGCACGCGGGCAAGCGGCTCGACTTCCCTCATCCGCACCTGCGCGGACAGAGCACGCTGCGCTTCTCGCCCCACGACGCGCTGGAGCCGTGCGACGTGCTGGTCACCTGCATGCCGTCGGGCGAGCTCATCCGCCGCTGGCCCCAGGTGAGCCCTCGCGCGGGACGCATCATCGACCTGAGCGCGGACTTCCGCCTGGAGGCCGCGGAGCACGCGCGCTGGTATCCCCGCGCGCCCCGCTCCGTCGAGCTCCCCCGGTTCGTCTACGGACTTCCGGAGTGGACTCGCGACACGCTCCAGGGAGCGCGCTACGTCGCGGTGCCAGGGTGCATGGCGCATGCGGCGCTCCTCGCGCTGCTGCCACTGGCTCGCGCGGGGCTCGTCCGCCCCGAGGTGGTCGTCGACGCGAAGACGGGCTCCTCCGGCGGAGGCGCGACTGCGGACCGGTCCTCGCATCACCCCGAGCGGGCCTCCGCCCTGCGCTGCTACCGGCCGGTGGGCCATCGACACACGGGCGAAATCGAGTCCGCCACCGAGCACCTCGCGGGCATGCGCCCCATCGTCCACTTCAGCGCGACGGCGGTGCCCAGCGTGCGCGGGGTGCTGGCCACGGTGCACGCCTTCGCCGCCCGTCCGCTGGAGGACGCAGCCGAGCCGCTGCGCGTGCTCGCCACCACGTACCGCGAGCACCCCTTCGTCCACCTCCTGCGCGCCAACGCGAGCGCGTCCCCCTTCCCCGAGCCCGCGCCGCTGGCGGGCACCAACCACTGCGAGCTGGCGGTGGACGTGGACGCGGAGCGCGGACGCATCGTGGTGAACGCCGCGCTGGACAACCTGGTGAAGGGCGCCGCGGGGACAGCCATCCACGCGCTCAACCTGATGCTGGGCAGACCCGAAACGGAGGGCCTCGGCTTCCGCGGCCTCCACCCCCTCTGACGCGAACGCGCGAAAGGCTCCCTCCATGAGCACGCTCACCGTCCTCTACATCACCGGCTGGTGCCGCAGCGGGAGCACCATCATCGGCAACGTGCTCAACGAGGTGGCGGGCTGCTTCCACACCGGCGAGCTGAGCTTCCTGTGGAAGAACGCCTACGGGAACGGCTCCAACACCTTGTGCGGCTGCGGCGCCCACCTGGTGCAGTGCCCGCTCTGGTCCAAGGTGCTGGAGCAGGACCTGTCCCCGGGCGAGTCTCCACAGGCCCACGCCGCGCGTGTCGTGCGACGGCAGCGGGCCACCGTGCGCACCCGGCACACGTGGCGCGTGCTCCGGCAGGAGAACCCCTCGACCGAGCTGTATGAGCATGCGCGGCTGCTCGCGCGGACGTACCGCACCATCGCCGACGCGACGGGGAGCCACATCATCATCGACAGCGGCAAGTTCCCCTCGGAGGCGGCGCTGCTGCCGCATGTGGACGGCATCACCCCGTACTACCTGCACCTGGTGAGAGACCCTCGCGCCGTCGCGCACTCGTGGACGAAGACGAAGCAGTACGTCGTCCCCATGTCCGCCGCGCTCAGCACCGCGTACTGGTTCGGCTTCAACGTGGCCTCGGAGCTCGTCACGCGCCGCTACCCGGAGCGCTCGCTGTTCCTGCGCTACGAGGACTTCATCGCCGCCCCGGCGGCCACGGTGGACTCGCTCCTGGAGCTCATCCAGGTGGAGCGCTCGGCCAATCCCGTGCGGGGCCGCACCGTGGAGCTGGGCCGCAACCACACCGTCACGGGGAATCCGGACCGGTTCCTCAGCGGCACCACGCTGCTGCGGCCGGGTGACGATGCGTGGCGCAAGGACCTGGTGCCTCGGGTGAAGGCCCTGGTGTCCACGCTCGCGTGGCCGCTGACGGGCCGCTATCACTACCGAGGGCCTCCGCCCCCCGCGCCCGCTGCCCCGGGGCCGGAGCCCGTCGTGAACGCTGGAGACTCCAGGAGGGAGACACTTGGAACTGGGACTCGCCAATAAGGTCGCGCTCGTCGCGGGAGGCTCCAGCGGACTGGGGCTCGCCGTCGCCGAGGAGCTGGTGAAGGAAGGGGCGCACGTCGCGATTGCCGCGCGCGACGCGGACCGCCTCGCGCGCGCGGAGCAACACCTGCGCTCGCTGTCTCGCGGAGGCAAGGTGCTGACCTCTCGCGTGGACCTGCGGGAGCACAGCGCTTCTCGCGCGTGGGTGGAGGAGGTCGCTGGGAAGCTGGGCGGACCGCACATCGTCGTCACGAACAGCGCGGGCCCGCCGCCGGGGCCGGCGACCCAGTTCGACATCATGGCGTATCAGGAGGCCGTCGACACGGTGATGCTGCCCGCCATCAACCTGGCGCTGGCCTCATTGCCGTTCATGAAGGCCGGACAGTGGGGACGGCTGCTGTTCATCACCTCGGAGACGGTGGTGCGCCCCGTGGCGCGGTTCGCGCTGTCCGGCATGTCGCGGCTGGGCATCGTCGGCTTCTCGGCCGCGCTGGTGCAGGAGCTGGGGGACTGCGGCATCACCGTCAACGTGCTCGCGCCGGGCTACACGCGGACCCCTCCGGTGGAGCGCACGGCGGGCGCCAAGGCGGGGGACGTGGAGGCGGGGCTTCGCGCCATGGCGGCGCACATCCCGATGCGCCGCGTGGGTCGCCCGGAGGAGTTCGCGGCGGCGGCGGCGTTCCTCGCGAGCGAGCGCGCTTCGTTCATCACCGGCACGGTGCAGTTGGTGGACGGTGGTGCGAGCGTGGTCGGATGAGCACGTTGCCTCGGGGCAGCGCGCCGCTGGTGGTGAAGATTGGCGGCGCGGCCGGCGTGGACCTGGACAACGTCTGCGCCGACGTGGCGGAGCTGCGTCGGCGGGGCGAGCAGGTGGTGGTGGTGAATGGGGGCTCGGAGGCGGGGGATTCGCTCCTGGCCTCGCTGGGGATGGAGCGCCCCGAGGCGCTGACGGCGTCGGGTAACGTGGTGCGGCTCACGAATGAGGCCGCGCTGCGGGTGCTGACGATGGCGTGGGTGGGGGATGTGAACAAGCGCGCGGTGCTCGCGCTGCTCGCGCGGGGCGTGGAGGCGCTGGGGCTGTGTGGCGCGGATGGACGGGTGCTCGTGGCTCGGCGCCGGCCCCCCCTGAAGCTCCAGGAGGGAGCGCGCACTCGCATCGACCGGAGTCACCTCGCGGGGGAGATCACGGAGGTGAACACGCGGCTGTTGCGCGTGCTGCTGGAGGCGGGGCAGACGCCGGTCCTCTGCCCTCCGGCCGTGACGGAGGAAGGGGTGTTGGTGAACGTGGATGCGGACCAGGTGGCCGCGTCCATCGCCTCGGCGTTGGGGGCGCGGGCGCTGGTGATGCTCTCCAACGTGGCGGGGCTGCTGGAGGACCCGGCCGACCCCACCACCCTCATCCGCGCGAGCGATGACGTGGAGCGGGTGATGGGCTTCGCGAAGGGGCGCATGCGGTACAAGCTGGAGGCCGCGCGCCGGGCGCTCGCGGGAGGCGTTCCTTCCGCCTACGTCACCGCGTCCCGCATCGAGCGCCCCGTGCTGTCCGCGCTCGCGAACGAGGCCGGCACACAACTGACGTCTCCTCGGAAGGTGGCCCATGCGGGCGCGTGAGCAGAGCGCGGAGCTCTTGCGGTGGATGTTGGAGCACTACAGCCCGAGCCATCACGAGGCGGTCTTCTCCCGCGCCCTCGTGCAGCGACTGGAGCACCGGGGCTGGCGTGCCCACGTGGACGAAGCAGGCAACACCGTGGCCAGCCTCGGTGACGGCGACACGTGCGTCGCGCTGCTCGGCCACATCGACACGGTCCCTGGCGAAATCCCCGTGCGGCTCGACGGCACGCGCCTCTTCGGCCGTGGCGCCGTCGACGCGAAGGGCGCCCTCGCCGCCTTCATCGAGGCCGTGGAGCTGCTCGAGGACTCCGAGCGCGCCGGCAAGCGCTTCCTGCTCCTCGGCTGCGTCGAGGAGGAGGTCGCCATCACCCGAGGCGCCTTCCACGCACGCGACCACCACCGACCCGACTTCGTCATCAACGGCGAGCCCAGCGGCGCTCACGCCATCACCGTCGGCTACAAGGGACTCGTCCGCCTGGAGCTCGAGTACCGCGCCGCGCGCCGCCACACCGCCAGCCGTGGCTACCGCGCCCCGGCCGAGCGCCTCGTCGACTCGTGGAACGCCCTGCGCCGCCGCTGCGATGAGCGCAACACCGGCGCCTCCCTCTTCGAGCAGGACATCCCCGCCCTGCTCTCCTTCCACACCGGCACCGACGAAGACACCGAGTGGGCCACCGCCCAGCTCAACGTCCGCACCGGCCCCACCACCGAGGTGGACACCCTTGTCTCCTGCCTCTCCAGCGTCCCCGACGTCCGCGTGAAGACCGTGTCCGCCAAGCAGGCCGTCTCCACCGACGGAAACGACCCGCTCACCCGCGCCTTCAAGCAGTCCATCCGAGAGCGAGGCGCACGCCCCACCCTTCGCGTCAAGGCCGGCACCTCCGACTGGAACACCGTGGCCAGCACCTGGAACGTGCCCACCGTCGCCTACGGCCCCGGGGACTCGTCCCTGGACCACACGCCCCACGAGCACATCGAGCTGCCCGAGTACGAAGAAGGCGTCGCCGTGCTGGCCCGCGTCCTGGCCCTGCTCCCCGCCGCCAACCGCTCGCGCTGAGCCCGCGTCAGGTGCTCGCGACCGCCACGCCTCGCGCGCGTCGCAGCCGAACCATCAGCACCACGCCCAGGAACAACACCGCCGCGCCCGCCGTCGTGGGCCTCACGCCCACGCGGTCCGCGAGCGCCCCCTGCGCCCAGACGCCGAACGAGTACCCCACGTTGATCAACAACATCGCGAGGCTGCTCACCCGCCCCTGGAGCTCCCGAGGCGTGCGCTCCTGGCAGCGCGTGTTCAGCCCGGCAATCAGCACCAGATAGAACGCGCCCACCACGAACATCGTCCCCATCGCCACGGGCAACGTGGGCGACAGCCAGTACATCGCCGTCACCGGCCCCATCACCACCATCGCGATGTCCAGCACCCGCTCCCGTCCCCAGCGCGCGGACAGGGGCCCCACCAACCCCGAGGCCAACAGCGCCCCCAGCCCCTGCATCGAGATGAGCATCGACGCGGCGGAGGCCCCCGCCCCCAACACCTGGAGCGCGAACACCGGCACCAGCGCGATGAAGGGCGAGATGAAGATGGCGACCATGAACAACCCCAGCATCGCGCCCCAGATCACCGCGTCGCCGCGCGCCATGCGCACGCCCGCGGAGAGCTGACTCCAGAAGCCCTCCTGCGTCGCGGGCCGCGCGACCTGCGCCTCCGACTTCACCTGCGCCACCGCCAGCAGCACCGCGCCGAACGACACCGCATTGGCCAGGAGCACCCAGGCCACGCCCCCCATGGCCAGTCCCCACGCGGCCACCACCGGCCCCAGGATGCGCCCCAGGTTGAACTGCGCGGACGTGAGCGTCAGCGCGCTGTGCAGGTCCTCCTTCGGCACCAGCCCCGCGAGCAGCGCGGTGAAGCCCGGCCCCGAGACGACGTGCACACAGCCGTTGAGGAAGGAGATGACCGCCACGGCCTCCACCGTGAGCCGGCCGTTGAAGGCCAGCGCGGCCAGCACGCCCGCGAGCAGCGCCTGCGCCAGCGCGCACACCGCGATGTACACGCGCCGGTCGAAGCGGTCCGCCAGCGCGCCGCCCAGCGGGGAGAGGATGAGCGAAGGCAGGTACGTGAGCGCCGCGACCCCGCCCGTCCACTCCGCGCGGCCCGTCATCTCGGTGACGAAGACCCCCAGCGCGAGCACCTCCATCCAGGTGCCGACGTTGGAGACCAGCGCCCCCAACCACATGGCGACGAACTCACGATGACGGAAGGCTCGGAACGACGAGAGGGACTCAGCGGACGCGGTGGTCACGAGGACTGTTGTTGTAACAGCCCCTCATTCCGCGCGCACACCCACTCCGTCACACGAGCTCCGACTTGGGCTGACGCGTCATCAGGTCCACCACCGCCGACTTCGCGTTCTTGCCCTCGTAGGCAATCAGATACACCTGCTGGCAGATGGGCAGCTCCACGCCCGTCTTGAGCGACAGGTCCCGCGCGCTGCGCGCCGTCTTCACGCCCTCCGCGACCTCCTTCATCTGGGAAAGGATGTCCTCCAACTTCCGGCCCTTGCCCAGCTCCATGCCCACGTGACGGTTGCGGCTCAACTCGCCCGTACACGTCAGCACCAGGTCGCCCATGCCGGACAGGCCCGACAGCGTCAGGGGGTTGGCGCCCTTGCGCACCGCCAGCCGGGTGATTTCCGCCAGGCCGCGGGTGATGATGGCCGCGCGGGCGTTGTGGCCCATGCCCAGGCCGTCCGCCATGCCCGCGGCGATGGCGATGACGTTCTTCAGCGCGCCGCCGTACTGCACGCCCACCACGTCCGTGGACGTGTAGCTGCGGAAGGTCTCCGTCTGGAGCGCCTTCTGGCAGCGCACCGCCACCTTGTCCCAGTGCGACGCGATGGTCACCACCGTGGGCATGCGCCGCGCCAGCTCCTTGGCGAAGCTGGGGCCGGACAGCACGGCGATGTACGGGTGGAAGGACTCCGGCAGGCAGTCCTCCAACAGCTCCGTCATCGTCAGCAGCGTCTCGTTCTCGATGCCCTTGGACACCGTGACGATGGGCACGTGGCTGGGCAGGAAGTCCTTGGCGCGGGCCAGCACCTCGCGCGTGGCGTGGCTGGGCGTGGCCAGCACCACCAACTCCGAGCCCGTCAGCGCCTCCTCCAGGTCCTTGGTGGCGCGCACGCGCTCGGAGATGGGGATGCCCGGCAGGTAGGTGGGGTTCTCATGCCGGGTGTTGATGGAGTCCACCACCGACTGCTCGCGACCCCAGAGGCGGACCTCGTCGCAGTTGGCCGCCAGCACGTTCGCCAGGGCCGTACCGAAAGAGCCGGAGCCGATGACACTGCCTCGCATGGAAGACCTCGCTCAGGAGAGATGAAGAGATGGGCACTGCCGCGCCGACGGCCCAGGCATCTAGAGACCGGTGACGATGCCGACGGAAACCACCGGCATGAAGTCCGCGTCGACGGAGCGACCGCGCACGTCGCCCCCCGCGGAGACAAAGTAGGACGTTCTCTCGCTCAGCGGCATCTCCGCGCCCACGCGGAACGTCCACGCGCTGGCCGACACCTGGTCGGGCGGCAGTCCTCCCAGCGGCGTGCGCTGGGTGGGCTCCGTGTCCACCGTCAGCAGGTAGCGCGTGTCCACGAACATCCGCTTGGCGCGGTGGCCCTCGAACTGGAAGGAGCCCACCAGGCCCGGCATGACGTTCCAGTTGCGCCGTCCCGTCACGTAGCGCGCGCCCCGCTCCTCCGCGCGGGCCGACCGCAGGAAGAACGCGTGGCTGGCCTCCATCACCACGCCCAGGCTCCACCGGGGACCGCCGTCCAGCACGCTCCAGCGCCAGCCCAGCCGGGCCTCGTTCATCAGGCCATAGAGGCTGTCGAACCCCAGCAGCACGTCGAACCGGGACGTCACCCCCACGGCGGCGCGCGCCGACAGCGTGGGAAAGCCCAGCGAGAACCCCACCGCCACCCCGCCCGCCCCCACCGTGCGAGCCCCCAGCAGGCTCACCCGGTTGGGCACGGGGGCCGGCGTGGGTGCGGGCGGCCCGGGTGGGGGCTTGGGGCGCTTGCCTCCGCTCGGCTGCACGTCCTCCACCGGCACGAGCGGCGGGCGGTCGGAGACCTCCGGCAACGGAACGGTGACAGCGCCCGGAGGGGGCTCCGAGGGGCGTCCGGGGAACTCGGTCCACACGGCCTCGTCCGGAGCCTGGTTCCGTCGAGGCGCCTCCACCGGAGGGGTGGCGGCGGCCGGCGCGGCAGGCGCGGCCACGGGGGCCTGGGCCCAGGCGGGCGGCCCCAGCACGAGGGCGAGTGGCACCAATAGGAAGCGGACGGGGGGCATGAACGCGCCCGCCAGCTTAGTCCACGGCGAGGGGAGGACACGAGCCATGCCCGTCCCCCACCCACCGTGTTGCCGGCGGGAAACGTCTCCGCGACACCGCCTCACCGGTCTACCATCCGCCCCGCGCCAGGGATGGGCGGGCGCCCGAGGAGGGACCACCAGATGAGGGCAGGCGGAGGGCGCGCGGCGCTGTGGGTGACACTGGCCCTGGGACTCGCATGCCGGTCGCGCACGGCGGAGCCAGCGCCGGACGCGGGCGCCGCGCGGGCGCCCGTCACCCAAGAGACACTTCCGGCGTGCGAGGTGCTGCTCCCCGCCGACGTGCGAGAGGCGATGCTGCCCGGCTTCACGATGAAGCAGGAGCGCACGTGTCCGACCTGCGGCCCGTTGTGCATCTTCCGCTCCGCCTCCGAGAAAGACGTCACCGTGTCGGTGACCTGGGACTGCCGGCCGCACTACGCCCAGGCGGACCCGCACGCGCTGCTGGCCCCGTCACTCCAGACGGGCGGCGAGGAGATTCCCGCGCTCGGCCGCGCCGCCGCGCGCCGCTCCCCCGCGCAGGGCATGTTGCAGGTGATGACGTGGGACGACGACACGCCCTGCGCGCTCGTCGTCACCTGGCTGGGCGGAGAGCCGGAACAGGCCCTGGACGTGGCCCGCGCCGCGCTCACCGCCACGCGCCCGGACGTGCTCCAGCTCGGGGCCCCCGCGGCGCCCACGCCTCCTCCGGACGCGGGCACCCCGTGAGCCCGCGTCACAGCGTGCGCAGGTAGTCCACCAGGTCGTCGATCTCCGCGTCCGTCAGCTCCGCCGTGGAGCCGTGCGCGGTGGACTGCCGGCGCTCCGTCAGCCGCCCCTTCAGCGACTTCGCGCTGCCGTCGTGCAGGTAGGGCGCGGTCCGCGCGAGGCCCAGGAGCGACGGCGTGTTCAGCCCCTTCTCACGGACCTCCTTCGTGTCCTGGAGGACTCCGTCGGTGATGAAGGTGCCCACGTGGGCCTGCTGGTTGTTGGTGAGGTGCTCACCCGCGTGGCACTTGTCGCAGCCGGCCTTCTTGAAGACCTCCGCGCCGCGCGCCTGCGACAGCGTGGGGGCGGCGCCCACGTAGGGATTGTCCGGCGCGGGAATCACGTCGATGAAGGCGGCCAGCTGCGTCACCAGCGTGGCGTCCAGCACCCCGCCGCCCATGCGGCTGGTCACCGTCGCGTCGAGGAAGTCCTTCAGCGTGGGGAACTCCCCGCTCCAGTGGAACGGCGCCGTCCGCGTCACGTCGCGCCCCGCGAGGCTGGGCGTCTGACGCGGCCCATCCGGGAAGCCCCACACGTGGCCGTCCTCGCGGCCATCCAGGTGACAGGACTCGCAGGACACGGACACATCCCGGCTCGTCATCCGCGAGTCCAGCGCGGAGTAGAACAGCTTGCGGCCCACGGCCTGCTGGGGCGACAGCGTGTCCCCCGCGACGGAGAGCGGCGAGCCCTCCGTGCGCACATTGGTCCGCGCCCCCGAGCCGTCATTCACCAGCGTCGTCACCGAGTGGTCGAAGGCGTTGTGGACGTACGCCTTGCGCCCATCCCGCGTCAGCGCGATGCCGCTGGGGCCCGAGCCCACGCGCACCACCTGCCTCACGGCGCTGCCCCGCGTGGTCTCCAGGTCATCCCCCGTGCGGCGGCCCGTGGGGAGGATGGCCACGTTGTCCGTCTCGCGGTGCACCACGAAGAGCCACTCACCCGACGGGTCCACCACCGCCGCCACGGGCCCCTGGAGCGGGTGCGTGTTCTCCGTGCTGACCAGGGTGGAGGCGGGGAAGTCCGGCACCTCTCCGAACGAGGGGCGGCACTTGTTCAGGTCATCCACCCGAGGCGAGCCATCCTCCGTCTTGAAGGTGACGAGCCCCGGCACCACGACGCCCGACGCGTTGCATGGGCCTCCGCCGCCATAGAGCGACTCACCGCGCGCCGGGCCCGACCTGGCCAGCGGGTCCTCGCGAGACCACCGCACGGGCGCGAAGGCGTGCTGGCCGTCGGGGGACACCACCACGTCCGCCATGCCTCGGGGACGGAAGGAGGTGGGCGAGACCACCGGATCACCGAGGATGGCGCCCCGCTCCTCGTTGGCCCGGGCATACAGGTCCGTGTGCTCGCGCTGGAGGCGCGGCTGATGCGCGTCCGCCAGGTCCACCGTCACCAGGTCCCCCTGGCGGAACAGGCTGATGAGCGCGCGGCGCCCGCCGTCCACCAGCGCGATGCCGCGAGGCTCATCCCCCACCGCCAGTTCCCAGCGAAGCTCCAGCGTGCGCGTGTCCACGGCCATCAGCGTGCCGTGCTCGGTGGAGGTCCGCGCGGTGCTGTTCACCACGAAGAGCGTGTCGCCCTTGGGGGAGACGGCCATGCCCATGGGCTCCACGCCCACCGTCACGCGCGCCGCCTCGTTCCAGTCGCCCCGGCGGATGACGGAGACGCTGCGCTCCCCGCGGTTGGAGACGTAGACGGTGTCGTCGGGCCCCACCACCACGCGCTCCGGGCCCACGCCCACCTTCACCTCGCCCACCTTCTCGCCGCGCGCGGTCTCCACGACCGAGAGCACGCCGTTGTCCGCGTCCACCACGTACAGGAACGCGTCATCCCGGCTGAGCGCCACCGTGCCCGAGGAATTGCTCCACCCTCCGTCGGTCGACCGGTCCTCGCACGCCGAAAGTCCCAGCAGCGCCGCCGCCACCCCGGCCAGAACGTGCCGTCTCATGAAGTCTCCTCCCGCGCGTCCCCAGCGAGAATGTCGCTCGCCACGCTCATCACCGGGAATGCCGCGCCGTGTCGCGGAGGGGAAATGGCGCCCGGCCCAGGTCGCTCGCCTCCCCCGCGAGCCCGCCATGCTTGCACCAGCGGGCCCCAGAAGTCGATGCCCTCTCCCACCTCGGGTGCGGGTGGCGGACAGTCGAGCGGGGGCCCCGGGACGAAACGCCACGAGCGTGTTGCCCCGGGTGAGGGTAAATGAGGGAGACGTGTCGCGTCCCTCCTCGGTCATCCTCAGCTTCCGGCGCACCTTCGCGCTGCTCATCGTCCTGGTGGTGCTGCCATCCGCGGGCCTGTCCGGCTTCGGCGTGGTGGCCATCATCAACGAGCGCGCGGCGGTGGAGAAGCGGCTGGAGTCGGCCTGGCGAGGGACGCTGGAGACGCTGTCCCAGGAGTTGCCCCGGCAGCTGGCCTCCGCCCGGCTCGAGGAGGAAGGCGGCAGGCTGAACCTGGTCGCCACCGACGGACGCATCCTCTCCGAGCCGCACGGCACCTTCCAGCTGGAGGGCGGACGGGTGCTCACCGAGGACCCCGCGCTGGCGGAGACCTTGACCGCGGTGCTGCCGGAGGCTGGCGCGCTCCCCGAGTCCCCCACCGTCTTCTCGCTGTCCTCCGCGGGGCGCACCGTGGTGGTGGTGACGCAGCGCCAGGGCACCGTCGTGCGCGGCGTCCGGCTGTCCGTCCGCGCCCTGGAGATGCTGCTGGCGGAGCGTGTGGAGCCTCGCGCGGTGTCCAGCGAGCCGGTGCGAATCGGCCTCCTGGCCGTGCCGCGCGAGACGGTGGAGAGCGGGCTCGTGGGCAAGCTGGTGTCGGAGGTGGCGCAGGCCCGCGCCAGTGCCCTGGGTCCGCAGGGACTGGCCGAGCGCGTGCTGTCCCCTCCGCTCCAGGACTACCGGCTGGTGGTGCTGCCCACCGGCGAGGACCCCGTGGCGCGGGCCTCCACGCGCAACCGCGCCGTGTACGGCGTGCTGCTGGGCCTGTTCTATCTGACGCTGACGTTCGGCGTCGTCTACACGGGCCGCGTGCTCTACCGCGAGGCGCGGCTGTCGCGCATGAAGACGGACTTCGTCTCGCTGGTGAGCCACGAGCTGCGCACGCCGCTGACGTCCATCCGCATGTTCATCGAGATGCTCGCGCTGGGCCGGCTCAAGGACCCGGCGCAGATGCAGGAGATCCTCACGATGCTGACGCGGGAGACGGAGCGGCTGTCCATCTTCATCGAGCGCGTGCTGGACTGGTCCCGCATCGAGGGCGGCCGCAAGGTGTATCAGCGCGAGGCCCTGCCCGTGTCCGACGTGGTGGACACGGCGGTGGCCGCCTTCCGCACCCAGCGCATGGACAGCACCGTGGACCTGAAGGTCGACGTGGCGGAGGGGCTGCCTCGGGTGGACGTGGACAAGGACTCGGTCGCCGGGGCGCTGCTCAACCTGCTGCAGAACGCCTACAAGTACAGCGGGCCGCAGGACCGGCGCATCACCCTGAGCGCGAGCCAGGCGGGGCGGTGGATTGACCTGTCGGTGGAGGACAACGGAGTGGGAATCGCGCCGAAGGAACGCAAGCGCATCTTCGAGCGCTTCTATCGGGTGGACAATCTGATGACCCGGACGACGGAGGGCAGTGGGCTGGGGCTGGCCATCGCCCGGAGAATCGTCGAGGCTCACGGAGGACGCATCTCCGTGAAGAGCGAGCCCGGCCGCGGCAGCCGGTTCACCATCCAACTGCCGGTACGGAAGTCATGAGCGAAGCGACCCGGCGCATCCTGGTGGTCGAGGACGACCTGTCCATCCTCGCGGGCCTGTCCATGAACCTGCGCTTCGAGGGCTACGAGGTGCTCCAGGCCCAGGACGGACGCACGGGCCTCCAGCGCGCGCTGGATGACGCCCCGGACCTGATGGTGCTGGACCTGATGCTGCCCGAGCTCAACGGCTACGAGGTGCTCAAGGAGCTGCGCCAGCGCGGCCGCGACACGCCCGTGGTGGTGCTGTCCGCCAAGGGGATGGAGACGGACAAGATTCTCGGCCTCAACCTGGGCGCGGATGACTACGTCGTGAAGCCCTTCGGGCTCCAGGAGCTCCTGGCGCGCATCAAGGCCGTGCTGCGCCGCCGCTACCCGACGCAAGGGGGCGCGCCGCCGGTGACGTTCGGCGACGTGCGCGTGGACATGAACTCACGCACGGTGGCGCGCGGGGGGACGCCCGTGGAGCTCACCGCGCAGGAGTTCAAGCTGCTGGCGCACTTCCTCACGCATCCGGACCGCACCTTCACCCGCGAGGAGCTGCTGTCCGGCGCCTGGGGCTACCACTACGAGGGCAGCGCGCGCACCGTGGACAACTTCATGCGCCAGCTGCGCCTCAAGTTCGAGCCGAACCCGGAGGAGCCGCGCCACTTCGTCACCGTGCGCGGCCTGGGCTACCGCTTCGAGAAGTGAGCCCTCACGGCCCGGCGACGCCGATGTGCCGTGAGTCCTCCAAATCGAAGGGCTTGCCGTCGAAGCGGCCGTAGCGCTCGCGCGGGGTGAAGCCCGCGGCGGTGAGGGCCGCGTCCAGCTCCTCCGGCGAGAAGTGCCGCAGCTTGAGGCGGCGGATGGGGCTGGGCACTCCAGGCTGCTTGCGCTCGCGCAGGTGGAGGGCGAACAGGGGCCGGCGCGGCTCCAGCCCCGCGTTGGGCTCCTCGTCATCGCGCGGCAGCACCGGCTCGCGCGGCGTGTTGAGCACGTCGTAGACAAAGGTGCCGTCCGGCGTGAGGTGGTGGCGCACCGTCGCCAGGAGCGCCTCCAGGTCATCGTTGCCGGGCATCAACCCCAGCGCGTGCTGCGGGGCCAGCACCAGCGGGAAGCGGTCCGGCAGCCGCAGCGAGCGCAGGTCCGCGACGAGGAAGCGGGCGCGGTTGGAGACCTCCAGGGCTTCCGAGGCGCGGCGCTCCTCGGCGGAGCGAATCATCACCTCCGACGGGTCCACGCCCACGGCGGTGTAGCCGTGCTCGGCCAGGGCCCAGACCACCCGGCCGTTGGCGGCGCCCAGGACCAACACCGGCGCGCCGTGCTCGGCCGCCTGGCGTGTGTAGAAAAGAAGGTCCGGCTCCTGGCCCACCAATGACAGCGGTGTGCGACCGCGTGCGTCGTTCCCACCCATTTCAGGAAGCCACTAGCACGAATGGGGGGTCCTCCGGGACAGCGACTTGCCCAGACAGGGCACCGCGCTTCCCACCCCCTGTCGAGGAGCGGACGGAGTCGCCCATGGAGCGCCAACGAATCCTGGCATCGGCCTTGCGACTGAGGGGGCTTGGACGGTTGCCCATCCAGGGCGGCCAGGCATTCGTGGGGTGAGCGGAATGACACGGGGATTGCGCTGGCCAGGCGCGCTCTTCTTGGCGTGTGTGATGTGGACCCTGGGGGGCTGTAGCTCCAAGTCCAACGACGAGTCTCAGCAGGACAACCCGGACATGGATGACCCGGGCCCTCCGCCCGAGCCCCCCGACGCCGGCCCGCCTCCCGACAGCGGCCCGCAGCCGGAGCCTCCCGACGCGGGCCCACAGCCGGAGCCTCCCGACGCGGGCCCACCGCCGGACGCGGGGCCGGACCCCAGACAGGACGCGGAGATTCCCCCGCTGCCCTCCGCGCCGGGCTGGCGCTTCGTGGGCGCGGACCAGGGCGGCCCGCTCACCGTGTACGGCGTGACGGCCGACGAGGGCGGCAACATCTGGGTCGCCGGTGGTGAAGAGGGCCTGTTCCTCCTCAAGCCCGGCGCGGAGCGCTTCGAGCGCTTCGGCATGGAGCACGGCCTGCGTCCGTACGGCTACATGCCGGACGGCACCGCGCCTCCGGGCATCAAGTACCTGAAGGTCATCTCCGTGGCGGGCGCCAAGGCGGGCACCGTCTTCGTGGGCTACGAGGGCATTCCCGGCACGGGCTCCGAGCACTGCGAGAACAACTGGGACGGGCCGAGCCCGGACCCCGCCCGCTACAAGAGCGGCGACGCGGACCGGGTGACGCTGCGCCAGGACGGCACCCTCACCGTGGTGCACTACGACATCTTCTCCGGCCCCGACGTGGTGGCGGCCGAGAAGCGCGGGCGCGAGAAGATCTGCAACATCCTGCGCATCCGCTACGACAAGCAGGCCATCGGCCGGAACAAGCCCAGCGTGTGGTTCGGCGGCAACCACGGCTTCGCGCGAGGGGATGCGACGTTCTCCGGCGCGCCCATGTGCAACGGCCAGCTCAACTGCTCCGGCGTCTTCGAGCACGTGCACCCGTCCGTCAACGCGCTGGATGCGCGCGGCAACGTGATTCTGCTGACGGACGCGTACTACGGCGTCGCGGTGGACCCCAGCGGGGATGTCTGGTTCGGCGGCTCGGACCGCACCACGCGCTTCCGCTACGGCTCCACGGGCGGCAACTTCTGGCACGCGCAGACGGGCTCGGAGGCGGACGCCGACAACAAGCGGGACCTCTGGCCGGACGCCAAGCCGGAGTACTCGAAGCCCAGCGAGCGCGTGCCGGACAACATCTCCGGCGCGGTGGTGATGGGCGACGGCAGCGTGTGGCTGAGCTCGTTCAGCAACGGGCTGGTGCACCTGGACTCGGGCGGCCAGGTGCTGCGCCGGGTGGGCTCCGGCTCCGGGCTGGTGGACAGGCACCTGTCCGCCCTGGGCCTGGACCCCAGGGACGGGAGCCTCTGGGCCGGCGCGTCGTGGGGCGGCGGCATCTCCCGGCTGAAGGGCGGCGACTTCACCACCTACGGCCTGCCGGAGTTCGGCCGCAAGTACGGCATGTCGCGCATCAGCGACATCCAGGCGGACGGCCACGGGAGTGACCGGCGGATGCTCGTGTCCTTCATGGGCTACCGCGACACCACCACCCAGAAGTGGGTGGCGGGCGCCATCGGCATCTACGAAGGCGAGTAGCCAGCACGCCCCGGTGGCCGTCCTCGCTCGAGCGGGGACGGCCGCCTACTTCGGCAGCTCGCGGTACTTCTCGAACAGGGCCTGCTGCCGCGTGACGAGCGGCACCTGACGTCCCGCCAGCCACATGCCCAGCGGGCGCGTGGAGGACTCCAGCGGGTCGCCGTTCCACAGCACCACATCCGCCACCGCGCCCGGCGCGAGCTTGCCCAGGGGCAGGCCGAACGCCTCTCCCACGTTGGACGTCATCGCGCGCAGCGCGTCGGTGTGCGGCAGGCCCCAGGCCACCGCGTTGCCCGCCTCCTGCGGCAGCGTGCGCACCAGGCCGTGGTCTCCCATGATGGAGAAGAGGACCTTCACGCCCGCCTTGCTCAGGAGCGCCGCGGAGTCCAGGCGGCTGTTGAGCCGGTCGAAGTCCGCGGGCAGGTTCTGCGTGGGCTGAACAATCACGGGCACCTTCGCCGCCGCCAGCTCCCGCGCCACCATCCACGCCTCACCGCCCCCGGCGATGATGAGCTTGAGGTTGTACTCACGCGCCAGGCCCAGCGCGACGCGCAGGTCCGAGGCCCGGTCCGCGTGCACCACCACCGGCAGCGTGCCCGCGAGCACCGGCTGGAGCGCCTCCAGGTCCAGGCGGCTCACCGACAAGTCGCGCATGCGCCCCTGCTCGAAGTCGCCCTTGCGGCGGTTGTAGTCGCGCGCGTCGGCGAGAATCTCCCGCAGCCGCTCCAGCACCAGCGCCCTCGAGCCCGACACCGCGTCGCGTCCGGAGATGCCCAGCTGGACGTGCATGGCCAGCGACGCGCGCCGGATCGAGCCGTCCATCGCCAGCAGCGCGCTCTGCCCGGACACCAGTCCGCCACGCGGGTGCGTCAGGACGCTGGTGACACCGCCCAGCCGCGCCACCGGGAGCACCACCGACGCGGGGTTGACGCCATCCGAGGCCAGGAGCGCCGCGCGAACGTCCCGCTTCGCCGCGTCCCCGCGCAGCCCGTCGTCCTGCGTCGACTCCTCCGCGCTCACCTCCACCAGCCCCAGCACGGTGAGCGAGTCCACGAAGCCCGGCGTCAACAGCCGGCCCTTCCCGTCCACCACGCGGCACGCGGGCGGCAGCGAGTCACCGCCGTCCGCCTGGATGCTGGCGACCTTGCCGTTCTCCAGCACCACCGTGGCGCCCTTCAGCCACGCCGAGCCCGTGAAGGCCGTCACGCCGTGGAACACCGTGCACGCCTCCGCCGTCGGGGCCAGGCGCTCCGCGCACGCGCGGTCCTTCGTCACGTCGCAGCGCTCGCTCAGGCCCAGGTCCGCCAGCGACGGCGCCGCCGCGGGCGCGGCCACCAGCTTCGCCGCGTTCGCCGCCACGTCGCCCACCTCGAAGTCGCTGACCTGGGTGGCGCCCTGGCTCGCGTCGAACGTCCCCACGCCGTCCGCCCACACGCGCTGCGCCCGCGCGTAGACGCTCAAGGGGTGGTTCTTCCACAGCACCACGTCCGCCATCTTCCCCGGCTCCAGCGAGCCCGTGGCGCTCTCCACGCCCATCACCCACGCGGCGTTGAGCGTCACCCAGCGCAGCGCCTCCTCCTCGGGGATGGGGATGCCCGACTCGCGCGCGCGCCACATCGCCTTGCCGGCCTCCTGGTTCAGCCGCTGGATGCTCAGCGCGGAGTCGGAGTGGATGACCGTCTTCCCGCCCGCCTGCGAGACGAGCCCGGCGGTCTCCGGGATGCCGTCCCACGCCTCCAGCTTGAAGCCCCACCAGTCCGCCCACGTCGCCACGGCCACGTTCTTCGCGGCCAGGCTGTCGCGGACCTTGTACGCCTCCAGCGCGTGGTGGAAGGCGCGGATGGAGTAGCCCGCCTCCGCCGCCACCTGGAGCATCACCTCCATCTCATCCGCGCGGTAGCAGTGGTTCTGCACCAGGATGTTGCCGCGCAGCACCTCCGCCAGCGTCTCCAGCTTCAAGTCGCGCAGCGGCGCGGGCCCCGCCTCGTCCGGGCTCTTCTCCTGCTTCTTCGCCCACTCGGCCTGCTTGGCCATGTACTCGCGGGCCTGGGCGAAGGCCTGTCGGTAGCCCGCCACGTTGGCCATGCGGGTGGAGGGCGCCGTCTTGCGGTCCACGCCGTAGACGCGGCGCGGATTCTCACCACACGCCATCTTCAGGGAGTCCTTGGCGCCCGGGAACCGCATCTCCGCCGCCGAGCGACCGAAGTGCAGCTTCACCGGAAAGCCCCGGCCACCCACCAGGTTGGCACTGCCCGGCAGGACCAGCAGGGAGGTGATGCCTCCCGCCGCGGCGCGCTGGAGCCCCGGGTCCTGGGGCCAGAAGGAGTGCTCCGCCGAGACTTCGGCCGTCACCGGCGCGGTGGCCTCGTTGCCGTCGTCATTCGAGAACGAGGCGGGGCTGGCGTAGACGCCCAGATGACTGTGCGCGTCGATGATGCCCGGGGTGACGTACAGCCCCGTGCCGTCCACCTCCTCCGCCCCCGGGGGGGTCGCCACGTCCGCGTTTCGCCCCACCGCCGTCAGCTTGCCGTCCACCCAGGCCACCGCGCCGTCCTCGATGGCGGGCCCCGTGGCCGGCATCACCGTGGCGTGGCGCACCACCACCGCGCGAGGTTGCTTCCAGACACGCGTCGGGGCCGGAGGGGTGGCCGCCGCCGGGGTAGCGGGAGCCGGAGTCCTGGGAACCGTGGCGCAAGCAGAGGCCAGCAACAGAAGCAAGGAAGGGGTCCGCATAGGTGACGTCCGTCGTATCACGCTCCCCTGGGGCTCCAACCACATGCCCGGCCGCCCAGAGGGCGGGCGCGCTCCCGGCGGACAGGAAATCACCTGACGACGAGAAGCCGTCTAGAATCCCCACCCGGTCATGTCCCCTCTCCCCCCAGCCCCCATCCCCTCGCACACAGTCATCAACGCACGAGGCCAGGGTGAGCGACTCTCCGCGCAGCAGTTCCACCTCGTCCTGTTGGACACCGAGCGCGCCGGCACCGTCTTCCCCCTCGCCAACGAAGCGCTGCGTGTGGGCAAGGCCCCCGACAACGACGTCGTCATCGACCACCCCACGGTGAGCCGCAATCACCTGATGGTGCGCCGCCAGGGCGACCGCTTCCTCGTCCAGGACCTCGGCTCCACCAACGGCACCTTCCTGGACGGCGCCCAGGTGCGCGAGGCGTACCTGCGTCCGGGCGCGCTGCTGGAGGTGGGCGACGTGCGCCTGCGCTTCAGCCCGCAGCTGGCGCCCGTGCAGGTGGAGCCGCTGGTGGAGGACCGGCTCGGAGACCTGGTGGGCCGCAGCCTGCCCATGCGGCAGATCTTCGCGCTGCTCCAGCGCATCGCCCCCACCGACTCCACGCTGCTGCTGGTGGGCGAGACAGGCTCCGGCAAGGGCGCCGCCGCCAAGGCCATCCACAAGCTCAGCCCGCGCGCGCCCGGCCCGCTGGTCGTCTTCGACTGCGCCAGCGTCTCCGACTCCCTCATCGAGAGCGAGCTGTTCGGCCACGAGAAGGGCGCCTTCACCGGCGCCGTCAGCCAGCGCATCGGCTGCCTGGAGCGCGCCAACGGCGGCACGCTCTTCCTGGACGAAATCGACGACCTGGCGCTGGACCTCCAGCCCAAGCTCCTGCGCGCCATCGAGGACCGCGAGTTCCGCAGGCTGGGTGCGTCCACGGCCATCTCCTTCGACGCGCGCATCGTCGTCGCCAGCAAGAAGGACCTGTGGGCCGAGACGCAGGCGGGCCGCTTCCGCGAGGACCTCTACTTCCGCCTCTCCGTCTTCACCGTCAGCCTGCCGCCCCTCCGAGACCGCAAGGAGGACATCCCCCTCCTGGTGGACGCCTTCGCGGGCGAGGGCCTGTGGCTGCGGCTGCCGGAGAAGATTCGCGAGCAGTTCACCGGCCACACCTGGCCGGGCAACGTGCGCGAGCTGCGCAACGCCCTGGAGCGCGCGCGGCACATGGTGGACATCCCGGAGCTGGCCGGGGACGCGCTCCTGCGCGAGTTCACCCGCGAGCCCCCCGCCCCCGCCGGCGACTTCCTCCCCGCCGAGTTCACCGGCCCCTTCAAGGTCTGCAAGGACGAGCTCATCCGCGCCTTCGAGCGCGAGTACCTCACGCGCCTGCTGGGCCGCGCCAAGGGCAACATCGCCCGCGCCGCCCGCGAGGCCGAGCTGGACCGCAAGCACCTCTACTCGCTGCTGCACAAGTACGGGCTCGTGCAGAGCGAGAGCGACTGAGCCGCGTCACCGCGCCGGAGCACACGCTGGGTCCAGCAGCTCCGGGCGGTACTCGAAGTGCATCGTGTCGTAGTGGTACCAGCGCCCGCCCCAGATGAAGCCCTCCGCCTCGAAGGCGTCCACCAGCACCTGGGGCACGGCGTTGCGCCAGCGCACCGGCGACTTCGGCCGCTGCCATTCCCAGTAGTGGGAGCGCGCGGTGTTCAAGTCCAACGAGACGCCGTAGGAGTGCGCGCTGCGGCGGTTCGTGTTCGCGATGTTGCGCCACGCGAACGTCCCGCCCGCGCCGCGAAGGAAGGCGCCCAGCGAGGCGTCCTTCTCCACCAACGGCTCCAGCCGCGCGGCGACCCGCTGGAAGGCGGGCAGCACCTTGCGGTGAACCTTCAGCTTCTGTCCGAAGAAGACCCAGGGCACCACGTCCACCTTCTCGCGCGAGGCGCCGTAGGTGGCCTCGAACAGCGGCTCGAAGCGGATGCGCCCCGGGTCGTCGTCCTCGCGGGTGACGGGGGTGAGGGGGCCGGTGCGATAGGGAATGGAGAGTGTGTCCTCCAGGTCCGGCGCCTCCAGCTTCCGCGCGAAGGGCTTGTCCTCTCCGTCGTCGAAAAGAAAGACACGTCCCCCCGGCAGGGCGAAGCCCCAGCCTGATTCGAGGCTCACGGGTGTCAGCACCGGATACCACTTCGCCAGGCAGGCCAACGCAGGGGGCGGCTCGGGTGTCCGCTGTCGTGCACTCGGCGCGGACGCCTCCGGCGGGACAGGCTCCGACGCGAGCACGGGCGCGCCGAGGAAACCGAGACACAGGGCCGTGGCCCGCACGAGGACTCGAGGAGGAATCACGAGTGCATCCTCGCACCTCGGGGACGTAGGCGTGACGGAGACCAACAAAGGCACACAAACACGGTGTGCGTGGGAAATCCTCCGTGGCATGGTGGGGCCGCCTTCGCAGTCCTTCCATCCCCCCGAGGAGGGTTCATGATGAAGCGTCCGTCTCCCTGGCTCGCCGTGCTGTGCGCTGGTTTCATCTCGATGCACGCGACCGGGTGCTTCGGCAGTTTCAAGCTCACCCAGAAAATCTGGAACTGGAACAAGAACATCTCGGATGAGAAGTTCGTGCAGTGGCTGATGTTCCTCGTGCTCGTCATCGTGCCTGTGTATGAGCTGGGCACGTTCATCGACGCGCTGGTCATCAACAGCATCGAGTTCTGGAGCGGGAAGAACCCCGTGTCGAGCACGGGCAGCTCCGACATCAACACGCGCATCGTCCACCTGGGCCCCCACCAGGAGCTGAAGATGACGCGAGACCCGGAGACGGGCGTGATGACGCTGGTGCTCGAGCGCGAGGGCGAGGAGCCCGTCGTCCGCCACTTCGAGACGCTGGAGAACGGCATGGTGGTCCGCGACGACGCGGGCGTCCCCATCGTCCGCGCCGAGGGCACCGCGGACGGCGGCGTCGCGGTGACGGACGCGGCCGGGCTCACGAAGACGGTGCATGGCGGCGAGGCCATCGCGCTCGCGCGGCGCATCTACGAGGAAGGCGGCGCCACCGCGCTCGCGCGCCACGCGGTGCTCCAGTCCACGATGTCCCAGGGGCTGGCGCTCAACACCTGCACCGCGCGGTAGCACGCCTCACCCACACGACGCGGCGACGTCCGAGAAGCTCCGGGCGCCGCCGCGTGTATCAGGTCCTCACGGGACGACGACGCTGCCGTCCAGGGGCTCGCCCTCTTCCGGGCCGAAGCCCGCGTCCTGGGCCTCGGAGGAGAACGTCCCCTCCAGGCTGCGCCCCGCGCCGTAGCCGTCGCCCTTCTTGAAGGACATGGAGAAGTCCCCGCGCGTGTGCTGGCCGGGCTGGCCTCCGGACTCCAGCTGCAGGTCCCCCTTCTCCACCGGCGCGAACACCCGCGCGGGCTCTCCCGCGTTGAGGTGCACCACGGTGGCGCGCGCCAGGCCCGAGGGCGTGGTGCCGCCCAGGTTCACCTTCGCGCCGGGCCGCAAGTCCAGCCCTTCCGTGGACACGGTGAGCCGCACCACCAGGTCCACGTCCAGGTCGTTGTTGCGGAAGTAGCTCACCTGGAGGGCCTCCGCGTTGCGGAGGATCTCCACGCGCGACACCTCCAACGGGAACAACTCCGACACGCTGCCGGACAGCGAGTTGTCCGGACGGCTGCACGCCAGCATGCCGGCGCCCGAGACCAGGCCCGCCAGCGACAGCGCCGCGAGGGCTCGGAGCGACTGCCTCATTTCTCCACCGCCAGGTGCAGGACGCCCTTCTTGCTGAGCGCGGCCACCGGCGTGCGGTAGAGGACGACGCGCTTGCCGTTGGACAGGAACGCCAGCTTGGGCGACCAGCCGCCCTCCTCGTCCACCACCGTCTCCCGCCAGTTGCCGCCGATGCGCGTGCTGATGACGAGCTTGTCCTCGTTCGGGTTGCAGCTCGTGTCGTTGCGGCCCGGCTCGCGCGAGCAGAAGTAGTGCGCGATGGACGGCTCGTGGTGCTGGGGGTCGAACGCGAGCGACGGATACCAGCCGCCCGTGCCGTTGCCGAAGACGGGGTCCGGCGTGGACCACTCGCCCGTCGTGGTGCAGCTGGTGGCGTTGGGGCTGGGGCAATCCATGTACAGCAGCACATCGCCTCGCGAGGAGCCGCGGTTCTGCACGGCGATGCCGAAGCCCTCCTGCGAGTCGTACGCCATGGAGGGCCCCAGCTGGGTGTTGGCGATGCTGGACTCCGTTGCCACCGTCACCGGACGCGACCACGTCGCGCCATCCGCGTTGCGTCGCTGGAAGAGCACGCCGCCGCCCGTCGCTTGAGCGCCCGACTTCGTCCGGTCATGCACCAGCGCGGGCTGCGCGCCGCCCATGATCATCGACAGGTGGCCGCCAAAGCCATCCTTCCCGTCCGCCGAAAACGCCACCATCCGGAACGCCCAGCTCGTGGGCCCGCCGCTGGCCAGCTCCAGGTCCGCCGCCGACCAGTCCTGGCCCTCGAAGTTCGCGTTGTGTCCATCGCGGTACGCGATGAGCGCCTTGCCGTCCACGAACAGGAGGGACGAGTTGAGGCCCACGAGGAAGCCCGCGTCAGCCACGCCATTGCCAATGGCCGCCGCGTTCGACATCGTGGCGACAATCTGCTGCGTCCACGTCCCCGACGCGGAGCGATAGGAGATGGCCACGTCGCTCTGGAGCCAGTACGTGGAGGTGTCCCGGCCTCCGCCCAGGTACGTCACCGCGGGCTGGCCATCCGGACCGAAGGCCACGGACACACCGAACACGCGCTGCACCGTGATGACCTTCTCCGCGGGCCCCAGCACGCCGCCGTTGAACTCGCGATAGCGCAGGTCGTAGTTCGTCTCGCTGCCCGTCGCAGTCCCCGTGTCCACGAAGTACGCCATGCCGATGCGGTCATCCGCGCTCACGGCCATCGCGATGTTGGAGATGGGATTGAACTCGCTCTTGTCGGCATCCACCTCCAGCTTGGTGAAGCTGCCCCCGGTCGGGTTCGGCCCCGCGTCCGGACTCCCCGCGTCGGGGTTGTCGGGCTTGTCCTTCCCGCACCCCAATGCCATCACCAATCCCAGTGCCCAGGCGTGTCGTTTCATCTGCGTCTCCTTGCGGTTTCAGCCGTGCACATCGTTGCGTTCATTCTACGCCACACGCGGCGAAACCTCGCGTGCTGGGTTACGCTCGCGCACCTATGCCTCGTGCGCGTTCTCCTCGCCGTCGACTGTCTCGGCGCTCGTTCATCCAACGGCTGTCGTTCCTGGGTGGAAGTGTCGTGCTGCTCGGGCCCCTGGCCTGCAAGCGCTCCTCCTCCGAGGACGCCCCCAAGCCCGCGAAGGACCCCGGCCCGCTGGGCACCACCCCCGGAGCGCAGGAGCCACGCACCTTCTCCCGCTTCGAATACGCGGTGGTCGCCGCCGCCGCCGAGCGCATCCTCCCGAAGGACGAGGACCCGGGAGCGCTCGACGCCCACGTGCCGGTCTACATCGACCGCATCCTCACGACACCGGAGATGAAGCCCATCCGCGACGACTTCCTGGAGGGGCTCGCCGCGCTGGAGCACCGCTCGCAGCGGATGTTCCAGAAGGGCTTCTCCAGCATCACCGCCGCGCAGCAGGACGAGCTGCTCACGCTCTTCAAGGACAGCAAGCCCGGCAGCGGCGAGGCGCACTTCGTGGAGCTGCTCACCGTGCTCACGCTGGAGGGCTTCCTGGGGGACCCGTCCTACGGCGGCAACCAGGGCAAGGTGGGCTGGAGGCTGATGGGCTTCGACGCCGTGGGCACCGTCGCCATGGCGCCCCCGGAGAACTACGACGGACCGAAGTGCTTGCGCGAGTGCGGGGTTCACAAGTGAGCCTGCCCGAGGTCGACATCTGCATCATCGGCAGCGGCGCCGGCGGAGCCCCCATGGCGCTGGAGCTGGGCCGCGCGGGCTTCAAGGTCGTCGTCCTGGAGAAGGGTCCGCACTACCGGCCCCAGGACTTCGTGCACGACGAAATCCTCAACAGCCGGCGCAACTTCTTCATGCCGTTGCCGTGGGAGGAGCCGCACCTGGTGCGCCAGGGCTTCAAGGGCAAGTACGAGCGCAGCTCCGCGGCATGGACCGCCAACTGCGTGGGCGGCGGCACCGTGCACATGAGCGGCTTCTTCTACCGGCTCAAGCCCATGGACTTCCGACTGCGCACCACGCTGGGCGCGGTGCCCGGCAGCACGCTGGAGGACTGGCCCATCTCCTACGAGGACCTGGCGCCGTTCTACGACAAGGCCGAGGCGGAGCTGGGCGTGTCCGGCCACGCCGTGCCCCACCCCTTCGCGGAGCCGCGCAGCGGCCCCTATCCCCTGCCCCCGCTGGACGTGCACCCGGTGGCGGCGGAAATCGACAAGACCTGCCAGGCCATGGGCTGGCACTCGCTGCCCACCGCGCGAGGCATCATCAGCCGCCCCTACCGAGGCCGCGCGCCGTGCTCGTACTGCGCGCTGTGCGGGAGCTACGGCTGCGAGGTGGGCGCGAAGAGCGGCACCAACGCCAGCCTCATCCCCGCGGCGGTGGCCACCGGCCATGTGCAGGTGCGCCCCGGCTGCATGGCGCGCACCGTGGAGGTGGACCGCAAGGGCCGCGCGAAGAGCGTCATCTACGTGGACCCGGACGGCGTCACCCAGGAGCAGCCCGCGAAGGTCATCGTCGTGTCCTGCACGGCGGTGGAGAGCGCGCGGCTGCTGCTCAACTCGACGTCCAGCCGCTTCGCGCGAGGGCTCGCCAACAACAACGGGCTGGTGGGCAAGAACCTCACCTTCAGCTCCTTCGGCGAGGCCCAGGCCACCTTCCGACTGTCGAAGCAGGCCCAGAAGCGGCCGTGGCTGAAGGACCCCAGCCCCTTCGTCAATCGCAGCATCCAGGACTTCTACCTGATGCCCGACGCGCGCTTCGGCTTCCGCAAGGGCGGCACGCTGGGCTTCATGTGGACGCACCCCAATCCCATCAACGCGGCCCTGGGCATGGCGGGCAAGGGCACGTCCGCCGTCTTCGGCAAGGCGCTGAAGGACCGGATGCGGGACTACCGCGACTCGCGCATCCTCCAGTTCGAGGTCTACGCGGAGTACCTCCCCACGCCCGGCAGCTCCGTGAGCGTGGAGGACTCCGTGAAGGACAAGTATGGGATTCCCGTGGCCGCCATCACCGTGGACCGCCACCCCATGGACCTGGCCGCCACGCGCTTCCTGGTGGAGCGCGGCGAGGAGGTGCTGATGCGGCTGGAGCCCGATGAGCTCAAGCGCACCAGCACCACCGGCGAGACGACCATCCTCCAGCACGGCACCTGCCGCTTCGGCGACGACGCCGCCACGTCCGTGCTGGACAGGAATTGCCGCGCGCACGAGGTGCCCAACCTCTACGTCGTCGACGGCAGCTTCATGCCCACCGGCGGGAGCGTGCCCTCCACGCTCACCATCTCCGCCAACAGCTTCCGGGTGGCAAGCCATCTGGTTCGCGCGCTGAAGCAAGGCGTCGCCTCGGGGGGTTAGCGATTGCGCAGGGGCGTGATGTCCACCTTCACGGCGTAGCGCGCCTGCATGTCGGATTCGAACTCGATGAGGTGGTCTCCCACGCCGGTGAGCTCCGCCTCTCGAGTGAAGACGCTGAACTTCTCCATCGAGTCGAGCACCGCGCGTCCATCCACCGCCTGCCGCGTGCGAGCGCGGCAGCCCTCCTCGTGGAAGATGACCACCGTCTCCTCTCCGGCGGCGGTGACCTCGTCCATGTAGAAGCTCAGCTTGACGTGAGAGGCCTCCGGCACCTGGACGATGAACTGGCTTCGCCCCGGGAAGCGGCCCTCTGAATAGCCTTCCGCGCCCAGGATGCAGCCCGCCACCCGACCACACACCGGCCAGGACTCATCACAGGCATCCTTCACACGCGGACCGATGAAGTCGTCGCGCGTGTCTCCACAGCCCACCGCGAACAACGTGAGCAGGAAAACGCCGGCGCACTGGGCGTAACGACAGAACACTGTTACAACATTCATCATCATCGACCCTCTAGCGAGGAGTGAACGTCCATGCGACTGCACACCCCGTGGCTACCTATTCTCTTCTTCTCGCTCGCCGCTTGCGGCGAGAGCCCCGAAGACCTCCCCAAGGCCCCGCAGCTCATCTCGGACCGTGACGAGATGGGTTTCGACACCGAGCACAACTCCGGCACGTATGTGGGAACCACGGGCTTCAACTCCGTGCAGGTGTCGAATCAGGGAGAGGATACGCTGGAAGTCTCCAACGTTTCCTACTCCGGACCGAATGTCTTCACCCTGAAGATTTCCCAGGACGGGACGGAGCGCTCGCCGGGAGAGGCCTTCCAGGTGGCCTCCAAGAAGCGGTTCTTCATCCAGGTGAACTTCAAGCCGACGGAAGCGAAGACCTACCAGGGCACCCTCACCATCCGCTCCAACGCGGCCAACACCGCCGAGAAGGTCATCACCCTCAACGGCAAGGGCATCCAGCCTCCGGCCCAGTAGCCTCGCCCAGACAACATCCCGCGGTCGACTCGCGGCGCTCCTTCACGGGCGCCGCTTTTTTGTTTCAGGGCCTCACTTCAATCCCACACATCCGTGAAGGCCCGACCCCGCATGGCCATACATCCGGGGCCGGAGCCTGGAGGCGCCGGAAGGCTCAGGGCTGCCGGGTGAAGGCACAGCCTCCCGTCGGACCGGCCACCCCACCATCCGTCGGCGTCCCCGCGTCATCCAAGCCCGGGCACGACACCGACGTGCCGCCGTCGCGCGAGTACGACGTGGGATATTCGCCGTAGCCGGTGCGCAGCGTGTAGCTCACGTCCTCGTAGGAGCGGCGCTCGGACGCGGACACCTCCACGCGCATCTTCCCGCCTCGCATGAAGCGACGCTCCAGGCAGCCACACGCGTAGGGCGCCAGGGTGACGACGGTGGAGTTGGCCCGCTCCTCCAGCGTGTACTGGGGCTGCAGGCTGCTCAGCGGGTCCGTCTGCCGCGTGTGCCAGGCCCGCAGCGCATCCGAGCGGTAGCCCAGCGTCAGCTGCTGACCGCGGCTGCCCACGCGCACCGCGGCGCAGCCCGGGATGCCCGCGTCCTGCACGCCCCCGTCGGCGCCCGTGGCGTCACCATCACAGAAGGTCAGGTCCAGCGCGATGCCGTGCGGCGTCCCGCCATCCTGCTGCTTCTGTATCTCCCACTGCACCAGCCAGGCCCGGTCCTCGGGCGAGGCCACGGAGGGCAGCGTGAACAGGTACGAGTCCACGTCGGAGGGCACCGCGTCGTAGTCGGTGGGGCCGCGCACGCCGAAGCCATTGACGCGGTCCTGCCCGTTGCGCAGCCGGCCGTAGCCGTGGGACAGCCGGCCCGACACGGAGAACTCCGCGGTGTCCGGAGGCACCGGGTGCGTCGCCGAGCTCGCCATCGGCCGGGTCACCATCTGCTCCGTCTCCAGGCCCCCGAAGCGGCTGACCTCGTCCGCGTCCTCCGCCTCCCACGTCACGTCCAGCTGGTAGTCCTTGTCGTCCGACCACTTGGTGCCGTCCGTCTGGACGTTGAAGAAGTACGTCACCTGCGCGCCGTGAGGCGGCACCGGCAGCACGCCCTGGAAGTTGCCCAGGTTCGTGAAGAGCGGGTTGTTCACCGTCTCCTCGCGCAGCGAGTGCAGACACAGCGACGTGGGCAGGTCCGTGCGCCGGCAGAAGCCCTCCACCAGCGAGACGACGTCCGGGCTCTCCGAGTAGCCCTTGGGGCACACCTCGGGCTTGGTGACACAGTTGTTGCGCCACTCGTCCAGGTTCGCGCCCGTCGTCACCGGCGTGAGCACCAGCACCTGCCGGTCCGGGTTGCCGGGCAGCGGCGGGTAGCGGCCCCCCGTCCCCAGCGGCGTCAGCTTGTAGCGCAGCCGCGTGGGCACGGTGGAGGTCGGCAGGTTCACGCCGTACCAGTCCTGGTCCCCCATGTGGCCCAGCCGGCCCTTGAAGGACGTGGAGGACGCGGGAGACGGAGACGCCAGGCCCCGCTGCTCCGCGTAGCTCACCGAGTCGTTCGGCTGCGGCTTGTTGTCGTTGGGGTCCTGCTCCGACAGGGCGCGGATGTCCACGGTGTAGGCCTGGTTCACATCGCCCTGCGCCACGTCCGCCCCGGTGCGTCCCCGGTAGCCCTGCACCACCAGCATCCACTTCCCGGCGTGCTCGCCCTTCACCTTGCGCGCCGTCGCCAGCACGCCGGGGCGCACCGCGGGGAGCACCTCGCCCTCGTCCTCCTTCTCCTCCTTGGTGAGGAAGCCGGGGCGCAGCAGCTTGTAGGACAGCCGCCAGTTGGGCACGCCGCCCTGGTCGGGCGCAGTGATGTTCACGTACGCCACCTCCCCCGCCGCCAGGTCGAAGGTGAAGCGGTCCACGTCGTTGTCCGTGGCCAGGTAGCCGGACGCCGTCCCCGACCGAGCCCCCGCCACCCCCGACAGCGCCACGGGCGTGGCCGCGGCCAGCGCGTCGTTGGGCTCGTTCGTGTCCTTGTCCTCCAGGACGTTCATCGTCAACCGGTAGGGATTGCGCGCGTCGAACTTGGGCTGCGTGGCGACCTGCGGCGCGTCCTGCACCAGCACCAACAGCGTCTTGCCCTTCAGGTCGTCGCGCAGCGGAATCACCATGTCCACCGGCTTGGGCGCGCCCTGGCCGTGCTTGTCGTCCTTCTTCGCCAGCGACGTCTCCCCGCCACCGGCCAGCGGCTCCAGCACGGAGACGGAGAGCTGCACGGCGGTGCTGGCGGCCAGGTAGACGCCATTCACGTTGAGCAGCGTGCGCGCGCTGGTGTTGGCGGGCAGGACAATCCGGTACCAGTCCTGGTCTCCCTCGCGCGTCTCGCCCTCGCGCACCAGGAAGCGCTCCAGGGGCTCACCGGGCTTGAGCTCACACTCGGGCAGCGTCAGCGCCTCCTCGCGGCTGTTGCAGACATCCGTCACCGTGGAGGTGCCCGCGTCTTCGTTGCCACCGCCTCCGGAGGAGCAGGCGGTGAGCGCGAGCAGCGCGAGCGACAGCAGTTGGACTTGGGTCTTCATGGCGGCGTCGATTCTCACGGCGTCGGAGGCACCACATCGGGGCGGCCGGGGCAGCCGTCGATGAAGTCCTCGGGAGTCACACGGACGACGCCATCCGCGGGAGACTTGATGCCCCCCACCGGATAGCGCACGGAGTCCACGCGGAAGGTGCGCACCAGGGTGCGCGCGGTGGGGTCATCGGCCGGCACCATGGCCACGGACAGGGCCACGTTGTTGAAGCCCGCGCCTCGCGTCACGACGCCCGCGTCATCGGCGGCGGCGACGGTGGGCGCCAGGAGCACGTTGTCCACGCGCAGCGTGTAGCACTGCCGGCCCTGCTCATCCGGCGGACCGTCCGCCTCGAAGAGGTAGCGGTAGCCCTCCGCGGCCAGGCGCGAGGTGTCCACCTCCAGCGGGCGGGTGTGCAGGCGAAGCTCCGCGCGGCTCGACAGCCCGTCGTTGTCCGGGTCCTCGTCCAGGTCGTTGCTCGCGCCCTGCGTGCCACCGCGCCACTCGATGCCGTCCGGCACACCGTCGCGGTCGCTGTCCGCCAGCGTGGAGTTGGTGCCGATGAACTGCTCGTCGCAGTCGAGCAGGCCGTCGCAGTCGGAGTCCTGGTCCCTCAGGAGCGGAGGACAGCCCTTGTCCAGCCCGCCGCCGTCGGGGTCGGCCACCTGCGTCGGATTGAAGTCCACGCCGCGCTCGCGGAAGTAGACCTCCACGCCGTCGCTGAAGCCGTCGCCGTCGGTGTCCATCTTGTTCGGGTTCGTCCCCACCTGCGCCTCGCGCGCATCCGTCAGGCCATCCCCGTCCGTGTCCGCCTCGTCGACCGGGCTGCCCGGCGGCGAGGAGAAGTTCGTCGCCACCACTTCCTTCACGACGAAGGTGCGCCGCACCTGGCCGAAGGCGAAGTCCAGGAAGTTGATGGGCTCGTTGTTGCGGAAGTCGCGGAAGTTGCCGCCCCCCAGCGCGGCCATCTTCTCCAGCCGGTCCGCGTTCTGGTTGATGATGAGCAGCGGGCAGCCCCCATCACCCGACAAGTCACAGACCGACGACACCGGCTGCGTGGGGTTGAAGACATGCACGGTGTTGACGCGCACGTCCTCCACCAGGTCCCTCAGCTGGCGGATGCGCACCACCGCGTCGCCCTGGAGCAGCTCGCTGTCCTGGTTCGACGTGGGCTTGCCATCCGACAGGAAGAGCACCGAGTAGCGCGCCTGCGCCAGCGCCTCCGCGCCCCCCGGCTCCAGCCGGCTGCGCGCGATGTCCGAGTTGATGAGCGAGTAGATGTCCGACAGCGGCTTGACGAAGTCCGTCGAGTCCCGGTTCGGGGAGGTGTCGGGGTTGCGGAAGGTGAGCAGCCGCTCGGTGAGGCCCCGCATCGCGGCGCCGTCGAGGCTGGACACCTGCACGAAGCCATCCTCCGGCGGGTTGCCCGGCTTCTGGGTGAGGAAGGCCGTGGTGCTGCCGGCGAACAACGCCACCGCCAGCTGCACCTCCGGGTCCCTCGGCAGGTTCTCGATCAACTGCACCAGCGCGGTGGCGCGGGTGCCGTCCGGGTCGCTGACGCGCATGGACTGCGAGGCGTCCATCAGGACGATGATCTTGATGGGGCGCACCACCTCGTTGGAGCCGACCGAGCAGAAGCGGCCCTGCAGCGAGACGGAGCGGTCCACGGGGACCTCCACGTCCCGGCGCGGGTCGTAGAGGTACGAATCGGTGCAGGCCACCACCACCACGAGCGAGACCAGGAGCCCCGCCAGAACGCGACCAGCCACACTCACGGAACAAATCCTCCCTGCGAGCCCGCCGGGGGCGTCCCCACACAGCGGCCCTGATTCTCCCAGGGATTGCCCAGCTCCGTGGGCACCCTGAAGTTCTCATTCGTCAGCGTCAGCTCCGGCCCCACGGGGATGCGCACGCTGGGCGGCGCGTACTGCGCCCACGCGCAGGCCGCCTGCCACACGCCGTAGTCCGTGGCCACGCCGCTCTCCGGCGCCTCCGCGAACCACAGCCGGAAGAGGTTGAAGCCCTGCTTGGGCGAGCCCGGCCGGTCCGGCGGCGTCACCATCGTCAGGTTGGACACGGTGTAGTCGTAGCAGATGCTGCCGTTGGGCCGGACCTCGGCGATGCGCGTCTCGTACTGGTAGCCGCTCTTCTCGAAGAAGGCCCTGTCGCGACGCGTCGGGTCCGTGCCCGCGCGCAGCTCCACTTCATCCGGAAGGCCGTCTCCATCCGTGTCCAGCCCGGCCACGGTGGGCGCCAGGGGGTCCAGGCCCCAGCGGGCCTCGATGCTGTCGGGGATGCCGTCACCGTCGCTGTCGACGATGGTCTCGCGCGTGCGCAGGTACGCCTCCGCGAACTGCGACAGGCCGTCACCATCCGTGTCCCGGCACGTGCAGCGCGGCGTCAGCGGGGAGTTCGGGTCACACCCACGCGCATCCAAGTCGTTGTCGGCCCGGAAGCCCTGGTCCGCGCGGCGCGACTCGAAGCCGTCATCCAGGCAGTCGCGGTCGCTGTCGGGGATGAACGGGTTCGTCTTCAGCGCGAACGAGGTGTCCACGTCATCCGGCACCCCGTCGCCGTCGCTGTCCACCACGCGCGAGTCCAACCCCGGCGCGGAGCTGAGCGACTCCACCATCAGCGTCTTCATCACGTTGCGCGACGCGAAGGACGAGTAGTCCAGCGCGCCCAACCCCAGGTTGGAGATTTCGCGCGTGTCGTTGAACTCCTGGTACACGCCGTTGCCCAGCTCCGCGAAGCGCTTGAGCAGCCACGAGGCAATCTTCTTCGCCGCCGCGGGGTACTCGGCCTGGGGCACCCCCGGGTAGACGCCGTAGATGTCCTGGCAGATGGGGCCGCAGGCGCGCACCGCCTCCTGGTTGAACAGCAGCACCGTGTGCATGCGCACGTCGCCGACGTTGTTCTGCTCCTTCAGCTCCATCAGCCGGCGCACGTAGCTGAACAGCTGGTAGTTCTGGTTGCGGTCCGTGCCGACCTCGAACCCTTCAATCTGGTCCTCCGGGTCCGTGGCGTTGCAGAAGTCGGTGAGCGAGTCCCGCCACGTCAGGTCCGGGCTGTCCGGCGAGGCATAGACGCTGAGGTTGTCGCTGGCGGAGCAGCGCGGGTACGGCGTCCCGTCCGTGAGGAAGACCACCACGTAGCGGGTGCGCGGCAGCAATTCCGGGTTGGAGAGGGAGACGGCGTTGATGTCGCTGGCGATGAGGCTGTAGGCGTAGGACAGGGCGCCCTGGTAGTCGGTGCCCTTGCCCAGCTGGCTCTGCAGGCCGTCGATGTAGCTGTCGATGTTGGTGTCCGGCCGGGCGAAGCGGTTGCCCGTCGCCACCGGAGGCCAGACGTTTCGCACGTTGGTCTCGAAGGGGGCCACGGACACCTGCACGTTGCCGCCCCGCGCGTTGACCTCGCGGAACTGCGTCACCAGGCGCTTGAGCGCGCGCACGCGCGCGGGCTCCGTGACACCGGGCGGGATGATGGCCTGCACCTCCGCGCGCTGGCAGAAGCCGCTGTCGCGCTGCGCGCCCGGCGGGTCGGAGATGCACATGCTGCCCGACTCGTCGATGACCACCACCACCTTCACGGGGAAGCCGGAGGGGTTGGGCGGGCGCGTGCAGACACGCCCCTGGAGCATCACCCGGTTGTCGACATTGGACTGCTGCTCCGTCCGGGGCTCGAGCATCGAGTCGGTACAGGACAGCAGTCCCGTGGCCAGGAGGCCCGCCGCGAGCAGCGGGAGACGAACAAGGCGGCGCATAGGAAACGACCTCCTGGCGAGGAACAACGGGTTTACGGCTCGCGGCGACGGCGGCGCATCAGCACGCCCAGCAGGGCGGCGCCAAGCGCCGTGAGGCTGAAGCCGGCGGGCACGGAGGAGCAGTTGGGGCCATCGCCGTCACCCTTGCCCACCGTCAACACCAGGGTGGAGGTGGAGACGCGCTGGTCCGGGAAGACGCGGTCGGCGAAGGCCAGGCGGGCCTCCACGGTCAGCTCGTACGTGCCCTCGGAGTCCGGCACGAAGTGCGGCACGCTGCCGTCCACGTACGTGTACTGCCAGTCACGGCTGAGCGTCACCGCGCCCTGGGGATTCTCCACCACCGCGTTGGAACCCTCCGGGCGCTTGCTCACCGTCCAGCGGTACTCCATGGCGGCGCCGTTGCGGTTGGCGAACAGCGGCGGACGCAGGCCGTCGCCCGCGTTGGCGAGCTTCGCCGTGCCACCGGCGCTCACCGTGAAGGGCGCCTTCGGGTCCAGGCACTTCAAGGGCTGCGTCGGGTCCACGACGAGGCAGTAGAGGCGGTCGCACGCGTCGCCCAGGCCGTCGCGGTCATCGTCCGTCTGCTCGCGGTTCTTCACGTCGCGGCAGTTGTCCGCGTCGTTGAGGATGCCGTCGTCGTCGACGTCCACGTCGCACGCGTCACCCATGCCGTCCTGGTCCTTGTCGGACTGGTCGGAGTTGGAGAGCCCCGGGCAGTTGTCGCCGTTGTCGGAGATGTTGTCGCCGTCGGCGTCCACGCGGCACTGGCTGCCGTCGGTGGGCATCACCTGCTCCGGGTTGCGCACGCGCGGGCAGTTGTCGGCGCCATCCGCCACGCCGTCGTTGTCGTCGTCGGAATCACACACATCGCCCGCGCCGTCCGCGTCCAGGTCGGACTGGTCGCGGTTGGGAATCAGCGGGCAGTTGTCCTGCCCGTTGAGGATGGTGTCGTTGTCCTGGTCCTCGTCACAGTCGTCACCCTTGCCGTCGCCGTCCGCGTCGCGCTGGGTGGAGTTGGAGAGCGCCGAGCAGTTGTCGCAGACGTTGCCCACGCCATCGCTGTCGCCGTCCGTCTGGTCGCGGTTGGACGCGAAGGGGCAGTTGTCCCGGTCGTCCGCGCGGCCGTCGCCGTCCGCGTCATCCGTGTACGCCAGCGTGTCGCCGTCGTCCGTGTAGTTCACCCACACCGAACCGCCACATCCACAACCACCGCCTCCGCCCTCCTCCTGGGGACGACCGCAAGAAACCCCGAGGCACTCCGGGTTGTCCGCGTTGGTGGTGGGGTTCTGCGCCTGCGCGACACCAGGGTTCACGACCAGGAATGCCCCGAGCATCAGCAGCGGAGCGACTCGAACGAGTGACATGGTGACTCCTTTCAGCCCCGAGCCCTTAGCAAGAGACGATCCGCACATTGGCCTCGCGTGAATCTCAGAAGTTTCAAGTGGTTGGCCAAGAGGAGAGAGGGATTGGACCGAGGAGTGTGGGGGGCACTCCCCAGTCCGAGCGGGGGGCTGGCCCCACACTCGAGGGTGGATCACTTCCCGAGAATGAACGCCTCGGGTTCGAGCGGAAGGATGCCGGACGGGGTGCGCCCCTTCTCCTTGTCGTACTGGATGGGCTGGATGAGCAGCGAGCCGATGCCCGCGCCGCGCGGGTCATTGTCCCGACCCGCCTGGAGATACAGATACACCTCGTTGGTGCCCGCGCGGATGACCTCGCCCGGGATGAGCGGATGGGGACGCTCGCGCGTCTGGCCCAGCGAGACATTCTCCACGCGCGTCGTGTAGCAGATGCGGCCATCCGCCGCGGCCGTCGTCTCCACCAGGTCGTAGCCGTAGGCGCGCTCGCGATGGAAGTCGAGGTCCGCGCTCAGCGGGTCGCCGTGCGCCTCCACCTCCGCGATGTTGGAGAGGCCATCCCGGTCCGAGTCGAGCAGGTCCTCCGGCACCAGCGGGTTCGTCTGGGACAGCGCCTCCACCAGGTCCGGCAGCGTGTCGCCGTCGGTGTCGCCGATGCAGGGGTTGGTCCCCAGCACGCGCTCCTCGCACGTGTTGAGGCGGTCTCCGTCCTCGTCGAGCGAGATGTTGCAGCCGGTGATGACATCCGGCACCAGCGGGTCCAGGCCGGCGCGGACCTCCAGCCCATCCATCAGGCCGTCCTGGTCCGAGTCGAGCTGCCGGGAGTCGGTGCCCAGCGCATCCTCGTCCACGTCCGGCAGGCCGTCACCGTCGCTGTCGACGAGCACCTGTCCGGCGCGCACCGCCACGTTGCGGTTGAAGGCGAGGAAGCGCTTGAGCTTGAGGGTGTTGGTCCGCGCCGCGTACTTCAAGCTGGTGAGGGTGATGGACAGGCCCGGCCCGTCGGTCTCCAGGGGCTCGGTGCCACCCGCGTGGGCGATGGCGGCGGCGTGCTCGCGTGTCACCGGGTCCGACGTCTCACCGCGGACATAGATGGGCTGAACCACCACCTCGCCCGCGCCGAACTGCTGCGCCAGCGCCTTGATTTCGCCGGTGACGGCGGTGAGCTCGCACTTGCTGCAGGCGACCTTGTCCTGCAGCGCGTTGCAGGCGCGGTCCAGGCCGATGTTGAAGGCCGGGTTGGCGCAGCTCGTGTCCTGGCTGCGGATGACCACGACGACCATGTAGCGCGTGCGCGCGACCTCGCCGCGACACGACGTCTGCATGTCGCCCGACAGCAGCGTCTTCGCCAGCCGCAGGGACGAGCGGACGCTGACGGGCCCCGTCTCTTGATACGTCGCGAAGCGAGGCAGCGCCGCCTGGAGCGTCTCCGCGTCGGCGAAGCCGCCGACGATGCCCGTGGCCACCGTGTGGTAGGCGACCAGGCCGAACTTCACGAACGGACCGGAGAACCGGCTGGTCAGCGTGGAGAGGCCATCCGTGGCGTAGCCCACGATTTCAGGCTCCACACCCTGGCCGCCCTGCAGCGCGAAGAGGACCTTGGTGGGAAACGCCTCGCCGCCCGCGCTCGGAACACAGACGGTGCCGGAGAAGTTGGCGCGGTCCCCGCGGTTGGCTGCCCGTCCATCAATGGAATAGAGGCCCGCGTCGGAGCAGGACAGGAGAAGAATCGGAAGCAGCAGCAGCGGCCACGCGATGCGCGGAAGGGGGGCCATCCGCTGGATTGTAGACCGCAGCCACCCACGGCAACGCAAGTGACTGCCACGCGTGAGACGCATTCTTCGGATTCCCGCACACACCGTTGGCCGCAATTTCGCCTCGCCATGGAACCGTGAATCACTGTGTCGTGACGCGTGCTCACAATGTGAGGAGGAAGGCGAGCACATCGTCACGCTCCTGAGGATGGAAGGCCCGTGCATCACCATGCGCGGGCCCGGAAGTCTCCAGCACGGACCGCAGCGGGAAGCGCGTCTCCACCACGAGCCGCCCGTCCTTCACGCCGTAGCCCGCGGTGGCGCTGGTGAGCAGCGGCCACATGTCCCACGTCCCCACCAGGGAGGGAGGCGCCGCCCCCACCACCAGGTCCTGCAGCTCCTGCCGCAGGGGCAGCGCCACCGGCGTCCCCACGTCGAGATATTGCCCTCGCGTCGCGGCGTCCTGGTCCAGCGTGTAGAGCGGCGCGGGGTGACAGGACAGACAGCCGCCGCGGCCCTCGAACAACGCGCGCCCCCGCGCGGGCGAGCCCACGTGCCCATCCGGAAGCGTCACCGTCTCCAGGGGCGCGCCGTCGGGGCGACGGTAGGGATTGGGCGGCGTGACGAGCAGCGACGTGTAGAGGGAGAGCGCCTCGATTTCGGAAGGGGACGGGTTCGGGTTGTGGAAGCGATTGCGTCCCCCCACGAAGCTCGCGGTCTCCGCCAGGTCGTGCTGGCTGGCGGGCGTGAAGAACGGCGGCGTGTCCCGGCTGCCCAGCACCGTGGGCGAGCGGTAGATGCGATTGGGCCGCGTCTTCTCGTAGAAGACGCCGCCGGTGTGGCCCTCGATGTGACAGCCGTCACACGTGATGCCCGTGCGTCCCAGGTCCGCGTAGAAGAGCACCTGCCCCAGCCGCCGCTTCGCCTGCGCGCGCGAGGTCACCACCGGCAGCCGCCGCGTCACCACCGCCCGCCCCTTGCGCGCCTCGCGCACGTCCACCACGGCGATGTCCCGCGTGAAGCGGTTGAGCACGTACAGCGTGTTCCCATTCGGGGACAGCACCAGCGAGCGCGGCCCGGAGTGCAGCTCCACACCCGCGCGCCCCTTGATGGAGAAGTCCTCCGAGGGGCGGATGCGCGGCATGCTGTCGGGGGGCATCAGCACCACCTCGTGCAGCACCGCGCCGCGCGCAGCCGCGTCGTCCGGCGACATCAGCGCCCGGGCATCGAGCACCCTCACCCGCCCCAGGCCCACATCCGCCGCGTAGAGCAGCCCGCGCGCCTCATCCAGCGCCAGGCCCTCCGTGACACCCGCGCCGAAGCCTCGGTGTCGCACGTAGTCGCCGCGCGCCGGGTCCACCACCGCCACGCCGCTGTTGTTGCTCACCTCCATGCGCTGGGGGTTGGGGCCCACGTTGGGGCCCAGGCTCGCCATGAAGAGCCGGCCCAGCTTCTCGCTGGCCAGGAGCGTGCGCGGCGCCTTGCCGCCCATCACCTGCGCGCGGAAGCGCTCCGTGTGGCCGCCGACGATGGGCACCCCCGGCCCTGGCACCACCGAGAAGACGCGCAGGCCGGTCTCCTGCCGCAGCAGCTCCAATTGCCCCGTCTGGAGGCTGCCCACCGCCAGCACGTCCTTCCACCGGGCCATCGCTCGGGGATTCGGGTCCACCGGCGTGCTCCAGCGCTCGTGGCCGTCCTCCAACTGGATGGCCCGCACCGTGTCGCGCACCTGCTCGGCGATGAAGGCCACACCCTTCACGCCATCCACCTCCAGCCCGGAGGCCCCCAGCGGCGCGGGGATGCCGCGCGGCGAGCCCAGCGTGGGCCCCTCCAGCGAGTAGACCCGCAGCTCCGGCAGGAAGCGGTGCACCACGCCCAGGAACGCCTGCCCTCGCGCGTCCTTCCACGTCGCCAGCGCGGACGGGCCATCTCCCACCGACAGCACCTCCACGCGCCCCGACTCCACCTCCACCGCGTACACCGTGTCCGTGGGCGGCGAGAGGACGAACACCCTGCGGCCATCCGGGGAAGCCACCATGCCCGTCAGGTCGGGGAAGGCCGCGTCATTCACCAGCGTGAGGGTGGCGCCCCCCTCACACGTCGCGCCCCTGTCCGACACCAGCCGCGCCTCCACCACCACCTGCGGCAGGTCCTCCGGCAACGCCAGCCCGGCGGGCAGCCGGGCGAAGGCGTGGCGCGAGTCGACCACCGTCAGCGGCAGCTCCAGCGACAGCGGGGAACCCAGTGACAGACGCAACCCCGTCACCAGCCGCTCCCCCTGGATGGACAGCGGCTGGGATGTCTCATTGCTCGTCAGCCGAGGCCCCACCGAGTCGAGCCTCGGCGCGGTGCTCGCGCCCACCTGTGTCACTTGCGACTCGGGCGTCCCCGAGCGGGCCGCGTCCCGAGTGCTCAGGCGATAGCCCACGACTCCGGCGGCGGTCCACAGCACCACGCCCACCGCCAGCAATGCCCCTCTGCGCGCCGCGTCTGTCACATCCGTGTCCCGCGCTCCTCGGGCCCATCGCCCGGGAGCAGCTCCCATCCATCACGCCGCCACGCTGAGTCCCATCGCGCGAACACCCGGTCGGCGCACGCGCTGGGATGCGGAGCACCACGCCATCTTTTCAGCGGCTCGGCAACGTCCAACCCACTGTCGTGGAGCATGCGCCCCACATGGGGTGGAGTGCCCCCCACACATGTTCCCCCGCCCCTCACGAAGAGGGCTGGAGTGTGCGTTGACAGGTCCATACGCGCATCGCTTAACTTGTTGATGATGCGACGCTTCCTCCTCTGCATGGCCGTCGCCCAGCTCCTCGGCATCGGTGGTTTGTTGTTCCCGAGCGATGCATGGGCCCAGGGCCGCGGCCGTTCCGCGAAATCGGCGAAGGCGAAGGCTGGCAAGAAGTCCAGCTCGAAGGCCCCGCCGAAGATTGAAACCAAGGGCGCACCCGTGACGGACCCGGTGACGGGCGAGGCGGATGCGGCCACATCCTCGGCGCCGCCGCAGCGCGGCCCGTCACGCATCGACTTCGATGACCGGCTCATCCAAGGCCAGACGAACAAGTCGGGCGCCGTCTATCTCTACGACCGCAAGGAATTGAAGCAGCGGTCGATGATCCGCGAGCGCGACAGCTTCCGGACCGAGACCCTCGCCACGGTGTACGACCAGTAGGGCTGCACCGCCCACCAGCCCTTGAAGGGAGCGTCACCGTTGAGCGGCCAGCCCAGCGTCCTGCAAGTCGTCATCCTCCGCGACGGACTCCTCGTTGGGACGGAAGTGTTCGTCCCCGGCACGTATGCCCTGGGTTCAGACCCGTCCTCGGACCTGCGGCTGGATGACCCCGCCGTGGAGCCGCGCCACGCGCTGCTCTACTTCCAGAATGGCCGCGCCGCCATCCAGGACGCGGGCACCGCCATTGGCCTGTTCGTCAACGGCCACCGCGTCACCGCGTGCGAGATCCGCTCCGTCGACGAGGTGCTGTGCGGCCCCTTCGTCCTCAAGACACGCGTGCTCGCGCAGCGGCCACAGGAGGCCAAGCCGCAGCCTCCGCCGGAGGTCGCCGCCCTCTTCAGCGCGCCGCAGCCCGCGCCGCCCCAGCCCGCGCCGCAGCCCTCCGCGCAGGTGCGCCAGCTGCGCCCCGCCACCGCGCCGGCCCAGCCGCTGGCCACCACCGTGCCCGCGGTGCGCGCCGTGCCGCAGCCTCCCTCGCAGCACCCGTCCCACGCGGCGACGCAGGCCATCTATCCGCAGCAGTCCGCCGCCGCGCCCGCCGTCGTCCCCATGCCGGCGCCGCCTGCGCCTCCCGCGCCCGTGCATGTCGCCGCCGTGCCCACGCCGCAGCCGCTGCAGGCGCCCGTGCCCGCCGGCACCGTGCCGTCCGTGCGCCGCCGCGCGACGCAGGAGCCGCCTCCCGCCGCCAGCACGGGCATGCTGCTGGCGGAGGACCTGCTCTCCGACGTGGCGCTGGACCCGCTGCCCGAGCCCAAGGGCCCGCTCTTGAGCGAGCCGAAGGTCACCGCGTCGCGTCCCACGCACGCCCCGCGCATGGGCAAGGGCAAGGGCCCCTCGCAGCTCTACCTGGAGCTCTACTGGGGCACCATCCGCCGCGACGCGCGCCGCTTCAAGCCGGACAAGAAGAAGCCCGTGCAGGCCTCGCTGGACGTGCCGGAGGCCATGCCGCTGTGGGGCTTCTCGCTGCCGGAAGGTGATGCGCCGTTCACCTTGGCGGAGTCGCTCAACGGCGCCTTCCGCCTGTTCGTTCCTCCGGGGACGGAGGTGGAGAAGAGCGCGAACGATGGACGCTTCGCGCCCGTCACCGGCGCGGCGCTGGAGTCCGACGGCAGCCGCCGCTTCATCACGCTGCGCGACGGCGTGGGCGCGCGGCTGACGCAGGGCCAGATGTCGCTGGTGGCGTACGCGGCCCCCGTGCCCGAACGCGTGTTCGTCAACCCGCTCAAGGGCCTGCCGTGGCTGGCCCTGTCGTGCTTCGTCCTCTTCGCCGGGGCGATGGGCGCCTTCATCGTGATGAAGCCGCCCACGCCGGAGACGGCGGACTTCACGCAGAAGAACCTGCCGCCCGTCGCGCTGCGCCTCATCGCGCCCGAGCCCAAGAAGAAGGAAGAGGCCAAGAAGAAGCTGGAGGCCATCAAGGAGAAGGCGCCGCCCAAGCCCGCGGAGAAGAAGGTCGCGGAGAAGGCGCCGCCCAAGCCCGTGGAGAAGACGCCGCCTCCGCCCACGCCCCCCAAGGCGGTGGCCGCGGCGCCCGCGGAGAACAAGGCGCTCAAGGCGCTCGCGAAGCTGTCCGCCGCGGGCCCCGCCACCAATGACCTGCTCGCCGCGGTGGACAAGCTGGGCAGTGGCCCCGGCAGCAAGAACGTGAAGACGTCCAACTACAAGCTGTCCGGCCTCATCGGGAAGGCGCCCATCGCCAACGCGGGCCTGGGCACGTTCGGCCTGGGCGGCGGCGGCAAGGGCGGCGGCGCGACGCTGGGCGCGGAGCTCCTGCGCGGCAAGGGCGGCGGCGGAATCGGCGCGCTGGGCGCGGGCTCCGTGGGCAAGGGCAAGGTCGGCGCCACCGTCACGCGCGCCACCGCCCGCAGCATCTCCTCGACCCAGGGCACGGTGGACCGTGAGGCCGTGGCGCGTGTCATCAACAGCCACCTCAACGAAGTCCACGGCTGCTACGAGCGCGCGCTCCTCAAGGACCCGGGGCTCGCCGGCAAGGTGGTGCTGGAGTGGACCATCGGCACCAACGGCAGCGTGGCCGCCGCGAAGACGAAGTCCTCCACGCTGCGCAACGCCTCCGTCGAAGCGTGCATCCTCTCCAATCTGAAGACCTGGTCGTTCCCCGCCCCCAAGGGCGGCGTGGTCATCATCACCTACCCGTTCCTCTTCAACTCCGTCGGTTACTGACGCGGGCCCCCCCGCCGCGTCTCGTTCCGCTCATCCGCCAGGAAGCCCCCACCGTGCGATACGCCCTGCTCATCCTCTTGTTCCTGGTGCCCGGCCTTGCCCGCGCCCAGGCCGAGGCGCTCGAGAATCCCGGCGCCGTCTCCGCCATCCAGGAGCGGCTCTACCGGATGCACCACGAGCTCTACCTCGGTGTCGGCGTGCTCCCCGCCGACGCCTTCTACAAGGGCCTCGTCGGAAGCGTCTCGTACACGTACCACTTCAGCGACACGTTCGCGTGGCAGGTGGGCCGAGGCACCTACAGCTACAACATCCAGACGTCGCTGCGCCGTCAGCTCGAGCGCGACTTCGACGTGGCCCCCACCGCGTCCGCGTTCGAGGACCAGGTGCAGTGGATGGTGGGCTCGGACCTGGTCTGGAGCCCGCTCTACGGCAAGACGGCGGTGCTCAACAGCTCCGTCGTCCACTTCGAGGCGTCCCTGCTCGTCGGCGGCACCGTGGTGAAGATCGACCGGGCGGACGGCTTCCGCCCCGCGGTGAACCTGGGCGTGGGCGTCCGCATGTTCTCCGGCAAGACGCTGTCGTTCCGGCTCGACGTGACGAACAACGTCGTGTTCGCCGGCGCGTCGCGCATCATCAACGTCCCCGTGGTCCAGCTCGGAACCGCGTTCAACTTCGGCGCCACGGAATGACTCCTCGCTCCCTCATCGCCGCGCTCGCCAGCGCCGCGCTCGTCGTGTCTCCGGCGGCGGCCTCCGCGCAGTCCGGCGGTGGCTCGCTGCCCATGCCGCCGCCCCCACCGGGCGCCAAGGCCGGCGCCACCAAGCCCGCGACCCCGGCTCCCGCGACCGCGGCGCCCGCGACTCCCGGCGCGGAGGCCCCCGCGTCCGACAAGAAGCCGGCGACGGCCGAGGCCCCGCCGCCCCTCCCGCAGAAGGTGGACCCGGCCGTCTTCGACAAGGCGCTCCAGGACTACTTCGACGGTGACGCGCGCGCCGCCGCGGGCCCGCTGTACGCGTGGCTGCTGGCCGCGCCCAAGACAGACGACAACTACGCCTGGGGCCAGTACTTCCTCGCCAAGAGCCTCATCGACCTGGGGCTCACGCACGCGGGCGCCTCCTACCTGGCGCGCATCGCCCGCGAGCGCTCCAACCCCAACGTCATCCCGCGCGCGCTCGACGCGCTGAAGCAGCTGACGGACCGTCCTCACGACGACGTGATGATCGACGAGCAGGTCTTCGGCGCGCTGGACCTGGGCTTCCTCCCGGAGGAGACGGGTGCCTATGCGCACTACCAGCAGGGCCTGGTGGACCTGCGCGTGGGCAACGAGCGATGGGCCAACACGCACTTCGCCAAGCTGTCGGAGACGAGCGCCGAGGCCAGCCACGCGAAGTTCGCGATGCTCGTCACGCGGCTCAAGCAGGTGAAGGAGCCGTCCGAGGAGCTCATCGCCGACTTCCTGGGCCTGTCCAAGGACGAGAAGCTGACCCGCGAGGCGCGCAACGAGGCGGCGCTCGCGGTGGCCCGCCTGCGCTACGAGCGCAAGGACTTCACCGGCGCGCTGGAGGCCTACAACCTGGTGAAGCTGCCGGAGCTGGACCCGGGCCGCGCCAGCATCTACCTGGAGGAGGCGTGGACCCGCTACAAGCTGGGCGAGCTGCGCGCGTCGCTGGGCATCCTCACCACGCTGGACGCGCCGTCCTTCCGCGACGAGTTCCTGCCGGACAAGTACCTCCTGCGCGCGCTCATCTACCGGGACTTGTGTCACTACCTGCCCGCCAAGCGCGCCGCGAAGGAGCTCACGCGCCGCTTCGCCGACTCGCTGGAGGCGGTGCGCAACCGCGATGACCTGACGCAAGACCTGCGCCTGCGCCGCGCGGCGAACTCGCACGGTGGAACGATGCGCGCCTCGCGCTTCGTGGAGACGTTGGACTTGGAGGGGGAGCGCCTGGGCCGCTACGCCGGCAGCTTCGGCGACCGGCTCTTCACGCACCTCACCAAGCTGTATGACCTGTCGCGCGCGGAGGCCGTGCGGGTCTACGACGCGCGCCTGGCGGACGCCGTGCGGCACGAGGCGGACACGCTGCTGCGCGCCGCGGAGCAGGTGCGGCTGATGGAATACGAAGTGGGACTGAAGCTGTACGAGCGCGTGAAGAAGGGCGCGAAAATCGTGGCGCCCGAGGATGAACAACTCCTGACGCCCGACAGCGTCGCCTTCCGCTTCAACGGCGAATACTGGAACGACGAGCTCAAGTCGTACCGGGTCAGCATCGAGAGCCGCTGCATCGAGGAGACCCCATGACCGGCACCATGACCGGCCTGATTGCCGCCGCCCTGCTGGCGGCCGCCGCACCGGGAACCAGCCGCTCCGGCCCCGGCCTGAACCCCATCGTCTCCAAGGCCAAGGAGCGCGAGGAGCTCATCACCAAGCTCAAGCGCGACATCTTCAAGGTCGACCGCGCCATCGGCGAGACGGAGAAGCTCATCTCCAAGAGCCGCAACGCGCCGTACCTGCCGGACCTGCAGTTCCGCCTGGCCGAGCTCTACGTCGAGAAGAGCCGCTACGTGTACTACCACCAAGCCGAGTCCCGGCCCGAGGGAGCCACGGGCGCCATCGTCTCGCCCGAGACGCGGCTGCTCAAGCAGAAGGCGGTGCAGATGTACTACCGCCTGCTGCGTGAGTACCCGGACTTCAAGGACGGCGACCAGGTGACGTTCTACCTGGCGCACGAGCAGCGCGAACTGGGCCAGTTCGACGAGATGCTCAAGACGCTCGGCGACCTGACGCGCAAGTTCACCACCAGCCCGCTGCGGCTGGAGGCGGAGCAGATTCTCGGCGACCACTTCTTCGACAAGGCGGACCTCGTCGAGGCAGAGAAGCACTACCAGGCGATTCTCGAGGCCCCGCCCTCCCCCGTGCACGACCTGGCCCGCTACAAGATGGGCTGGATTCGCGTGAACCAGGCCAAGCACGCGGACGCCGTGGCGTTCTTCGAGGCCGCCGCCGCGAGCGCGCCCCTGCCGGGCGTGGACGTGAAGAAGGCGCTCAACGTCAAGCGCGAGGCGCTGCTGGACCTGGTCTACAGCTACACGGAGGCCCGTCCGGCCAAGGGCGCGCTCAACTACTTCGAGAAGCTCAGCGACAGCCGCGCCACGTATGCGCTGGCGCTGGACAAGCTGGGCAACCGCTACTTCATCAAGCAGCAGTACGAGTGGGCCATCCCCGCGCTGCGCAAGCTGATGGAGATCCAGCACGACCCGGAGCAGGACCTGGAGCGCGGCCAGAAGCTCTATGACGCCCTCAAGGCGGCCAAGGGCAAGGTGCTGCCGGAGCCGGAGGACCTTCGCGTGCTGGTGCGCGCGGCGGTGCAGAGCAAGACGGACCCGGAGCTGGCGGACACGGACCGCAAGAAGCAGCTCGTGGAGCTGGAGGAGATGGGGCGCGACCTGGCCACCCAGCTCCACCTGGCCGCGCAGAAGAAGGAGGAGAAGGAGCTCTACCTGAGCACCGCCGAGGCCTATCAGGCGTACCTGAGCCTCTTCCGCCCCGACCAGTACGTGCGGCCCATGATGAAGAACCGCGCGGAGGCGCTCTTCTCCGCCAAGTCCTTCCCGGAGGCCGCGCGTCAGTTCGAGGAGCTGGCCCGCTACGAGGCCAAGGCCAAGGACGCCAAGGGCGAGGAGGAGGCCGTCTACGCGGCGCTGCTCGCGCACTTCTCCACGCTCAAGCCGGAGGAGGCCCTCAAGCGCAACGCCTACGAGGTCGCCGACGCGCGCCAGGCCATGAAGCTCTTGGGCGCCGACTACGTGTCCCGCTACCCCCAGAGCCCCAACGCCCTGGAGGTGAAGTTCAACATCGCCCGCGCCTTCTACGAGGACGGCGACTACCCGAAGGCGTCGGAGCTGTTCACCGCCTTCGCGCTCACGCATCCGCAGCACAAGGAAGCCACCGTCGCCGGCAACCTGGCGCTGGACAGCTTGCGGCAGGTCAACGACTTCAAGGGCATGGACGAGACGGGCAAGAAGCTCCTCGGCTCGCCCCTGCCCGCGAGCTTCCGCGCGGAGGTGCAGAAGATTCTCACGCAGAGCCGCGCGGAGGCGCTGGACGAGCTGGCGCTCCAGAGCGCCCAGGAGACGGGCGACGTCATCCAGGGCCTCGTGAAGGTGGCGGACGAGAACAAGAACTCCGACATCGGCGAGAAGGCGCTGTATGGCGCATTCACGGCGGCGCGCGAGAAGCGGGACCTGCAGGCCGAGCGCGACCTGGGCGGCAAGCTGGTGCAGGACTACCCCAAGAGCCAGTACCTGTCCGACGTGCTCCTGACGCTGGGCCGGCACGCGGCGGAGGCGGCGGCGTTCGGCGAGGCGGCCACCTGGTTCGAGCAGGTGGGCCAGAAGCTGGGCGCGGACATCGCCGGCGTGGATGGGTGGCTCGCGGGTGCGCGGCTGCGCATGGCGCTGGGTGAGTACAAGGAGGCCGCGCGCAACCTGGAGACGGCGGCGGAGGTCTCCGGCGCTCGCAAGTCGGAGGTGCTGGTGCTGCTCGCCGAGGCGCGGCTGAAGGCGAAGGACTTCTCGCGCGCGAAGCTGGCGGCGGAGTCCGCGCTGAAGCTGGACCCGCGCAGCGCGGGGGCGGCGGCGGTGCTCGCCGAGGTGCAGGCGACCACGGCGCCCACGGCCAACGCGGACGCGCTGGTGGCCACGCTCACCACCGCGGTGCAGGGCCCCAACGGGCAGACGGAGGAGGCCGCCAAGGGCCTGTGGTTCCTGGGCGAGATTCTCTACCGTGGCTACAAGGACCTGCCGGCGGACAAGGTGGAGGAGAAGGTCGCCGCGCTGCAGAGCCTGGAGGGCATCTACACGCAGGCCGCGTCGCTGGGTTATCCCGAGTGGGCGGTGGCCTCGCTGTGGAAGCTGGCGCTGGCGTACGGCCACATCGCGGACGTCGTCGAGTCCACGCCTGTCCCCGCGGGCCTGTCCTCGGCCGAGTCGCAGCAGTTCCAGGCGGCGGTCAAGGAGCAGGTGGGGCCGCTGAAGGCGCGCTCGGAAGAGGCGTTCAAGGCGTGTCTGTCCCGCGCGGAGTCGCTGGAGGTGTTCAACGCCGCGGTGGTGGGCTGCCGCGCTCGGGCCGAGCAGGCCGCGCTGCCCGTGCCTCAGCCGGGTGCGCCGATGCAGCCCGCGGCGCTGGAGGAGCTGCGCAAGAAGGCCGAGCGCACCCTCAGCGTCGAGTCCCTGGAAGCACTGGGCATGGCCTACCTGGACGCGCGTCAGTTCGGCGTGGCGCAGCTGACGTTCGGCCGCGTGACGGAGCTGCAGGACACCAAGGCGTCCGCGCACTCCGCGCTGGGCTGGGCGCTGCTCAACATGGGGGATGCCATGGGGGCTCGCGCCGCGTACGCGAAGGCCATGGACTCCGACCCCACCTACGACAAGGCCCGGCTCAACCTGGCCGCGCTGCGCTGCCGCTTCGGCGACGTGGAAGGGGCCCGCCGCGAGCTGTCCGTCCTCAAGGACGTGGGCACGCTCAACGGCCCCGACGTGGACACCGCGGGATGGAAGGCGTGCAAGTGAGCCCGCGCTTTCATCCCCCCCGCGCGCGAGGACTGAGGACGTTGGCGCTCACGGCGCTGGCGGCGGGCCTCTGCGCGTGCGGCGAGGAGGGCGGCACGCTGGAGGGCAGCGTGTCGCCGCTTTTGGACCTGCGCTACCGCCGCGCGGAGGCGGTGCTGGCCGAGGGGGAGCTGTCCATCAACTTCGTCACGCCGCAGGGCTCGGGGGTGAACACCGTGCTGAAGGTCAGCGCGCGGGTGGGGGACATGATTCCCGAGGGCTACACCGGCGGGCTCGACATCAACCTGGCCGAGGACGTGGGAGGTGGCGCGCAGCGAGGCGCCATCGGCCGCGCCGTGCTGGACGAGCCCGCGCGGGCGTTCCCGCAGCTGGAGCGGGGCTCGCTCGTGGTGGACCAGCTGCCCACCGCGCAGGGCCAGCGCGTGTCGGGCGACTTCCACGTCACGTTCGTCAACGGCATCGACATCTATTCCGGCCGCACCATCTTCGGCAGCTTCGAGGCGACCGTTCCATGAAGCACATCGTCCTGCTCACGCTTTCCCTCCTCGCCGCCGGGTGCGGCTCCAGCTACGGCATGAAGGTGCCCGGCTCGCTGGTGAAGAAGCTCCCCTTCGAGGTCCGCATCGAGCTGCTCGAGGCGGAGAACGAGCTGGCGCTCGCCGTCGACAAGGTGGACGAGGCCAACAACGAGATTGACCGCGCCCGCGACAACATCCGCCGCGCCCGCTCCCGCCAGGACGCGGCGGAGGACGAGGTGGACCGCGCCACCGACGAGGTCTCGCGCGAGGTGGCGAAGCTGGCCATCGAGGAGTCCGAGGCGCGCGTGGAGTACCTGCGCGCGAAGCAGCGCCTGTCGGTGGGGCTGCGAGACGTGTCGGAGCTGGCGCGCGACTGCGCCTTCGCGAAGTTCGAGATGGCCAAGCTCGCATCGGCCCGCAAGGCGAAGGTGGAGGGCAGCGAGGAGCTGGACCCGAAGGAGTTCGAGGAGCAGGTGGCCGAGTGCGACGCGGAGGTGAAGGAAGAGCGCGCGGGCCTGGCCGAGGCGGAGAAGGAAGAGAAGGCGGCGCGGGAGGCGTGGGAGGTGAAGAAGACCGCGCTGGCCCGGAAGACGTTTGATGCGCGTGCCAGTCCCTACGTGGAGAACCTGTGATGACGAAAGCCGGCGTCCTAGTCCTCCAGTTGCTCACCGCCCAGACGCCTCCGCCCGACGCGGCGGCGCTGGAGCGCACCGCGGCGGTGGAGAGCGCTCGCTTGCGCGCGTCTCCGGACGACGCGGATGCGCTCTACCGCCTGGGCACGGCCTTCCTGGCGTTGAACAAGCCGAAGAAGGCGGTGGAGCCACTGACGAAGCTGGTGGAGCTGGAGCCGGAGTTGATTCCCCCCAGGCTGGCCCTGGCGCGGGCGGTGCGGCTCGCGGGTGACGCGGGGAAGGCGCGCACGCTCCTGGACCAGTCCATCGCCGCGTTCCCGGAGGACATGTCGCTGCGCGCCGAGCGCGGCCTGCTCGCCCGGGTGCTGGACGAGACGGACGTGGCCATCAGCCAGTACTCCATCGCGGTGGAGCTGGCGCCGAAGGACGCGGAGCTGCGCTTCAACCTGGGCGAGGCGCTCCAGCGCGCCAACCGCACGGACGACGCCATCGAGGCGTACCGGGAAGCGCTGAAGCTGGACAGCAAGCTCAACGTGGCGCGCGTCAACCTGGGCAAGGCGTTGGCCGAGAAGGGGCTCAACGCCGAGGCCAAGGAGACGCTGCGCGAGGCCACGCGCGAGAAGCTGGGCGACGCGGAGGCGCACTACAACCTGGGCGTCATCCTGCTGCGGGAGAACGACTACGACGGGGCGATTGGCGAGTACCAGCGCGCACTGGCCGCCGAGCCGAAGCACGCACGGGCGCACAACAACCTGGGCGTGGCGCTGAACGAGAAGGGCGACCCGCGCAAGGCGACGGAGGCGTTCCTCAAGGCCATCTCCGCGGACCCGAAGTACGCGGAGGCGCACTTCAACCTGGGGCTCGCCTACTTCCAGTTGGGCGACAACGTGCGCGCGACGAAGTCCTTCGAGAAGGCGCTGGTGTTGGAGCCGCGCCGCTCGAGCGGGCCGTACACACAGCTGGGCCACCTGTACCTGGAGCAGGGCAAGAAGAAGCAGGCGGTGGAGGCGTTCAAGAAGGCCATCGAGAAGAGCTCCGACGACGGCCGCAAGACGACGGAGGCGTACCAGGGGCTGGCTCGGGCATACCTCTCGCTGGGCAAGGCCGAGGAGGCGGTGGCCACGCTGAAGACGGCGGTGGAGGCCTTCCCGAAGGATGCCGCCGCGCGCGCGGGTTATGGCGAGGCGCTGAAGGCCAAGGGTGACCTGGACGGCGCCATCGTGGAGTACGAGGCGTGCATCGGCCTGTCGCCGACGGTGGAGAACCGCATGGCGTTGGCGGACGCGTACGCGAAGAAGCGCGTGGCCGCGAAGGCGCAGCCTCTGTACCTGGAGATTCTCAAGGAGGACCCGAACCATCGCGGGGCGAAGCTCGCCCTGGCGGACCTGTTGATGGCGATGGGGGACTATCCGGGAGCGGAGACGTACCTGCGGCCGAAGGAAGGCGAGGAGGCGGACACGGCGGCGCTGGCGCGGCTGGGCATCGTCCACTCGCGGCGCGGGCGGCCTGACCTGGCGGTGACGGAGTTGGAGGCGGTGGTGGCCAAGGACCCGGCGCAGATTGAAGCGCGCGCCGAGCTGGGCAACCTGTACCTGCGCGGTGGGGACGGAGCCAAGGCGCGTCAGGTGTTGGGGGATGTGCTCTCGGTGGAGCCTCGCAACGCGCTGGCGTTGCTCTATCTGGGCCATGCGCTGTACCAGCAGGGCAAGACGAAGGACGCGGAGAAGTCCTTCCGCGCCTCGGTGCAGGTGGACCCGAACTTCGCCGAGCCGCACAACGCCCTGGGGCAGTTGCTGGAGGCGGCCAAGCGGATGGATGAGGCGAAGCAGTCCTACGAGACGGCGCTCAAGCTGGAGCCCAACCACGAGGACGCGAAGCAGGCCCTGAAGCGACTGGGCGCATCCGCGAAGTCGGAGTAGCCCTTCGACCTTGTCTACGGAGACGAGCGCCGCGCCCGTGAGCGGCGGCGCCACTCTCCAGGAAGCACGAGAAGGCGCTCACGCGCGCCTTCCCGGCAGCACCACAAGGAATCGCGCACGGCCCTCGGAAACAAAAGCCGCGCACATCAGCGGGCGGCGCCCGAGCCGCTCACGCGGGTAGTCCCTGCAACACCGCACCGAAGAGCTAACGGCGCCCCAGTCACTCTCGTTGAAGCGAGCCCGAGCCGCTCGCTCATGCGGGCATTCCCAACAACACCGCGCCGAAGAGCTGTCGGCGTCCGTGCCGCTCTCCTTGAAGCGAGCCCGAGCTGCTCATGAGGGCATTCCCCACAACACCGCACCGAAGAGCTGTCGGCGTCCGTGCCACTCTCCTCGGAGCGTGCCCGAGCCGCTCATGCGGGCATTCCCCACAACACCGCACCGAAGTGCTGTCGGCGTCCGTGCCACTCTCCTCGGAGCGTGCCCGGGCCGCCTCTACGCGGGCATTCCCAGCAACACCGCGCCCACGGAGACAAGCGCCGCGCCCAGGAGTTGGCGGCGCCCGAGTCGCTCTCCTTGGAGCGCCGCCAGCACCAACGCGAACGCGATGGAGGTGTTGCGCAACGTGAGCACGGCCCCCGCTCCGCTGTCGTTGAGCGCCGACAAGAGCAGCGCAAAGGACGCCATGCAGATGGCTCCCGCCGTGACGACCAGCCCGGGGCGGCTCCACGCCTGACGTTGAAGCGCGCCCCACCCCAGGCTCCGGCCGCGCTCCAGCATCAGCACCGGCAACGCGACGAGCAGTCCCGTCGTGAACAGCGCGGGCGGCTGTGCCCCCTCCGCGAGCGCCAGCTTGTAACTCAAGTGGTAGCCCGCGATGGCCACCGCCGCCAGCGCGGCCCAGGCCACGCCCGAAGCCGCGGGCCCCGTCGGACGCGCCACATGCATCACCGCGAGCCCGCCGCCCAGCACCACCGCCCCCGTGAGCGTCCACGCGGAGACCGGCTCCCCCAGCAGCAGCACGGACACGGGCCACACCAGCAACATCGCCCCACCGCGCGACACCGTGTACGCCAGGCCCAGCGGTGCTCGATGCAGCGCCCGGGACAACGCCGCGAGATAGACGCTCTCACACGCCCCCGCCGCCAGCGCCCAGGCGAGCCCTCGCGTGGTGGGGAACGCCTCCCCCTTCATCCCGAATGCCCAGAGCCCTCCGCCCACCATCGCCACGGTGATGACACCCACCACCCCGGCCTCGGGATGCGGATGCTTCTTGAGCATCGCGTTCCACGACGCGTGCAGGAACGCGGACAACAACACCCACACCAGGGCAACGGTCTCCAACGAGGCTCCTCGACGGCGCGAAGCCCGTATGTATCGCGTCCCCTGCCCCGGCGCAGTCCTCTGTCCGCTCGCCAGCCCGCTGGGGCCGGAAACAGACAACGCGTGTGCCTGGACCTTCGTTGAAGACACTCCTCGCGGGGGCGGGCGCCCGACGGTGCTGCTTGGAGGGAGGCCGGGTCCGCCGCACACCCCCGCGAGAAGTCACTTCAAGACTGCTTCCACTTCACCCACCACCTCCGCTCACGCAGGAGGCGAGGCACGGCCCGAGGGGATGACGAGCGGCCCCGCGACGTCTGGCCACTGCACCACCTGGACCTGCAGACCAAACGTGCTGGCGATGAGCTCGGCACGCAGGACTTGAGAAGGAGGCCCCAGCTCCACCAGCTTGCCTCCCGCGAGCACCGCGATGCGATGCGCGTAGCGCGCGGCGAGATTCAAGTCGTGAAGCACCGCGAGCACCGCGCCGCCCTTGCGAGCAAAACGCGTGGCCTCCTCCAGGACCAGGTGTTGATGCGCCAGGTCCAGACTCGACGTCGGTTCGTCGAGCAAGAGATAGCGATGCCCATCCGTCGGCGCATCCCAGAGTTGCGCCAGCACGCGCGCCAACTGCGCACGCTGCCGCTCTCCACCCGAGAGCGCCGTGTAGGGCCGCGACGCCAGATGCCGGATGTCCATCACATCCAGCGCAGCCAGCGCCACCTCCATGTCCGCGCTGCCCTCACCTCGCGACACATGAGGACTGCGGCCCAGGAGCGCCACCTCCAGCACCGTGAAACCAAACCCCAGCGACGACTCCTGTGGGAGCACGCCCAACCGCAGCGCACGCTCGCGCGACGGCCACTTCAACAGCGGCTGCCCATCCAGCAGGACTTCGCCCACCGCGCAGCGCAGCTCACCCGAGAACGCCGACAACAGCGTGGACTTGCCAGCACCGTTGGGCCCCACGACGGCGAGCACCTCGCCAGGGACCAACTCCAGGGACAGGGGGCCCAAGGCGCACCCTCGGCCCCGCCACACTTCGATGCCCCGTGCCTGGAGGCTCATACCGCCCCCTTACCGCGCGCCAGGAGCGCGACGAAGACCGGCACCCCCAACACGGACGTCAGCGCGCCCACGGGCAACTCCGCCGGGTCCGCCGCCGTACGCGACAGCGTGTCCGCCACCACCAGCAGCGTCGAGCCCAGCAGCGCGGAAGCGCCCATCAATCGTCGATGGTCGGGCCCCAGCGCCAGCCGCAACAGCGCGGGCACCAACAACCCCACGAAGCCGATGATGCCCGTGACGGACACCGCCGCTCCAACGCCCAGCGCCGCCGCGAGGATGAGCCGGCGCTTGAGCCGCTCCACATCCACGCCCAGGTGCCACGCCTCGCGCTCTCCGAGGAGCAACAGATTCAGCGTGCGTGCCTCGCGCAAGAGCAGCCACAGCGCCACCGCGAGCGGAGCCGCCGACGCCCCCACCACGCTCCACGAGGAGCCCGCCAGACTGCCCCACGTCCAGAAGGTGATGGTGCGAAGCTGTGCGTCCGTCGCCACCTGCATGAGCAGGCCAATGCCCGCCGCCGCTCCCGCGCTCACCGCCACACCCGACAAGAGGATGCGCGCCGTCTCCGTGCGCCCACCGCCCGTCCCGATGCGCTGCGCGAGCATCGTGGCCCCCAGCGCGCCGATGAAGGCCGCGCCCGGCACCGCCAGGATGCGGAACGGCCCCAGCCGCGAGCTGAGCGCGACGTCCATGACGATGGCCGTCACCGCCCCCAGCGCCGCGCCACTCGAGGTGCCCAACAACCCCGGCTCCACGAGCGGGTTTCGGAACAACGCTTGGAGCGCGGCGCCACACGTGGCGAGCACCGCGCCCACCAGCACGCCGAGCACCACGCGCGGCAGCCGGATGGAGAGCAGCACCGCCTCCTGCATGGGCTCCAACCGATGCCCCGTCTCCACGCCCAGCGCCCCGAGCACGCTGCCCACGAGGCCCAAGAGTGGCACTCGCACCGAGCCCACCGCGAGCGACATCAACACCGCGCCCGCGAGCGCCGTGCCCAGCACCCACCAAGGACGGGGGCGCGAGTAGGCCGACCGCGCCTGCGCCCGCGCCGGAAACGACGCGGACACGGGGGTGGAGGCGACATCCGACGCGCTCATGTCTCGTCCCGCGCGGGCAGCCCCATGCCGTCCTGCAAGAGGTGCACGGCCTTGCCCAGCTGAGGCCCCAGGCTCATGAAGTGGACGTCGTCGATGGGGACCACCTTCCAGCCCTTCACCTGGGACAGTCCGGGAACCGCGCGCAGGCCCTGCTCTCCGCCCAGCGCCGTCAGCGTGCTCGCGGGGAGCATGATGATGTCCGGCGCGGCCAGGACCGCCGCCTCGGCCGTCAACGGCTTGTGGCCGGAGTAACCCGACACCGCGTTCACCGCGCCCGCCAGCCGGATGAGCTCATTCGTCGCCGTCTCCGAGCCCGCGACCATCAGCGCATTGGCGCCCCGGGCATAGAGCGAGAGGACACGCGTGGGCTTCGCGGGCTTCACCGCCGCCCGTGCCTCGGCGCGCTTCAGGTCCTTCTCCAGGCGGGCAATCACGGCGTCGCCCTCGGCCATGCGGCCCAGCTTCGCCGCCAGCGTGCGGATGCGCAGCCGCGCCTCGTCCACCGTGGGCTTGTTGGACAGCACGACGACCTCCATGCCGCCGGTCCGGAGCTGCTCGAGGACGCCCGGGGGCCCCGCCTCATCCGTGGCCAGCAGCCACCCCGCCCCCAGCGCGAGCAGCGACTCCGAGGAGAGCGCACGCAGATAGCCCACGCGAGGACGACCACGCGCCACGGGCAGCGCGAGGCTGGTGTCGTCCACGCCCACCACCTGCTCGCCCATCCCCAGCGCGAACACCGTCTCCGTGATGGCCGGCCCCACCGTCACCAGCTTGGGGACAGAGACCATGGGAGCCTTCGCGGCGGCGGGAGCCTTGCCCTTCGCCTGGGGCTCCGCGGCCAGCGCGGGCTGCGCCAGGAGCAATCCCGCCACGAGCCAGGAGGCGCGCTTCATGACACCACCGCCGTCGAGACGGGCAGCGCGGCGACCAGCTCATCGATGAGCGCCCGCCACTCGAGGGACTCGGGCACGCCGGGCTTCCGCTTGCCGAAGAGCAGCGCGATGTTCTCCCCCGCCGCGTCGAACAGCTCCAGCGAGGTGACGATGCCGTCGCGCGTGGGCTTGCGGACAACCCACGCCGAGTGGATGTGGTCCGTGCGCAGGTGCAGGTTGAAGCTCGGGTCCAGCACGTTCATCCACGGCCCCATGGCGCGGACGGTGTGCACGGGGCCCGTGTGAATCTGGATGGCGCCGGCGTTCCCCACGAACACCATGATGGGCAGCCCCGACGCGGACGCCTTCTCCAGCACCCACGTCAGCGACGCGGGCGCCACGGGCGTGGTCATCTCCGGGCTCACCAGGCGCAGCGCCTGCGTGCGCGCCACCTTGAAGCGGCGCAGCAGCGGGAAGAACTCGTGCGTGTCCTGGAGCCCGCGCCAGCCACTCACCAGCCCCTCCACGTCAATCTCGGAGTCGGGCCGAGGCACCTCGGCGGCGGCCACCGGCTCCACGGGCAGCTCGCGCGACTGCTCCGCGTGGGTGTAGTCCGTCACCAGTTGCTCGAACGCGCTGACGCCCGCCTCGTCCTCCACGTAGACCTTGTGGATGGCCATGCCCGCGGGGTCGAAGAAGTGCAGGCTGCGCCGCGTGCCCTCGGGCCGCACCTCGCGGAACGCGAAGCCGAAGCGCCACCGGTGGAGGAACAGCCGCAGGTCGATGTTCTCGTCCAGCGCCAGCGCGACGGCGCCGTTCACCTCGACGTTGCGGTACAGGCCGCGCTTCTCATGCACCGCGCTCTCGTTGCGCGTGAGCGTCATCACCTTGCCCAGCGACTCCAGCTTCGGCAGCAGCGTGTCGAGCCGCAGGTCCAGCCGCACGACGTCCTCGCCCACGCCCGTCGCGAGCAACTGGGCCTCACTCACCCCCAGCTGTGTCGCGGCATCGCGGATGCGCGTGCGCGGTTGGCTCTCTCTCAGCGCGTGCCAGCGCTGACGGAGGGCGGTGGGCTCGGAAGAAGACGCGGTGGAGACAGAAGGAGCAATCATGACGGGTTCCAGGGGAGAGGGGTGCATCCACATCAACGACAGACATCCACGACCAAGAATCAGTGAGACGCTTCGACGGACGAGCCCGACGCGGGCGCGGACACCTTCGCCCAGCGCAGCTTGAGCATCGCGGGCGTGCCGGCGTCGTCGTAGTAGGAGAGCATCTCCACCTTGAAGTACGCCTTCGAGTCGGAGCGCACGACGTACACCTGCTGACGCGCGGTCAGCTTGTGCGACGAGACGTCGTAGGCGTACCAGCCGCCGTTGGCCTGGAACACCGTGTCCGGGTCCGCGCCCTCGTCGTCGCCGTCATCCGCGTCCACCGAGTACCCGCTCACGGGCGCCTGGGTCAGCTTGGTGAAGTCCTGCGCGGGCAGCACCGCCACCTCCACGCCGCCCTTCCCATTCACGCCACCCCGCGAGCGGACGCCGAAGCGCTGGAAGGACAAATCCCAGACGGCATCCTGGCCCGCGCTCACCTGCTCGCCGGTGTCCAGGTCCAAGCCAATCCAGGCCTCCTTGCTCGTGGCGTCCACCACGGTGGTGATGGAGCCGTCCGCGTTGCTGACGTGACTCACATGCGTGCCATTGGGCGGCGCGGGCGTGAGCTCCAGGTCGTCACCACAAGCGGAGAGCGTACCGGCCAGGCACAGCGCGGCGGCGGCGCGGGACACGGAGAGGAAGGTGGGGCGGGACATGAGGGCTCCTTGAAGTAGAGAGGGGTGATTCACAGCCGGAACGAGACGCCGGCCTGGAAGGCACGAGGAGGAATGGGCAGGTCCGTGGCGTTGCCCGCGTCGGCGAGGTTGGACCCCAGCACGAAGAACTGGAGGGACTCGCGCGGGCGCCACGCGACGCGGGCGTCCACGGTGACGTAGGGCTTCGACTGATAGGGATTGGCGATGCCGTCGCCGTCCGTGTCCGGGTAGAAGGGACGCTCGCCCACCAGCGCCGCGCGGGCCCATGTCTCCAGGCCCCACTCGCGATGACGCCATGTGGCCTGCGCGGTGAAGCGGTGACGCGTCTGCCCTTCCAGCGCCCGGTTCATCGACTCATCGCGCCCGTCGGTGAGAGAGTACGCCACCTCGCCGGAGAGGCGCCACGGAAGGCGCTGACGGAGCCCCACCTCGCCGCCGCGCACGCGCGCTCGCGCCACGTTGACGTAGGTGAAGAGCTGCCCCTCGCTCAACTGCTGGAGCGACGTGCCAATCATGTCGCGCAGCGAGTGCTGGAACGCGCTCACCCACACGAGCGAGGACTCCAGCGGCCGAAGCTCCGCGGACACGCTGAAGCTGCGCGAGCGCTCCGGCTTCAGGTCCGGGTTGCCGCGCACGGCATAGCCCACGGTGGGGTTCTCGAAGTCGAGGAGCAGCTCCTGGAAGCCCGGCGCGCGGTAGCCCCAGCCGTAGCTGCCGCGCAGCGTGAGCCACGACAGCGGGTCCACCTTCGCCGCGAGCCGAGGCGTGACGGCCGTGCCGAACTGCGTGTCCACGTCCACGCGCGCGCCAGGCACCACCACCAGCTTGGGCCCCGTCGCCAGCGTCCAGCTGTCCTGCGCGTAGACGGCGGCCCGCCCGCGCTCTCCTTGTCCGGAGTCCAGTCGGTCCGCCGCGAGCAGCTCGCCCAGCACCTCCGCGCCCACGACGAAGGCATGGTGCTCACCCACGCGCGCGTCGAGCTGAGTGCCCACGCGCGCCTGCTGCTCGCGGGTGTCCTCCACCGTGTCCAGCGCGGTGGCTCGACGTTGGTCTCGCAGGTAGCGCCGCTGGAAGTGGGTGTAGGAGCCCTCTACGCGCAGCGTCGCCTCGTCGCTGAGCTTCCAGGACGGCGCCATGCGCCCGGTCATCGAGGTATCGCGGCTCGCCCGGTCGAACACCGCCCCCGCGACGCCCAGGTCCACCCCACGCTGCGTGCGCCGCGAGAAGCCCGCGGAGCCCTCCAACGAGAAGGCGCCCTCCCCCTTCAAGTCTCCACTCGCGGAGACGTCGAAGCCCTCCAGGCTGCTGCCCGTGGTGCCCTCGTCCGAGGGCTGCAAGTCATACGACGAGCGGCGCTGCATCCCACCGCTCACGCGCAGGCCCCAGCGCTCGCCGCGCGCCTCGCCCGTCGCGTCCAAGTCCAACCGGTTCAGCTCGCCATAGGCGACGCGGAGCTCGCCGCCGAGCGGCTGTCGCGCGCGCCGCGTGATGAAGTTCACCACGCCGCCCACCGCGTCACTGCCGTAGAGCACCGACGACGGGCCCTTGACGATCTCCACCTGCTCCACGTCCTCGAGCGACAGCCGCGACAGGTCCACGCCACCCGCGACGCGGCCCGCCACCCGCTCTCCATCCACCAGCACCAGCACGTACTCGGGCCCCAGGCCCTGCACCTGCACGGATGCCCCCGCGAAGGTCTGCACCACCTGCAGCCCCGGGTGCGCGGCCAGCAGCTCCGACGCGTCGCGCGCGCCCGTCGCCAGGATTTCCGAGCGGGTGATGACCTCCGTGGCCACGGGCGTCTCGCTCAGCCGCTCCTGCCGGCGCGACGCCGTCACCACCGTGCGCGCCACCGGCACATCGTCCTTCGCGGTCTCGGCTTCAACAGACGGCTCGGCGGGCGTCGAAGATGCCGAGGTCGCCGGGGCCCCTGGACCCGCGACGACCTCGGCCTGCTCCGACACCACCGTCGCGTCCTCGGAGCCCACGACAGGCTCGGAGGACACAGGCTCCACGGGGACGGACGCGTTCGCGTCCCTGGACTCAGTCGACGGGGAAGAAGGCGCACGGCCCCACGCCAACGACGGCGCGGCCCAGGCCAGCACAAGAAGCCACCAACTCCCACGCATACTGCGTCCTCCGGCGCATGGCCGGTGGGACTCCCGTCAGAGGGAATCCCCGTGGGGCGCTGGGCTCAGGGGCCTCGGGCCTCAGAAAAATTCGGTCCTGCTCCCAGGCCTGCACACCCGGGCACTTCGTCTGCTCAGCCGCGCGCCCTGGGCGCCACGGCACCACTCGCGGACGGCTCCAACGGAATCACCCGCGTCCGGCGACAGCGGCGGCACTTCAGCTCCACGCCTCCCGGCACCAGCCTGGCCAACAGGCTCCCGCACAGGCATCGCAGCTCATCCGCCTCACCGCCCTGCTGGCATCCGTCGCTCATCTCCACTCCGCTGTCTCAACTACAACGGACGATATTGATACTGATTATCAAAGTCAACCTACTCACAGAATCAGTGTCCTGAGGCCCACAGAGTCGGCCTGGGAGGTTGCTCAGTGGAGCTTGGCGCGGGGGGCTGCGTCGCGGCGGACGCGGGGCTTGGGCGTCACCATGCGGGTGATGCCGTAGTAGAGCTGGTCCTCGGTGTAGACCTTGCGCACACGCCGGTGGGTGCCGGGGATGTAGGCGGGGCCGGGGCGCTCCAGCCATTGGAGGACGCGCACCTCGCCGGTGTAGGCGAGCGGGGCGAGCAGCTCCGGGGGGCACAGCTTGAGGTAGCGGCGCACGAGCGGGCGCAGCTTCCGGGAGAAGTCCTTGCCCAGCACGGCGTGGCGGCGGCCGGAGTGCAGGGTGCCGTCGAAGCGGCGCGACATGTGGAACAGCTCGTGGACCACCGTCTCCAAGCGGGCCTTGGCGGAGGAGCCTCGGAAGAAGAGGGGCCGCAGGGTGATGCAGTACAGCATGCGCCGGCTGCGGATGCGGATGATGGGCTTGCGCCGGCCGCGGCGGTCCTTGCACTTGCCGCCCCGGAAGCACAGGGGCTTGATGGTGCCTCGGGAGGCGCGGCGCGCTTCACCCGCCACCACCAGGACTCGGCCCGCCTTCACGTGGGCGAACTCCGGCAGCTTCGTCGCGATGTCCCGGATGAGGGCGCGGAGCGTCTTGTTGAAGTTGGGGCGGCGTCGGACCACGAGTGGTTGACAGTCTAGCGGAAAAGCCCTTGGGGGCGGCTCCCCCGGTGCACACAATGTCTAGCGTGATGCGCTCGACTTCGCCCGTGGTCCTGTTGGCGGCCTTGGCTTGGGTGGGCTGGGGGTGTGCCTCCACCCCCGTCAGCCCCGCTTCCCGGGTCGTCACGTTGACGGCCCAGGACACTTCCGTGGTCTCCCAGGGCCTCACGGAGGCCACCCTCCGCTTCAGCGCCCAGTTGGAGGCCGCGAGCTCCGGACAGGTGGAGCGGGCCGACTATGAGCTCGTGTCCGAGGGGAAGGTGCTGAAGCAGGGCACCACGAAGCTTGGGACGCGGCTGGAGCGCGGGGCGCCGGTGGCGCTGTCGTTCGAGGAGCGCGCGGCCTACGTGCAGAGCCCGGAGGACCTGGCGCGGCTGAGCGCCCAAGGGGGCACGGTGCTCCTGGCGCTCCGAGGGGTGCTGGTGGTGCGCACGGGGGACATCGAGCAGAAGCTCCCCTTCGCCGCGAGCCGAGGAGTCCGGGTGCCCAGGCTTCCCACCATCGTCGTGGAGGAGTTGGACGGGGCGCGCTACTCCGCCGAGGAGGTGCAGCTCAACCTGCGGCTGGGGATTCGCAATCCCAACCCCTTCCCGCTCAAGTTGAGTGGGCTCACGTGGCAGGTGGCCGTGGCCGGCAAGGCGATGGACAGCGGGATGCTGGCCCAGTCGGACAGCGTGGAGGCGTCCGCCACGGGGGTGTATCCGGTGGAGGTCTCCGTGACGAAGGACTCCTGGGGGCCGGAGGTGAGGTCGCTCATCTCGCGGGGAATCCTGCCCTATGGCGTGACGGGAGAGCTGACGGGGCCGTTGATGCGAGTGCCGTACTCGCTCACGGGCGAGGTGAAGCTCAACGTGTCCCGGTAGGATGGGCGCCGCGTGCCCATCTATTTGTTGAGTGAAGAGCATCCGGAGCTGTTTCCCCCTCCGGAGCGCGCGGACAAGAGTGGCGTGTTGGCCGTGGGCGGAGACCTGAGCCCGGAGCGGCTGCTGGCCGCGTACTCGCGCGGCATCTTCCCGTGGTTCAGCGCGGGGGACCCCATCCTCTGGCATTCGCCGGACCCGCGCTTCGTGCTGGAGCCGGACAAGCTCCACGTGGGCCGCAGCCTGCGCAAGACGATGGCGCGAGGGGACTACGAGGTGCGCTACGACACGGCCTTCGCGCGGGTCATCACCGAGTGTGGCCGCGTGTCGCGTCCCGGGCAGACGGGGACGTGGATTACGGACGAGATGCTGGAGGCGTACGTCGCGCTGCACGAGCGGGGCTTCGCGCACTCGGTGGAGGCGTGGGCGGGGGGCGAGCTGAAGGGCGGCCTGTACGGCGTGTCGCTGGGCGCGGCCTTCTTCGGCGAGAGCATGTTCGCGCTGGCGCCGGATGCGTCGAAGGTGGCGTTCGCGACGGCGGTGGAGCGGTTCAAGACGTGGGGGTTCCAGTTCATCGACTGCCAGGTGGAGACGGAACACCTGGCGCGCTTCGGCGCGGAGGACTGGACGCGAAAGCGCTTCCTCACCGCGCTGCGCCGGGCCCTGGATGAATCCACGCGGCAGGGCTCGTGGACCGAGCCCACGCCGTCGTGACGAGCCCGAGGGGCGTCAGTCCTCCACGCCCCACAAGGCCACGGTGCCGTCGCCCTGGCCCCACGCGACCAGGCGTCCATCCGGCGAGAAGAGCGCGTCACTCGCGTTCAGGTCATCGCCATCACTGAAGTGGAACACCTCCTCGCCGGTATCGAAGCGGTGGACCCCAAAGCCTCGACCATCCCAGGACGCAATGAGCAGGTCACCCTGGGGATTGAAGCTGAGGTTGCACGTGTAGCCAACGAAGCCCGGGAGCATCTTCACGAGGCGACGCTCCCTCAGGTCAACCACCGCGACCTCCTCCGTGCTGCCGCCCACGACCAGGAGCGGCTCCGTCGGATGAAACGCGAGACTCCACAGAGTGGGCGCGTCGATGGACAGCACCACGGGTTGCGCCCCTTCGCCCACCGCCCAGAGCCAGAGGTTCCCCGAGCGCCCATCGTCCGCGGAGAAGGTCGCCGCCGCGAAGCGGCCATCCGGAGAGAGCGCGCACGACGAGACATGGACACCCATGTCCAACGGCGTGAACTCGCACAGTGGCCGCCAGGCCTTCACGTCCCACACCAGAGGCGACTCACCATCCAACGGCATCAGCAGCAGCCACTCCCCTCCTCCGGACATGGAGAAGCGGGTCACCGCGTTGGACAGGTGATGCTCACGCGTGAGCGTTCCATCCTTCGTGGAGAGGGACACCAACCTCGGCCGCCAGAGCCCCGCGGGCGAGAGGCTCGCGGGGCCCACGGTAACGATGTGCTCCGCGTCGGGGAGCACCGCCGCCTCCACCGCGGAGCGCGGCTCATGAGTCCCTCTGGGCCCGCCAGGCGGAGCCCCCACGTCCCACCACCGCAACGGTGTGCCCCCCAAGGCCAGCGCGAGGACCACGGAGCCCTGGGGCGAGAACGCAAGCCGCTGGCCCGAGACGGCGGTGCTCGCCTTCAGCTCGGGGCCGAGCCGGCCGACTTGCTTCAGCCGCGAGGCATTGGACGGAGTGATGAGAGGACGTGAGGAAGTCATGCGCGCGCTCTTAGAGACAGGTCCCGGTGCTGTGGTCCGGGATGCACTCCGGAAGGATGACCCGGCCATCCATGATGTCGAGCTCCAGGTGGTAGTTCTTGTAGTACTCCGTATCCTCGTTCGACACGGGAGTGGGGATGGAGCCCGCCCGCAGCTCCAACCGCACCATGGAGAAGGGCTGCACCAGGGCCTCGGTCTCGTACACGTAATACGTGGTGGTGTGCTCCGTCACGTCGTGAATCACCTGCGTCGAGAGATCCACCCAGACGTTGCTCGCGTTGAGTTGCTGGAGCGCGAGGATGGCGGTCATCGGCTGGTAGGGCAGGTTCGCCGGCACCCAGGGGCGCAGCGAGTACGGACGCAGCTTCGCCTGGACGCGGACCTTCTTCGCCGTCTGGTGGGCGAAGAACGCCGGAATCCGCATGAACACGTGGCCGCTCTTCGAGGTCAGCAGCGGCGCCGTGTAGAAGCTCGTCCCCCACTTCAGCGGGTCCGAGGGGCAGCGCAGCTCATTGCCTCGGAAGCCGCTGAGCATCCGCTCGTCACTCCAGCGCCAGCGCTGACGCGGGCAGCCGTTGTACGGGTCCAGCGGACACGGGTCGCTGGCCGAGAGCAGGAACGTGTCCCGCGTCGTCGGTGGAGGCAGGGACGGCGCATCGCATGCGATGGGATTGCTGCTGGACGTGTCCACCGTGACGCAGGTGCTGGCGCCGATGGGGCGGTCCGCCCAGTTGCACAGGTCGATGGACACCTCGCGTTGATACTGGAAGCTGAAGGCCGAGGACTCCTGGGCCGCCACCGGAGCGGAGGCCATGAGCAGCCCCAGCGCGGCGAGCGCCGGGGTGAAAGCGTTCTTGAAGTTCTTCATGAGATGGATGTGTCCAGCCGGGCCCGTGAGGGCCCGGCGCATGGGTTGAATGAAAGGCTGACTACAGGGGCGTCAGGTCCATGTGAGACGCGTCCGCCCAGATCTGCTCCAGCATCGCGCGCTCGGCGGCATCCAGGTCCCGGGCACCGGCGTTCTTCGACTTGGCCATCATCGCCTCGCGGAACCACTTGTTGAATCCCGCCCGGGCCTCCTTCTGCCCCTGGGGAACCAGCACGTTGGTGTCCGTCACCTTGCAGGCGATGTCCGCGTCCGCCCACTGGTTGGGGGTGTGCGAAATCTCCTTCTTGAGATGCGGCCGTGGACGCCCGCCCGTTCCGTTGGGAGCAATGCGGATGATGGAGCCATCCGCATGGGCCCAGACCTCCTGGACGTTGTCGGACGCCTTCATGACGAAGCCCTTCTGCGGCAGCAGCAGCCGGACCTCGTCCAGATACATGCCCTTCATCGGCGGCAGGTTGCGAACCGCGGCGCCAAGGTTCTTCGTGAACACGGTGTCGCGAACCGCCGGGCTCCACACGGCGCCGAAGATGTCCAGGCCCACGACCTTGTGCATCGACTCGCCGCCCACCGTGGAGGCGAACTTCGTGACGAACACATCGCCATAGACATCCGCCAGGTGCTTGATTTGCGCGCCGGTGAGGTCGCCCAGGTGAGCGATGGCGTTGTCGCCCAGCCGGGTGCGCAGCAGCCGAGCCTCCGCCGCGCCCAGGTCCAGCAGCAGGTTGTCGATCGTCTTGGCGACGCGGGCCCCCACGGGTGCCACCGCCATGACGCCATGCCAGAAGGCTCCGCTGCCGATGAAGACCCCCAACCCGGAGGCGACACGCTCCTCGGTCGACAGGTTCTCGCCACCGGGCATGCAGAACTTCTTGCCCGTCACGGCCTCGCACAGGTCCAGGATGTCGCCCACGGGGGTGAAGCCCACGAGCACGCGGGAGATCTCGACGGCGGCGGTGGCCGCGGAGTTCACCATCTGCGTGAGCTCGAGGAGCCGCTCGAAGCCCCAATCCACACTCATGATGGCGGAGGCCGCGCCCTGGAGCATCGCGTTGATGGTGTCCAGGAACAGCCGCTCCTCGGGCGTCATGTTCGCGTCCCAGCCGGCCAGCGCGTCCTTGAGCGCGTTGGCGGCCTGGGGCGTGTGAGCCATCAGCACCGAGTCCAACCGCTCGCGAATCTCCAAGGGGATGGGGCTGTCCAGGAACCAGCCCGACTCATCCATGAAGTTGAGCACGTAGGAGGCCACGCTCTGACGCGCGTTGAGGAACGCGGCCCACTCCTGCGTGGACACGGCCGCGCGCGCCTCCAGCGAGCGCTGCATCGCGGCCACGTTGACGCGCCAGCTCCGCACCGTGCTCAAGAACCCTCGCCGGTCCTCCGCCGAGCCCGTCCCCATCTGCTGCTCCAGGCGCGAAATCACCTGCTGGGCGAAGGCCGCGTACGGGTCATGCTCCGGGTCGAAGTCGTCGTTGGGGACGACCTCCGGAACCGTCACGTCCGGCACCTCGTCCAGGCCGCTGCCCGTCTCGAAGCTGTCGGGCGAGTTCAGGTCGTGTCCCGCCTGCGCCACGGCGGCCTCGATGAGCGACACCGCCTCGTCCACGTGGAGGCCCAACTCCGTGGTGATGCGCGCAATCTCCGCGCGCAGCTGCGCCACGTTCTTCTTCAGGTCCGCCACCAGGTTCACCAGCGCGTTGCGCGTCCCCGCCGGCAGGTCCGCGTAGCGCTTCAGCAGCGCGTCCAGCTCCGCGGCGGTCAGCTCGTCGAAGCCCTTCTGCAGCAACGCCTCGAGCTCCGCCTGGAGGCTGTCGAGCCGCGCCTGCCGCGCCTGCATGTCCGCGATGCTCGTCGCGTTCCCCAGAATCTTGTTCCGGTCCTCGGAGATGGCTCGCTCCATCTCGGCGATGCGGTCCGCCAGGCCCGGGTTGAGCTCTCTCAGCGAGAAGTTCACGTTCGTGGCGCCCGTGAACGCCGTCCCCGCCCGGTTGACGGAGAACAGCGGCAAGGGCGACTGACCCGGACGCGCGAGCCGGACGAGCTCCGTCGTGTACGTCTGCCCATCCCCTCCCACGGTGGTGATGCCGAAGTAGAAGGAGTTGGCGCCCGGCCTCAGCAGGACTGAGTCGAACGGCGCATGGAACATGTTGTAGCGGTCCCCGTTCTGCGCCGCCCGAAGCTGGTTGGGGACCGTGTACGTCGGCAGGGGGATGAGGTTGACGTCGAAGATGGGGATGCCTTCGCGCACGATGGTCGCGTTGTTGTTGCTCCCCTTCGAGCCGATATACGAGACGGTCTCCCAGACGATGTCGTACGTGTCTGCCCATGCCGGGCGCGCGCACAGCAGCGCGAGCAGGAGGGCCAGGATGCCGCGCGGAGCCCTGCTGGCCCGCGCACGCGAGAAGAAGTTCAGTCGGTTTCTCATGTCGGGTCTCACAGTCCGTCGGACTTGCGCAGCGCGGCGTCATGCACCGTCGCGGCGTCCTTGAGCTGACCCGCGGCCAGCTTCGCTTCCACCTCCAGCAGCATCGCCGCGGGCACCGTGCCCGCGTTGCGCATCATCGCCACGTTGAGCCGCAGCGTTCCCGGCAGCGTGGACGTCATCCACGTGCGCACGCGGGAGAAGTCCCGGCGCATCGCCACGCATCCCGTCTCCCTCCACGAGCGCTGTCCCGCCGCTGGCGGCGCGCACGCGGGCTCGAACTGCAGATACGACTCCATCTGGTCGAACTTCTCCGACAGGAACGACAGCTTCAGCACCGTGCTCTTCGGAGCCACCTTCCAGAGCTGGGTGCTGCGCGCGGTGACGTCGTCCAGGAAGCGCTGCGACGCGGTGAGGAAGGCCGCGTCCGCCATCGCCTGGCGAGTGGCCGCGTCCGCCTCCAGGCCGATGAGCGCGTCGCGGCGCTGCTTCATGCCTTCCAGCAGGCGGTCCACCGCGGTGAGCACCTTGCGCCGGCGCGAGTCGCAGTAGCCCTCGATGCCCCCGAGCATCTCCAATTCCCCGTCGACGAGGTCTCCCATGACCAGCCCGCGCTGCGCGATGAACTCCTTGTCGCGCAGCAGGCTCGTCACGTAGTCCTCCTGGATCCGCCCCAACTGCATGCGCAGCCGAACCGCATCCATCGCCAACACGCTGGCCGCGCCGCTCTCCTGATGCGCCAGGGCCACCGCGTCGAGCTGCACCGTCACCAGCCCCTGGAGGTTCGCCGCCGAGCCCTGCGTGGCCAGCGTCCGCAGCGAGGCCGTCGTCGCGGGCTCCGTCGCCTTGAAAGCGGCGAAGCGGTTCGCGAGCGCGACCACCTCGGGCACGAGCACATCGAGGTCCGCCCGCGCCCGGGAGACCGTCGCCTCCACGCGCACCATGCCGGCCTTCACCTCGGCCTCTTCCACCACGACCGGGTCACCGTACTCGCGCGCCTTCGCCTTCACCGTCGACTCGGCGGAGTCGATCATCGTCTTGATGCGGTTCGACACCGCCGCCAGCTCGCGATCCTGGGACCTGACGAGCCCGCGCGTGCTATCGCGCATGCCGGTCAGGGTCGCCTTGAGCGTCTCGGCGCTCTTGTTGCTGTTCTTCAAGAAGGCAATCACGTTCTGCTGTGAATCCAGCCACGTCGTCAGCTCCGCATGCGTGGCGTTCCATTCCGGGTCCGGCACCAGCATCTGGATGGGCTGGAAGCGGCACGTCATGTCCGTGCCACAGATGTTCCCCATCCGATTGAAGACAGCGTCGTAGGGAACCTGGGGGCTCTGGTTGATTTCGACGCACTCGAGAAGGTGGTGCCTGTCGACGAAGGCGCAGTACCGCGGCCAGTACGCGGAGCGCTGGCCCTGCGCCGCCAGGGGTTCCGGCTCGTGCGGCGCCGACGTGGGCCCGCACCCCAGGGACAACAGGGTGGCCATCACGGCGCCGCTGAGCGCCGTTCGTGGTGTGAATCGCTTCATGCTCTGTCTCTCCTGAAGGAAGTCGTGAGCGGGGCCGCTACGGCAGCCACGGGTCCAGCTGCACCAGGGCCAGCACCTTCTTGTTCTGGAGCCGGATGACCTCCTGCGTCGCCGCGTCGTAGAGCTGCGCGTAGTCGGGAGGGTTCTGCGTCTGCCGGGCGATGATGGCGTTGAGCCGCGCGAGCACCTCGGCCGCGTCCGCGCCCAGGTGGTCCTCGAGCGTCATCACCGTGCCATCCGGTCGCTGCCAGTCCTCCGGATGGCCCAGCACCCAGAGCCCCCCATGCAGCCGCAGCAGCGCCAGGCGCTCCTCGATGGACAGGTCGCCGCAGTTGAGAATCATCGACTCCAGGGCGGGCCCCGACTCGAGGGCCGCCGCGCGCATCTCCTGCATCGTCTCGTTGGACAACTCGACGCGGAAGCGGTCCGCCAGGCTGCGCATGAGCGAATACGCGCGCTGGTAGAGCATCAGCTCCTCCATGCGCGAGGCGTGGTTCGACGCGGCGGTGATTTCGGCGTCGATGGCGGTGAGGAGCGCCTGGGCCTCCGCCGTGTTGGACACGTCCACCTCGTTCCAGCGCACCTCCAGCTTGATGTTGCAGGTGCCGTCCAGGACGGCCGTGGACGTCCAGGCCGAGTTGTCGCTGAGCACGAACGTGCCCACCGGCGCACCGCCCGCGCCCCGCAGCATCACCTCCACGTTGCGCAGATAGGGAATGATGGCCGTGGCCGCGCCAGCGGCCTCCGCCTTGGCCTCGAGCGGATACTGGGTGGAGCAGTTCCCCGTCACCACGGAGCGTAGCGACGTGCGCAGGGGCACCGCGGTCTCCGCCGTGGGCGTGATGAACGTGCGTGGAGCCATCTGACAGTTCATCAGCCGGTTGAATCTCGGCTCACAGCGCGCCGGCGAGATGAGGTCGATGACATCCACTGCGTGGGCCTGTCCCGCGAACAACAGGGCACACGTCGCCCCCGCGAACGTGATTCGCTTCTTCATGGCTTCTCCTGATGGGTGAAAAAGGTGCTTGGAAAGACGTCCGGCTCACGCGCGCGGCGACAAGCCTCCAGGCTCGCGGCCGCGCGCGGAGACGCTCAGAGACAGAAGCCGGGACGGGACTGGTCCGGAATGCAATCCGGCAGGATGAGCCGCGCCTCGATGAGGTCGGCGTTCAGGTGGTAGTTCATCCAGATGTTGTTCTCGTCGGCCACCCGCAGCGCCGGCAGCGTGTTCGCGCGCAACTCCACGCGCACGGGGGTGTAGGGCTGGACGACGGCCTCCAGCTCGAACATCTCGTAGAAGGTCCCCGGCCCGTAGGGCGGCGCGGGCAGCACCCGTATCGCGATATCGCGCCAGACGTTGTCCGTCCCCTGGGTCTGGAGCGCGAGCGTCGCGGACAGGCTGACGCTCGGCAGTCCACTGGGGCTGTAGGGCTTGCTCGTGTAGAGCATCACCTTGACCTGCCCACGCACCGTGCGCGGCTGGCTGTGGCTCAAGAAGCCCGGGACGCGAAGGAAGACATGGTTGGAGACGGTGGTCGCCAGGGGCTTGGTGAAGAGCCCCGTGGACCAGTCCACCGGGTTGCTGGGGCAATGAATGACAGACCAACCCCAGCCACTCAGATATCGCCCATCCGGCCAGTGCCACTGCTGCGTCCGGCAGCCATTGATGCCGTCATAGGGACAGGCCACGGTGGGCGACAGGTCGAACCAGGACGTCGAGGGCGCCGGAGCCGTGGGCGCCGCACACGCGACGGCGTTCGCCCGATTCCAGGTGGACGGGGCGTCCGCCGCGTTCTGCGCCGTGCAAGTGCTGTTCGTCGGGCGGTTGGACCAGTTGCACATGTCCAGGGCAATCTCCTGGACATATTGCGAGCTGAGCGCCGTCAGCTCAGAGGTCGGGACCTCCGGCGGCGCGAAGGAGACGGCGTCGGAGGCCAGCGCCGCCAGCGGCGAGAAGGCCAAGGCCAGCGCGCAGGACACACTCCGCCGGGCCCCGGAAAGAAACAGAGAACGAATGCGAGACATGACTCCCCCTGGAGGGATGTATCCCTCCTGCACTCCCTCGCCTGGGCGGACATGGCGCCTTCAGGCGTGGCGGCCCCCAAGAGCCGCCCCCGATATACGGAGAAGTGCCTCAATCCTGGTCGTCACGAATCGCGGGCCCGAGCCCCGCGCGCTCACTCCCCCCAAGGGGACGCGGCGGGGCGCTTCACCTTGCACGGCGACAGGCTGCGTCGCGTGAGGAGCACTTCCTCTTCCGACGGACTGGTGAAGCGGATGGCCTTCGGGCTGGCCTTCGGCTTCGCGGGGTCATGGACGAAGAGCGAGCCCGAGTCCCGGCTCAAGATGAAGCGCAGTCCCGCGCTGTCATGGAGGCCGCCGAAGAAGACGGTGCCCCCGTTCTTCAGCGACGCCGGCGAGAGCGCACCCGACGGGCGATAGAACAAGAGCGACAGGTCCTCGGTGGCCCAGTCACACGGGTCCTTCTTCCCCTTGCGGTCCATCCACGACACCGTGAAGTCGCTCACCGCGCCACCGTCCTCCCAGGTGATGCCGATGCGCTCCCACAGCCGCAAGCAACCCGGGGCCTCGCAATCGCGCGCGGGGACGAACTCCATCACGTCCGCGGGCAGCCCCTCCCCATCCTTGCCCAGCTCTCGCTCCGTGGGCCGGCGCAGCTTGCAGCCCGTGGGCTCGTCCTTCTGCCGCAGCGCCACCGGCGTACCCGACAAGCGCCCCGGCGGCAGCATGTCGCAGTCCGACTGAATCTCCGCCATGAGGAACGTCTTGCGCTCGGCGTCCGTCGCGCCCTTGCGCACCGCCCACCACTGCGTCGGCGTCGCGCGGCATGCGGGCGTGTCGTTCTTGCCGAAGACCCACAGCGGGATGCTCGGGTCCGGCGCGCCCAGCTTGCGCACGTCCTCCTCCGCCACCAGCTTCGCGCCCTCGCGCTCCCGCTCGAGCCCCTTGAAGTACGTGTCCTTCGACTCGGGGATGACGGCCTGGTGCACCAACCACCCCGAGCGCTCCAGTCCCAGGTGCGAGCCCGAGGAGAACGGCACCACATCCGGGCGCTTCGGACAGCCTCGGTCCGGCACCGGGGCCTCGATGATGACGGCCGAGCCATCATCCTGGGCCATCGCCCCCCGCGGCACGGCGAACAGCGTCAACCCCAGCGCCAACGAAGGCGTCCACTTCGAGAATCGCATCGGCTCCTCCACGCAACCCTGGCGGCGTGATGTGTGACGCGTGCTGCCACCCGGGCGGACTCCCCACGGTCATACCTCAAGCCCACCCCCTCGCGGCACACCCTGACGCATCCCGCCGCCCCGCGACAGACGAGGCCCCATCCCGCGCGATATGACTGCACCCACTCTCTCCACCAGGATGAGCCCATGCGCGCCTTGTTGATGCTCGCGGCCGTGACACTGGCCCTGTCGGCCTGCCGCAATGACTCGCAGACGCCCCAGCCCGGCCCTCCGACGGGTGACCTCCACGACGGCGACTGGAAGGACACCGGCCCCTTCGCCGCCTGTCGCGTGGACCTCTCCGCGGCCTCCTGCGGAAGCCTCGCCAGCTTCGACGCGAGCGCCTGCACCCCGGGCGGACTCGCGACCCTGGAGCTGGATGGCGTCTACACGCTGCACGTCCGCGCCAAGAGTCCGCAATATGCCGGTGACTACACGCTGGGCCCCCAGGCCATGAGGCTCGCGCCCACGGGCGACCAGTTCGCGAACGGCCTGCGCGTGGACCGGCGAGAGGTGGACTCGCGCGGCCAGGTCTACATCTCCGCGCAGCGAGCGGAAGGGGCCTCGGGCTCGCGGCGCCGCTCCTATCTGGGCTGCCAATCCCCGGAGCCCGGGCGGCTACAGGGCTGCTACGTGGATTGCTACAACGGCCAGGTCCAGCGCGAAGGCACCTTCGACGCACGCAAGGTCACCGCCGCCGAGGGCGAGCCCGAGTCCTCCGGCCTGGAGCAAGTCTCCGAGACCTTCGTGCCGGGCACCCCCGTGGACATCTACGTCACGCGCGGCCATGCCTATGTCGTGTCCCTGGGCGCGGGCCTCCTCGTCTACGACGTGAGAGACCCGACGAAGCCCGTGCTCACGCGGAGCCTCCGGCTCCCGAACGACAACTACTGGAACGGCGTCTGGGCGAAGGACGACGCGCTCTACGTCGCGAGCGGAGCCCGGGGCGTCATCGTCTTCGACATCACCGACCCCGGGTACCCGCTGGAGGTCCTCGCGACGGGCGGCCAGCAGCGCACCAACGCGCACACCGTGTTCGTCCACGAGGACCGGCTCTTCGCCGCCTCCCCCGCCCCCACGGGCGAGGTGCTCGTCTACGACATCAGCCAGCCCCTGCAGCCGCGCCGCATCGGAGGCTTCCAGGCCGCGGGCTTCACGCCGGAGACCTCCAACGGGCCTCACGACATGTTCGTCTTCGAGGGGCGCCTCTACACGAACTTCTGGAGGGCCGGCTACGTCATCGCCCAGGTGGAGCGAGAGGACGCCCCGACGCAGCTCGGCTCCTACCGCTACCGGAACGCCACCAGCCACGCCAACGCCGTCGGGCGGTTCGGCGAGCGCGTCATCGCCTTCGAGGGAGGCGAGGACTGGGGCGCGCACCTGCGCGTGCTCGACGTGACGGACCCGGCCTCGGTGAAGCTCCTGGGCGAGTACCGACGCCAGGAGCACCTCTCCCTCCACAACATGGTGCTGGTGGGAACGAAGCTCTACGTCGCGTGGTACCAGGACGGCGTGCGCGTGCTGGACGTGTCCACCCCCGAGAACCCTCGCGAGGTCGCGCACTACAACACCTTCCGGCCCGATGACCCGGGGCGGGGCGAGAGCTTCTACGACGGCGCCATCGGCATCCGCGTCCCGGGCGACGGCTTCGTCTACACGGTGGACACCTCGCGCGGCCTCATCCTCCTGCGCGAGACGGCGCGCTGAGGGCTCAGCCCTTCTTGCGCGGCTTCTTCGGCGTGCCCCGGATGATCTCCACCGGCACGGGAGGCTCGGCCTCGACGGCGGGCCCCGCGTCCGGCACCGCGGCGGGAGCCTCCGGGGCCTTCACCTCCACCCGGTCCTCCAGGGGCACCCGGCCCACGGAGCGGCGGAACAGCTCCCACAGCGCCTTCCTCCAGTCCTCGCGGCTCGCCGAGCCCGTCATCACCAGGCCCGCGCCGCTGTAGCGCGCCTCCAGCCCCAGCGGCTTGAGCGCCGCGCTCATCGCGGCCAGCTGCTCCTGGAGCGCCGGCACCTCGAAGGTCAGCTCCAACTCCCGCGCCACATACGCGTCCGAGCGCAGCACCTCCAACAGCGCCGCCCGGCACGCCGGGTCCTTCACCGTGACGGACAGCAGCTTCTCCGCCCCCTGCGTGGCCTTCAGGTCCGGGCACACCTTGCGCGCGGAGGCCATCCGAGGCGACAGGTCGTCCGAGGGAGGAGCTCCCACCACCAGTCTCCACACCGCGAAGCGCCCCTCCGCGTACAGGAGCAGGAGCGTCTGCCCCTCCTTGTGCCCGGTGAGCAACAGTTCGTTGCTGCCCGGGAGCGCCTCGGCGCTGGCCACGGAGGCGTCCTCCACCTCCACCCACTCCAGGGCCGCCAGCTTCTGGAAGCGGTCTTTTCCCGCCTCCAGGGGGAGGACCAGGTCCACCGGCCACGCGCCAGCGACGGCGGGGACGAGGAAGGCCAGAAGTGCTCCAAGGAAGTACATGCGAGCGGGCATCGGGGCTCCGGCGGGGTGGAACGGACCCTTAGCACGGGATAAGAACCGGTCTCTATGCCTACCTGGGCCCTCTGGGTCGCCTGCCTGGCGCTGTGCTTCGTCAGGTCCCTGGTCGCCGCGGCGGAGTCCGCGCTTTACGGAACGTCGGACCTGCGAGCCCAAGAGCTGGCGGAATCCCACAAGGGTGCCGCCAGCCGCCGCGTCCTCCGCCACAAGACGGAGCGCGAGGCCACCGCCACCGCCCTGCGCCTGGGCACCCTGCTGAGTGGGTTCCTGGCCGCCGCCATCGGCGCCTTCGTCCCCCCTCGCATGTTGGACCTGACGCGCTACGGCGAGGCCGCCTGGCTGCCGGTGGCCACCGTCGCCGCGGGCGCGCTCTTCGTGGGCGTGCTGGCCAGCCTCATGGAAGTCACCATGCGCGGGCTCGCCAACGCCAACCCGGAGCGCTGGGCGCTGCGGCTGTCGGGCCTCGTCTCCCTGCTGGTGACGGTGCTCTATCCCCCCATGCGCCTGGTGCTGGGGGTGCTCAACCTGATGGCGCGCACCTTCGGCCGCACGCTGCGCTTCGAGCCGCCCCCGCCTCCGCTCGAGGAACTGGAGAAGCTGCTGGCCGCGCAGGCCGCGAAGAACGAGGTCGACAAGAGCGCCCCGCAGCTCATCCGCTCCATCTTCGAGCTGTCCGACAAGCGCTGCCGCGACGTCATGGTGCCGCGCACGGAGGTGGTGACGGTGGACAGCACCATCACCTCCACCGACTTGCTGCGGCTGCTCGCCGAGGAGAACCACTCGCGCATCCCCGTGTACCGGGATGACGTGGACCACATCATCGGCGTGCTGCACGCGCGCGACGTCATCCCGCTGCTCCAGCACCCGGAGCTCATCGTCCTGCAGGACATCATCCGCCCCGCGCACTTCGTGCCGTGGATGAAGCCCATCGGCGACCTGCTGCGGGACATGCAGAAGCGGAAGATCCACATGGCCATCGTCGTGGACGAGTACGGCGGCTTCATGGGGGTCGTGACGCTGGAGGACATCCTCCGCGAAATCGTCGGCGACATCGGCGACGAGTTCGAGGTGGAGGAGAAGCAGGTGGAGAAGATGGCCGACGGCAGCTTCGTCGTGGACGCCGCCATGGAGGTGGATGGCTTCACCCAGGCCTTCGGCTTCCCGCTGCCCGAGGGCGACTTCGACACGCTGGGCGGCTACCTGTCGTCCCTGGCCGGCCACCTGCCCGACGTGGGCGAGCGCTTCACCTACAACGGCTGGCAGTTCGTCATCGCCAGCAAGGAAGGCGCCCGCATCCACCGCGTGCGCATGTCCCGCCTCAAGAGCACCACGCCTGGGAAGGACGTGCGCGGCAAGGAGCCTCGCGAGGCCTCCGCCGGCAAGTCCTGAGTCAGTCCCCGCCCGCGTCCAGCGGCGGCACGTGGGTCATCCGCCGCGAGCCCTGGACGCGGAACGGCGCGCGGCGCTCCGTGGTGCCGAAGCGCAGCAGCACCCCGCCGCGCACGCGCACCGGCAGCGGCTGCGTCCCCGTGACGGCCACCACGCGCTCGGCGGCCAGCGGGAAGAGGACGCGCAGGGGAATCTCCGCGTTCGGAGGCAGCGCCGCGTCCAGCTGCTGCTGCCCCGCCGCGACGCGCCGTCCGTCCACCCACAGCTCGAAGTCCACGAAGGACACGCTGGCCGCGTCGGACGAGGGGTTCTTCACCTGGAGCCCCACGTCCAGCAGGCCCGACTTGTCCTCCGCGAAGTCCACGGCGAGCGACTCGACACGCACCGCGTCGTCATAGGCGCGCGGATGGAAGGGCGCCGAGCCCAGGCAGCCCGAGGCCAGCACCCCGCCCCCGAGCAACCCCAGCAGCTCGCGGCGCGTGCGCATCATCCGCCCAAGAGGGGCTGGAGCGCCTCCACCGTGAGGGGCCAGCCCGCCCGGCGAGCCAGCGCCTCCAGCGCCTTGATGAACTCCGCCGCCGACTGGAAGCGCCGCACCCGGTCCGCGAAGAGCGCCTTGCGCACCACCTGCCCCGCGTAGTCCGGCAGGTCCGACGTCACCGAGGACAGGAGCGGAGCGCGCGCATCGCGCACCTTGTGCATCAGCTCCGCCTCGTTCTCCCCCGCGTGCAGCCGCCGGCTGGCGAACAGCTCCCAGAGGATGACGCCCACCGCGTACAGGTCCGTGCGCGCGTCCACCGCGTGCCCCAGCACCTGCTCCGGGCTCATGTACGGCAGGGTGCCACGCAGCGCGCCGGAGTCGCCGCGCATCAGCCCCTCCACCTCCGCCACGCCGAAGTCCGTCAGCTTCACGTCGCCGTTGATGCCCAGCAGCACGTTGGCCGGGTTCACGTCGCGGTGGACGATGGTGGCGCCGTTCTCACCCACCTTGGCCCGGTGGATGTAGTCGAGCGACTTGAGCAGGCACCAGGCGATGTAGCAGGCGGACTCGGGCGGCATCGCCGCGCCGGCCTTGAGCAACAGCTCCTGCATGTAGCCGAGCGTCCGGCCACTGACGAGCTCCTGCACCATCAGGTAGTCCGGCCCCGCCTTGAACAAGCGGAACGTCCGGACGATGTGCGCATGTCTCAACCGCACCGTGAGCTTCGCTTCGTCGACGAACGCCTTCACATAGGCCGTGTCGTTTCGAAACGAGGGGTGCAGTCGCTTGATGACAACTTCGTCCGGCTCCCCCGGCGAGCGCTGCGTCGTGGACCGGGCTCTCGCCTGGTACACCTCCGCCATGCCACCGACGGCCAGCCGGCCGACTACCTCGTAACCACCCAGGTCCGGAGCTTCCGCCACACCGCAATCCTACTGCGATTTTTCATCCGCACCCACTATTCAGCGAGCAAGGCCGTGTAGACAGCCTCGTAGCGGCGAGCGGAGACATCCCAGGAGAAGTCCTTGTCCATCCCGCGTCTCTGGAAATCCACGAGTCGGGGCGGGTCCGCGTAGAGGGCCAGGGCCCGGCGGAAGGCGGCCAGCAGCGCGGCCCGGTGGAAGGCCTCGAAGACGAGCCCGTTCCCCCCGAGTCCCCCCTCCACGGTGTCCACCAGGCCCCCGGTGGCCCGGACGATGGGCACCGTGCCGTAACGCAGTGAATACATCTGGTTGAGACCACACGGCTCATACCGGCTGGGCATGAGGAAGAAGTCCGCCCCCGCCTCCACCAGGTGGGACAGCCGGGCGTCGAACCCCACGTGCACGCCGACCTGCTTGGGGTAGCGGGCCTGCAACGCGCGAAGGCCCTCCTCCAGCTCGGGCTCGCCGCTGCCCACGCCCACGAAGCGGATGTCCGCCTGGAGCGCGGTGGGCAGCACCTCCAGGAGCAGGTCCGTGCCCTTCTGCCACGCCAGCCGGCTGACGATGGCGAACACCGGCGCGTCTCCGGGCGGCAGGCCGAAGTGCTCCAGCAGCGCGCGCTTGCAGACCGACTTGCCCCCCAGCTCCCGAGGCCCATAGCGCGCGGGCAGGTGCGGGTCCGTGGCCGGGTTCCACTCGTGCACGTCGATGCCGTTGAGGATGCCGTGCAGCCGGTGCGCGCGGTGACGCAGCAGGCCGTCCAGGCCGTAGCCCTGCTCGGGCGTCTGGATTTCCCGCGCGTACGTGGGCGACACGGTGGTGAGCGCGTCGGCGAAGACGAGGCCCCCCTTCATGAAGTTCACGGAGTCGTAGAACTCCAGGCCCTCGTCCGCGGTGAACAACTCCCACGGCAGCCCCAGGTCCTCCATCACCGCCTTGTTGAAGTGGCCCTGGTACGCGAGGTTGTGGATGGTGAAGACACTCTTCGCGTCCGCCAGCTGCGTGGCCTGGAAGCCGCGCCGCAGCGCCAGGGGCGCAAGTCCCGTCTGCCAGTCGTTGGCGTGGACGATGTCGGGCACGAAGCCCAGGCGCTGCGCGGCCTGCAGCGCGCCGACGGACAGGTAGGAGAAGCGCCGGGCGTTGTCGCCGAACTCGCCCCAGGCGTCTCCGTACAGGCCGTTCCGGTTGCCGAAGAAGAACTCGTTCTCCAGGAAGAGGACCTCCAGCCGCTCCGCCATCCGGACGGAGAGGATGGGGCCGCCCGCCTCGCCGAAGGGGAAGCGCAGCTGGAGCACCTGGCCCGTGGGCGACAGGCGGCCGGCGTCCCTCAGCTCGCGGTAGCGCGGGGTGACGACCTTGACGTCATGGCCCAGCGCCGCCAGCGCGGCCGGCAAGGCCCCCGCCACGTCCCCCAGTCCTCCCGACTTCGAGAACGGAGCCACCTCCGAGGAGATGAAGAGAATCTTCATGTGCCCACGATGACGGTTGCACGGGGCGAGTCAACCGTGAAGGTGCACCCGCGCCACCCGTCCCTTATGGTGCGCCCGTGCTGATACCTCCCGACCCCATCCAGCGATTCGCGGACGTCCTCGAGCGCGCCCGCCAGGCCATTCCCGTGGACCCCAACGCGGTGGTGGTCGCCACCGTGGACGCCGACGGACGTCCCAGCGCACGCGTGGTGCTGCTCAAGGACTTCGACCAGCGCGGCTTCGTCTTCTTCACCAACCACGAGAGCCGCAAGGGCCGCGAGCTGCTGGGCCAGCCCTTCGCCGCGCTGTGCTTCTACTGGCAGCCCCTGGACGAGCAGGTGCGCGTGGAGGGCCGCGTGGAGGTGGTGTCTCCCCAGGAAGCGGACGCGTACTTCCACAGCCGCGCGCGCGGCAGCCAGGTGGGCGCGTGGGCCAGCTTGCAGAGCCGCCCCCTGGGCTCGCGCGAGGAGTTGGAGAACCGCGTGGAGGACGTGGAGAAGCGCTACGCGGGAGGCGAAGTCCCCCGGCCTCCGCACTGGTCCGGCTTCCGCGTGGTGCCGGACCGCATCGAGTTCTGGCACGCCCGCCCCAGCCGACTGCACGACCGCCACGTCTATCTGCGCGACGGCGAAGGCTGGCGCGCGCAGATGCTCTATCCGTGAGCCGCTACCAGGGCACCTCCTCGCCCTGGTAGTCGAAGAAGCGGCCGCTGTGCTCGGCGCGCAGTCCGTCGATGATGTTCAGCATGCCGCGCACCGACTCGCGCGGCGGCAGCGGCGCATCCGGCCCGCCCATGTCCGTCTTCACCCAACCGGGGTGGAGCAGGACGGAGAGGATGCCGTGGCCCCGCAAGTCATTGGACAGGTTGCGCACGCCCATGTTCAGCGCGACCTTGGACATGCGGTAGGCATACGCGCCGCCTTCGTGGTTCGAGGAGAGCGAGCCCATGCGCGAGGTGACGTGCGCCACCTTGCGCGGGCCGCCCCGCAGCAAGCCCGGCAGCAGCGCACTGGTGACACGCAGCGGGCCCAGCGCGTTGACGGCGAACGTGCGCAGCATGTCCACGTAGTCCACGTCCGCCAGCGTGCACCACAGGCCCGGGACACCCGCGTTGTTGATGAGCACGTCCACCGGCTCCTCCAACACCTTGGAGGCGAAGCCCCTGACGCTCCGCTCCTCGGCCACGTCGAGCGTGTGGAGCCGCAAGCGCCCGCGGCTCGCGCGCCGGAGTGGCTCCAACCGTCGCAGTCCCTCCTCCGAGCGCACCCCGGCGTCGACGATGTCGCCGCGCTCGAGGAGCTGGTGGACAAATTCAAACCCAATGCCCCTGCTCGCTCCGGTGATGACGTAGCGCATGTACTTCATTAACGCGCCGAATGGATGTCCTTGGCAAAACACGCCCCACCGAGGAGGTTCGAGTGCACGCTGGTCACCGGAAAAATGAGTCTCAGGAGGAACAGCCGATGACTGTCGCCGTCGTAGGAGGTGGGATTTCAGGTCTGGTCGTCGCCTGGCGATTGCGCTCGCGGGGCAAGGCCGCCGTTGTCCTGGAGACAACATCCCGGCTCGGCGGCGCGGTGGGGACTCGCGCGAAACAAGGTTTCCTCCTTGAAACAGGTCCCAACAGCTTCCTGGACCGTGAGCCGGCGACACGCGAGCTGGCCGGCGCGCTGAATCTGGAACACAGGATTCGCGCGGCGGATGCGGCGGCGAAGCGGCGATATGTCTACACGCGAGGACAGCTGCGCTCGGTGCCCGCATCGCCCCCGGCGTTCCTGGGCTCGGACATCCTGCCGTGGAGCGCGAAGCTGCGGGTCATGGGTGAGCTCTTCACCGGCCGCGCCGCGCCGGGCATCGATGAGTCACTGGCGGCCTTCGGTCGCAGACATCTGGGCGCCACCGCGACACGCGTGCTGCTGGACGCGGTGCAGACAGGCATCTTCGCCGGAGACGTGGAGCGCTTGAGCGTGGGCGCCACCTTCCCGCCGCTGGTGAAGCTGGAGCACGAGCACCGCAGCCTCATCCTCGGCGCCATCCGGACGCAGCAGGCCCGACGAAAGGCCCTGCCCGCGGGCGCGTCCGCCGCGCCCGAGCTGAGCGGCGCGCTCAGCACGTTCGAGGGCGGCTTGCAGACGCTCATCGACGCGCTGAGCGCTTCGCTGGGGGAGGACGCGCGCGTGAACGCGACGGTGGAAGGGCTGACGCGCGTGGGGGACGGGTGGCGGCTCGCGGTGAGCGAGAAGGGACAGCGCTCCGAGCTGGATGCGTCCCACGTGGTGCTGGCCGCGCCCGCATACGTGACGCAGAAGCTCTTGCATCCGCTGGACGCGGAGCTGGCGGCGCGCGTGGGCGGCATCGAGTACGCGCCCATCGCCGTGGTGCAGCTGGGCTTCGACGTGGGCACGACGCCCGCACCGGATGGCTTCGGGTTCCTGGTGCCTCCCTCGGAGGGACGGCGGCTCTTGGGCTCCATCCACGCCTCCACCGTGTTCCCCTTCCGCGTGGAGCCGGGCCGCGTGCTGTACACGTGCATGGTGGGCGGCGCGAAGCGGCCGGACCTGGTGGGCTTGGATGAGCCGGCGCTGGTGGCCCTGGCGCGCGAGGAGCTGAAGGCGCTCGCGGGGGTGACGGCCACGCCGTCGCTCACGGAGGTCTTCCGTTGGCCCCTGGGCATCCCCCAGTACAACGTGGGACATCTGGCGCGGATGGCCGCCGTCGACCAGGCGCTCACCCGCCGGCCTGGGCTCTCCCTCACGGGGAACGCCTACAAGGGCGTGGGCCTCAACGACTGCATCCGCAACGGGCTCCAGCTCGCGGATGCGCTCGTCACCGCGGCGGGGTGAAAAAGACCGCCTGTCTTCAGAATTCAACCATCCAGCCCTGGCGGTCAGCGCCGGTGCACGGAAAACGTCAGACTGGGTTTGCATGCTGCAAGGCCTCCGGAGCCCGCAATGCTCACCCTCCCCACGCCCCTCCTCGTCCTCGTCGCCATCCTCCTCTTCCCCTTCATCCTCGCCGGCAGCATCCTCGTCGACGCCTTCGAGGTGGAGCTGGAGGAGCAGCCCGCGCGGTGAGGCGGCCGACGGTGTAGGCTCCGCCGGGAGCATGTCGGAGAAGACAGAAGGGTCCATCGTCCGCGCCACCCTGAGGGCCCTCGCGGAGCCCCGGCGGTTGGTGCCCATCCTCCTGGTCTCCGCGCCGCTGGTGGCCGCGCAGTCGAGCTTCAGCGCGGAGCCGCTCGCCCCCTACCTGGGCGTGTTGATGTGCCTGCTCTTCGTCGGGGTGGCCCCCGTGTCCTACCGGGTCCTCTTCCCGGAGGGCCTGGACCTGAGCCACGGCGGCGTGCGCGTGTTGATGTACGGCACGCTGGGCACCGGCGTGGTGCTCACCTCCGGCTTCGTGGTGCCCAAGCTCCTGGGCATGGGGCCCACCTTCCTCACCCAGCCCACGAATTTGATGGTGTGCAACGCCCTGTTCCTCGTCGGAGGCTGGGGCCTGGGGCGGGACATCGGCTTCGAGGAGACGCTGACGCGTGAGCGCGCCCGCGCGGCGCGCTTCGAGCTGGAGGCGGAGCAGGCGCAGTTGCTCGCGCTGCGCAGCCACCTGGACCCGCACTTCCTCTTCAACACCCTCAACGCCATCGCCGAGTGGTGCCGCGAGGACGGCGCCGTCGCCGAGGCCGCCGTGCTGCGCCTGTCCACCATGCTCCGCACGGTGCTCGCGGGCGTGCGCAAGGCCACCTGGCCCCTGGCGGAGGAGCTGGCGCTGATGCGCACCCTCTTCGACCTGCACCTCTTGCGGGACCCGGACCTGTTCCAGCTCACGCTCGACATCCAGCCCGGCGCGGAGGACCTGCCCGTCCCGCCGCTGGTGCTCCTGCCGCTGGCGGAGAACGCGGTGAAGCATGGACCCGCCGCGGGCCACCGGGGCCTGTTGTCGCTGGGCGTGCAGGTGCGCGAGGGGCTCGTGGAGGTGGCCGTCGAGAACCCGGGGGCATCCAAGGGGCCTCGCGAGGGAAGCGCGGGCCTGCCCACCGTGGAGCGCCGCCTGGCGCTGGCGTACGGTAGCGGCGCACGCCTCGCGCTCCAGAGCGCCGAGGGCCGCACCCGCGTCACCGTCACCCTGCCCCGCTCGGGCCCCCTGTCCGGAGTCGTCACGTGAGCACAACCCTGCGGGTCCTCATCGCCGATGATGAACTGCTCGCGCGCAAGCGCCTGTCGCGCCTGTTGAGCGCCCTGCCGGACGTGGAGGTGTGCGGCGAAGCGGCGGATGGAGAAGCGGTGCTCGCCGCGGTGCGCGCGGGCGGCGTGGACGTGGTGCTGCTGGACATCCACATGCCGGGCCTGAGTGGCCTGGACGCGCTGGCGCTGCTGCCGCAAGGCCGTCCGCACGTGGTGCTCTGCACCGCGCACGCGGAGCATGCCGTGGAGGCCTTCGAGCACGGCGCCATGGACTACGTGCTCAAGCCCGTGGAGCCCGCGCGACTCCAGAAGGCGCTGGAGCGCGTGCGCGCGCGGATGGAGCCGGAGGCTCGGCCTCGAGAGGTGTCGGCGCCCGCGGAGAAGCCCGCCGCCGGGGCCACGGCTCCGCGCGCGCTGGCGAGGCTGCCCATCCCCACGCGACAGGGCATCGTGCTGGTGGACCCGGAGACGATCTCCCACGCGGCGCTGGATGACGAGCTGGTGACGGTGTTCACCGCGCAGGGCGAGTTCCTCACCGACTTCACCCTCAACGAGCTGGCGGAGAAGCTGCCCGCGGAGCTCTTCCACCGCGTCCACCGGCGGGCGCTGCTCAACCTGCGGCAGGTGGCTCGGTTGGAGCCGCTGGAGACGGGCGGCTACCTGGCTCGCACGGCCCGAGGCCACGCGGTGGAGGTCAGCCGCCAGTCCGCGCGCGAGCTGCGGCGGATGCTGGGCCTGCGGCGCGGCGCCGAGGATGAGGGCTGACAGCGCCCCCTCCTCGCTTCGCGGCGCGCGCGGCTCAATCAGTCATCGACGCTGACTTCGACCTCGGTGAGCTGCCCCCGCACCTCGCGCAGGAACACGATGGTGCCCTGCTCGGTCCACCGGGGCGAGGTGCCCTCCCCCAGGCTGTAGGCGTTCGTGACGTCCAGGTTCCGGTCGAAGCTCACGACCTGCACCGCGCTGCCGCTCGGCTGGGCCGTGAGGTAGACGATGATGCGGCGCTCCTGCGGCCCCCACTCCACGCCCGTGCCGCCCATCGGCGTGGGCACCACGCTCAGCGAGGGAGACTGGGGCGACGAGACATTCGTCAGCTGCTTGAGGCCCTTGCCGTTGGGGTTCACGCGCCAGAACGAGGACACGCCGGAGCGGGCCTTGGACTGGAACAGGATGCTCTTGCCGTCCGGCGACCACGACGGAGTCTGGTCGTCATGGCCCGACGTCAGCCGCGACAGCTTGCCCGTGCGCAGCGAGTAGACGTGGAGGTCCGCACGCGTCACCGGGTCGCCCTGGGTCCACGAGTCCGGCAGCTTCGCGAAGACGACGTCGCGGCCATCCGGCGACACCGCGGGCGCGCCACTGCGCTCGGCGACGAGGACGGACTGGCCATCCTTCAGCGCGTACAGGGACTGGTTCCCCGTCAGGTAGACGATGATGCGGCGCTCAGCGACCCGCTCGTCCGCGTCTTCCGCCTTCTCGACACCCGGCGCCTGCACGGGCGCGGTGTCCTGCTCCGCGCCGCCACATGCGGACAGCGCCACGGCGGAAGCCATCCACATCAACAAGGTCCCACGACGTGCGAGGCTTCGGACTTCAGTCGGATGCATACGGTCCTCTGTATGAAAATTCGCTGGGAGTACGAATACTGACAAAGGAGTCTGACCCGCACTCGGGGGTATTTCACGTCAGATGGCCTGAACAATCCACCCGGTCTCATTTGACCCGCCGAAAACCGGACGAGGCGGTAGGACTCCACTACGGGGTGGCGAACAGGGACGGGACGTGCGCCGCGTCGTCCCCGAGGACTTCACCCAGGACCTGGTAGGCGGGGGTAGGAAGCGCGGTGCCGGCGCGTGCACAGCGGGCGGCCTCGTCCAATGTGCGGGCGGGCGTGGTGCAGTAGGACTCGCGCCAGTGCTCCCTCAAGCCTTGCGCGAAGCGCTGGACGAGCTGCTCCACGCGCTGCTCCAGCCAGGGCTCGGGGTCCACCAGTTGGGCGCGCCGGGGATGCACATTGCCGGGACCGAAGGACACGTCGTGCTCGTAGGAGGAGTCCGACAGGTGGTCCTGGAACACGGTGGCCAGGGGGCCTCGCTGGGAGTCCAGCACACCCGATGAGGACACCGTGAGCTGGTGGTCCACGGACAAGCGCAGCGCGTGGTACTCGAAGGTCCGGGACACCTCGCGGTAGCGCGTGACGGGGACGGTGATGGTGCGCGTGTACGTGCGCGTCTTCGTCACCGTGCGCTTGCGCTTCTTGCCCTCGTCGTCCGTGTACTCCTCCTCTTCGGAGTAGGGCTCGGAGATGGTCTCGGTGCGGTCCTCGTGGTCCGTGTACGGCACCTGCTCGGAATAGGGCGCGGTGAGCGACACGGAGCGGCTGTCGCGGCGGGACTCGAAGCGCCCGGCCAGCGACATCTCCGGATGGTGGCGCGCGGAGGCGGAGAACCAGGGCGAGGACTCGAACACGCGCGTGAGCCGTCCTCGCAAGAGCTCCATCTGCGCGGAGTCCAGCCCGTCCACGTCGCCCGTCCACGTCGGCACGGACAAGAGCTCCACGGCCGCGGGCGGTTCCGGTGCGAACTCACGCCAGCGGCGGCAGTAGCGGGAGACGAGCTCCCGCCAGTGCGGCGCGTCCTCGGAGGACACGTCCCGCAGCCGCTTGCACACGTCCCTGCCGCTCTGGAGCACCACCGCCGACATCTCCCGCTGGATGACGGCCATCTCCCGGTGCGCGAGCAGCTTCTGCTTGCGCGTGAGCATCTGGTCCGCGGTCAGCGCCAGCCCTTGTGAGGCGGGGGTGCTGATGGTGCGTCGCAGGTGCTCGTGGGTCCCCTCCATCTCCTCCAGCAGCGAGCTCTCGAGTCCCCCGTTCAGCTTGCTGTTCCACTGCGCGCGGCGGTCCAGGAACTGGAGCAGGTCCTCCTCCGCCTTCTCGTCGACGCCTTGCAACCGGAAGCGACGGGCGTTGCCCAGGAGTTGGTCCAACGCGCGGCCTCGCAGGCCGTCGCGCTCGGTCACCAGCTCCTTCTCGTGGGGGCTCTGTTGGACAAGGTCGTCGTAGAGGGTGGCCGCCTCGACGAAGCGGCCCTCGCGAGCCAGCTTGTCGGCGCGTCCGCGCAGGGAGGCGGAGCAGGCGCTGCCCAGGACGGCGAGCAGCAGGATGGCGGGAAGGAGTCGAGTCATATGCGCGCGCACGGGTGTCGGCCCGCTGACGGCGCGGGCGGGCGGATATTCATCCCAGGCCCGGGCTCCTCGCAATGCGAGTCGCCTCGAGCCGCGTCACGGCTGCTCGGTCGACCGATTCCGGGACGAGCCCGGCGGCGGGCTCAGTCCTCCGGCCACGTGTGGACGGGCTCGCCCGACTCCGAGTGCTGGAGGTAGCGCTCCAGCATCGCCGCCAGCGCGTCCCGACGGGGCAGCTCCGCCTCCAGCCGCGCGAGCACCCTCCGCTGCCAGCGCGCGCCCGTGCGCCCCGTGTCCACGCGCCGCGCGATGATGTCCAGCATCCGGTCCACTTCGTCCGCCTCGACACCCGCCACCAACAGGCCCCGCCGCGCCACGGGCAGAAGCCTGCGCACCAGCTCCACCACGGGCACCACGCGAGGACTCGGCACGGACTCGCCGGGCCAGGAGAGCTCCGCGTCCAAGCCTCGGCGCGCGGCGCGCAAGAAGTTGCCCGTGGCGTGCGCGAAGGGCAGCGCCGGAAGCAACGCGTCCATGCGCTCGCCCAGCCCCAGCGTCAGTCCCAACAGGAACGCCCCATTGGCCACCATGTCCACCACCGAGGGGCCCGCGGGCAACGCGCGCATCTCGATGCGCAGGTGACCCGAGTCTCGCGGGTCGTAGATGGCGCGGTTCCATGTCCAGACCGTCCCCTGATGCAGCCGCAGCTCGTCCAGGCTCGGCAGTCCCCCCGCCGCCACGCGCTCCAGCGGCGACTCGTGCCCCATCACCGGCAGCAGCGGCGGATGCAGCGCGACCGACTCCGCGAACAGCTCGTACGCACCCTCGCGCGCCCAGCCATGGCCGAACGTCACCCGCGCGGGAGCACAGAAGCCGCCCACGCCCGGCTCCGCACGGTCATCCACCGCCTGTCGGAACAGCGCCACGCGCGTCTCATCCCAGAGCTTGCGCCCCAACAGCAGCGGCGAGTTCCCACCCACGGCCAGCACCGGCGCGGTGGCGAGCTGCGCGGCGTTGTACAGCCGGGCGAAGTCCCGAGGCGCCACTCGCAGGTGCACCTGGAACGACGTGTTCGCTCCCTCCAGCGTCACGTCATCCCACGTGAGCGACAGGGACTCCTCCTCGCCGGAGATGGCCACCTGGAAGGGCGACGCGCGCCGCTGTCGGATGGCCGAGGACAACGCGCGGTAGCGAGGCTGCGCCGTCAGCGCCTCCCACCCCAGGTCCTCCTCGCGCAGCGTCGGGAGGATGCCCACCACCGCCACTCGCGCACCCTGCGTCTTCGCCGCGCGCCGCACCTCGCGCAGCGAGTCCTCCAGCTCCTCCTGGAGCGCGCGAAACGGACGACCCGCGAGCGGCCCGGGCCGAGGGTTCAGCTCCAGGTTGAAGCGGTCCATCTCCAACGTGACGCGCGGGTCCACCGTGCGCGCCAGCACCTGTCGGTTCACCGGCAGCGGGAAGCCCCGCGCATCGACGAGGAACAACTCCAGCTCCGCGCCGACGGTCGCCGCACCCTCTCCGAAGCCGGGCCTCGCCAACAACTCCCGCAGCGCCACCAGGCTCTCGTCGAGCCGGCGCGCGAAGCGCTCGTAGTCCTCCGGAAGGAAGACCTCCTGCTGGATGGCGAGCCCCATTCAGGGACAGCTTGGAGATGGTCGCCCGCACCGACAGGTCACGACAGGGGCTCGGCGGGTCGCACGGTGGGGATGGCGGGTGGGCGGCCGCCCGGGGGCCCCGCCGAGAGGACCCACACGCCCAGGTGCCGCCGGCCCGGGTGTGTTATCTGGAGCCCTGGTCATGCCGTCCTCCGACACGCCCACCAACCTCTACGACCTGACGCGGCCCGCGCTCGGCGCGCTGCTGTCCGACTGGGGCTTCCGTCCCCACCACCGCGATGTGCTGTGGACGGGGCTGTACCGCCAGCAGGCGCGCGCGCTCGAGGAACTGGAGGGCCTGCGCCCGGAGCTCAGGGACCGGCTGCGCGCGCACACCCGGCTGGGACACCTGACGACCCACCACGAGGCCTTCAGCTCGGACGGCTACACGCACAAGCTCCTCCTGAAGCTGGAGGACGGACAGACGATTGAAACCGTCCTCATGCGCTTCAAGGGCCGCGCGACGGTGTGCATCAGCACCCAGGCCGGCTGCGCCATGGGCTGTGTCTTCTGCGCCACGGGGCAGATGGGACTGTCACGGCATCTGACGCCGGGCGAAATCGTCGGGCAGATTCTCCATGTACGGCGCATCCTTCGCGAGTCCGGCGAGACGCTGCGCAACATCGTCCTCATGGGGATGGGCGAGCCGCTCCACAACTACGACAACACGATGGCGGCCATGGATGTCCTGGTCGACCCATTGGGCCTGGCGATGGCGCCGCGCTTCATCACGCTGAGCACCGTGGGCGTGGTGCCCGGCATCCGCCGCCTGGCGGACGAGGACCGTCCCGTCCAGCTGGCCGTCAGCCTCCACGGCGCCACGGACGAGGAGCGCGCCGCGCTGGTCCCCGCCGGACGGCGCTGGCCCCTGGCGGAGCTGATGGACGCGTGCCGCTACTACATCGCCCGACGCAAGCGCCGCATCTTCTTCGAGTGGACGCTCATCGAAGGGCGCAACGACACGCCTGAACACGCGAACACGTTGGGCGCGCTGCTCACTGGCATGGACGCGCACGTGAACGTGATTCCCCTCAATCCCACGGTGGGTTACGACGGTGGACCCAGCCAGCCCACGTCGGTGCGCGCCTTCCAGGACACGCTGATGGCACACGGCATCCCCAGCACCGTGCGTCAACGCCGCGGCATCGACATCGACGCGGGCTGTGGTCAGCTCAAGTCCGCGGTGGAGCGGCGCTCGCGTCGTTCACTTCCCACCAGCCCGTGACGCCGTCGCGCGAACGGCACGCGCATGTCAGCCGTGCCCGTTAACGTGCGCCGCCGACACGTGCGGTCCCGGCCCTACAACGGGTCTCATCATCTGTAACGCTGGAAGACACCCGCGAGGTTTCAGCGGGGAGCCTCTTGCACGCTCCATGGCCGTGGGCACATTCTTTCCTCCGGCTTCCCGGGGAGGTGGGCGATGCTTTCCATTCAGGAGCACGCGACGACGGAAGAGGCGAGCATCGACCTGCTCGACTTCATCCTCCAGCCGTCCAACTGGCTCGCGGCGATTCGACGTGAGACGGACCCGGCCATCTGGCCGGGGCAGAACACGCTTTATCAACGACGCGTGGGACCGCTGCGCATCTGCGCCGTGGTGGAGATCTCCACCGCGCTGGAGGTCTCCCTCCACATCGCGTTCCGCGCGCCGGGGCTCACACCCGTGAAGGCCGCGGACCATCTGGAGAGCTTCCTCAAGCAGCGGCTTCCCCTGACGCCCAACTCCGAGTGGCAGGTCGAGGTCGACGAGCGCCGGTGGATCCACTTCTCCCGACGCTACGCGGCTTCACACCTCACCGCGTGAGCCCAGCGCCCCCCTCGAGCCGAGTCACCCGCGGGGCGTGTGCATCTCGCCACCGAGGACTCGGCCCTGGGACACCTCGATGAGCCAGTAGCCCTCCCGGCCTTCTTCGGTGGAGGAGCCAGCGCCGAAGATGTGCGGGCGATCCTCCGTGGCCGGGTGGTGGTAGCGCTGGTGGATGTGGCCATGCAGCACCGCGTGGCGAGGCCCTGGCAACAGCCTGAGCAGCGCCTCCGCGTCGCGCAGGCCGTGATGCCAGTGGTCCGCATGTCCCTGGCGCGTCAGCGGGGCGTGGTGCACCACGACGAGCACCGCGCGCCCGTCCAGCCTCGGGTCCTTCAGCAGCGCGGAGAGCGCGCCGAGCTGCGCGTCGCCGATGACACCGTACGAAAGCCCCGGGGTGAAAGGGACGCGCGCGGACAACAGCCCCACCACGGCGGCCTCGGTGCCGAGCAACCGCACGAAGGGAAAGGCGCCCTCGCCGCGATACTCCGGAAGGTCACTGTGCAGCAGCTGACCGAAGTGGCTCGCGAAGCGGCCCTTCTGGTGGCTGCCCGGCGTGAAGACGTCGTGGTTGCCAGGGATGACGGTGCAGCGGCGCGGGTCCTCCGCGAGCGACCCCAGGGCCTCGCGCGCGCCGCGGAACTCGCTGTCGAGCGCGTAGGCGGTGAGGTCGCCCGAGAGGATGAAGTGGTCGGCGGCGTGGTGCTCGACCTCGCGAGCGATGGAGGAGAGCACGTGGCGCGCGCGGGCGTAGCGCTTCGCGCGGCCGCCCACCGTGAGCTCGACCAGGGCCATCCAGCGCCGCCAGCCCAGCCTCCGGAGGGGCAGCGCGAAGTAGTCGTCGGTGATGTGGACGTCGGAGCAGTGGATGAAGCGCATGGAGTCTCTCGCCCGAGCAACGGCCCACCGGGTGCCCGCATTCTCTCCGGATGCCGCACGGGGGGAAGCAGCATCTCCGGACGGCATGCTAGGAACGCGGGCGGGAGTTCCCCTCACCATGAGCGACTTTCGCGGGCGCTTCGCCCCCAGCCCCACCGGGCGCATGCACCTGGGCAACATCCGCAGCGCGCTGCTCGGCTGGCTCCAGGCCCGCGCCGCTCAGGGCCGCTTCCTCCTGCGCATCGAGGACCTGGACCGCGCGCGCTGCAAGCCCCCGTACGTCGACGACTTGATGAAGGACTTGCGCTGGCTCGGGCTCGACTGGGATGAGACGCCGCTCGTCCAGAGCCAGCGCGACGACGCCTACCGCGAGGCGCTCTCCACGCTGGAGCGCGAGGGGCTCGTCTATCCGTGCTTCTGCACGCGCGCGGAGATTGCTCGCGCCGCCAGCGCGCCGCATGGGCTCTCCGAGGAAGGGCCTCGCTACCCCGGCACCTGCGCGCACCTCACGCGCGAGCAGCAGGCGGAGCGCGCGAAGACGCGGCCTCCCGCCTGGCGCTTCCGCGCGCGCCCCGGTGAGGTCTCCTTCGTCGATGCGCTGATGGGCCCCCACACCCAGGACGTCGAGGCCGTGGTGGGCGACTTCGTGGTGCGCCGCAACGACGGCGTCGCCAGCTATCAGCTCGCCGTCGTCGTCGACGATGCGGCCACGCACATCTCCCACGTGCTGCGGGGCGATGACCTGCTCTCCTCCACGCCGCGTCAGCTCCAGCTCTACGACGCCCTCGGCGCCCAGGCGCCCGGCTTCCTCCATGTCCCCCTGGTGATGGGTGAGGACGGCAAGCGCCTGGCCAAGCGCGAGGGGGCCTTCGCGCTCGCGGAGCTGCGCGAGCGGGGACTCGCGCCCGAGCGCGTGCTGGGCCTGCTCGCCGCATGGAGCGGGCTGGGAGATGGGACACCTCGGACGCTCGAGGCGCTGGTGCAGTCCTTCTCGGTGGAGGCGCTGCCCCGCTCGCCCGTCGTGGCGCGCGAGGCCCAGCTCGTCGAGGCACTCGGCCTGCGGTGAGCTCCCGCCGACTCCCTCTCCCCGAGGGAGCGTGCAACCCCATGGAATCGTCCGGGGCCTGACAGTGCCCATCTTTCGTCCGGACCCGAGCATCCCCATTCCGGGGTGCTCGCCCGTGTCAGGAGGCCCGGCCCATGGCAACCACCATCGTGGAGAACGAAAAACCTGGCGTCATCGGCGCCACCGCGGGGACACCCTTCAAGCTGAGCTGGGGTGCCATCCTCGGAGGCACCATCGTCGCGCTGGGAGTGCTCCTCCTCCTGTACTCGCTGGGCCTCGCGCTGGGCCTGTCCTCGGTGGACCCCGGCAACCCCGACAGCGCGCGCTCGGCGGGCATCGGCACGGGCATCTGGAGCATCATCGCCCCGCTCATTGCCCTGTTCGTCGGCGGCTTCGTGGCCGCGCGCACCGCGGGCGTGCTCGACAAGGGCGGCGGCGCGATGCACGGCGCGGTGATGTGGGGGCTGACGACGCTGCTCGGCGTCCTGCTCGTGGGCATGCTCATCTCCACCGTCGTCGGCACCGCGCTGCGCGCGACGACGGGGCTGGTGGGCGCCACGGGCGCGGCCGTCGCGGGCGCGGCGTCTCAAGGCGGTGAGGCCGCGCAGGCCTTCGGCATCGACGCCAACGACGCGCTGGGCCCGGTGAACCAGCGGCTGCGCGAGGAGGGCAAGCCCGCCATCACCGCCAACCAGTTGGAGGCGGCCACCCGGGACATCGCCACCACCGCCGTGCGCACGGGGAACCTGAACCGCGAGATGCTGGTGACGTCCATCGCCGACAACACGCGGCTGTCCCGCCAGGACGCGGAGGACGTCGCCGACCGCGTCCAAGTGCAGATCGACTCCGCCAAGACCCGCGTCGGGCAGATGGGGGAGCAGGTCCAGCAGGGCGCGCTCGTGGCGGCCAACAAGTCGGGCCGCGCCTTCTGGGGCATCTTCGGTGGGCTGCTGCTGGGCCTGGTCGCGTCGGTGCTCGGCTCCACGCTGGGGGTGAGCAAGCGCCAGCGCGTCTTCGCCGAGGGCGCCATCACCGGCAACCGGACCACGACGACGCGACGCGAAGTCTATCCCTGAGTCAGGCGGCACTCCGAACGAACGGGCCCACCTCGTCACCGGGGTGGGCCCGCTGATTCCGGGCTCATCCCCGTGGGGCGCATGCGCTAACGTCACGGCCTCCAGTCGTGACGAAGGGGACCCTCCTCCACCGCCTGTTCCTGGGTCTCCGCCATGCACTCCATTCGCGGGGGACTTCGTGAATCCAAGCCGTACCTACCTGCTGTGCCTCGCGGCGATGGCCGCGCTGTCTAGCGGCTGCTTCCTGCGCACCGGCTATGTGCTGGAGGCCCTCAACGCGCCCTCCGAGCCCAAGACTCCGCCGCTGCCCATCTCCGTGCGCGAGCGCGTGGCGCGGCTGACGCGCTCACACCTCATGGACGCCTACGCCGACCCCGCCGCGGTGGCGCGGTGGATGTCCGCGATGGGCAGCGCGCCCCAGCCCGTCGTCGAGCAACTGGAGTGTCTCCGCGCGAACGCCGGAGGCAGCAACGCGACCTGTTACGACAGCTTCCTGAAGAAGACCCTGGGCGGCGGGACGTGGGGACTGCCCGCCGCGCCGAGCACCGTCGACGCGAGCGCCCCCACCGCCGCGGAGGTCGACGCGCAGCGCTTCCTGGCCAACGCGCTGGGCATCGCCTCGTCGCTCGTGGCGCTGGGGGACTCGCTGTCGGACCCGCTCAATCCCCATCACGTCACGCAGGGCCTGCGCGAGGGCGCCGAGTCCACCGCGCAGTACATCAGCGCCCGCCGCTGGAGCCGCAAGCTGGGGCGCCCGTCCAACGCGGTGGTGCTCAGCGGCGGCGGCGCCAATGGGGCCTTCAGCGCCGGCGCCATGTGGCGGCTCTTGGGCATCCTGGAGTCGTGCCGAGGCAAGGCCGCGCCAGAGGGCTGCGGTGACGCGCGCATCGACCTGGCGGCGGGCACCAGCACCGGCGCGCTCATCAGCACGCTCGTGGACCTGTTCCACACGCCCGGCCAGGAGCAGAAGGCGCGCGACGTGCTCATCGACAACTACACCTGCTCGGTGGAGTCGGACCTCTACTGCGTCAACTCGACGTGGGTGTGGAGGATTGCCTCGGACCTGAAGGGCCTGGTCCGCTTCGACGGCATCCAGGACAAGCTGCGCGCCGCCGTCGTCCCCGCGCAGCTCACCAACGGCACGGAACTGGTGGCCGTCTCCGTGGACTTCAACACCGGCGACGTCCACGGCATCAGCGACCAGGACCCCGCCACCTTCCCGCCCACCGCGACCGACGCGCAGAAGGTGGACGGCCTCATCAACGCGGTGCTGGCCTCCATCGTCGAGCCCGTGCTCGCGGAGCCCGTGCCCTGGGTGCCGTCGCGCGAGGGGAAGCTCGAGGGCACCTTCCTGGATGGCGGCGTGCGCTCCGGCCTGCCGCTGCTGCAAGCCGTCCAGCGCGGCGCCGAGCGCGTGCTCATCCTCTCCACGCGGGGACTGCAGACGGAGCCCTCGCCGCCCCCGGAGAACGCCGTCAGCACGCTGATGCGCACCATCGACCTGTTCGTCGCCCAGCCCTTCGTCGGCGAGGTGCAGCAGGCGGAGCTCGCCGCCGTCGGCCGCCGCTTCGCCGAGTACAACGTCTGCACGCTGCGCCTGGCCCAGGTGGAGGACGCGAGCGCCGTGCCCGCCTACTGCCAGCGCACGGGCCAGGGCTTCGTGCCCGTGGAGCCCAAGTCGCTGCGCGCCGCCACCAGCATGTGGATGGGCCCCGCGCACTTCGCGCAGGTGGCGTCGAGCTGGCGCGCCGCGTGGATGTTCCGCCCGGAGTCCGCGCTCGCGACGGCCAGCGGCTACTCCTTCTCCCCCAAGGTGATGCGCCCGCTCTTCAAGGACGGCGTGAAGACGCTCCAGCAGCGCTGCTCGGAGGTGCTGCGGCTGTTCGAGATCCACGGCACGCTCGCGCAGGAGGAGTGCGCCCGGTCCGTGGACGAGGTCGTCCAGGAGGCCGAGTCCCTCTTCGCCCCCGAAGGCCAGTGCACCGGCGGCAAGCCCTCCCAGCGCTCCTGCGACTGAAGCGCGCGGTGAGGTCCCCGCGGGCCCGGTCCAGGCCGGGCCCCGGGTGTGCGCCTCCTCGCGGGGCGCATTCCCGAGGTCGCGGATGCACGGCGGCGCGGGACCACGGCATATCCTCCCCAGAAGGCCCTTACCGCCTCTCTCGAGCGCACATGCCACGACGTCCTCTCATCCGCTGGGTCGCCATTCCCCTGTTCTGCCTGGGCCTGCTGCTGCTCATCGCGGCCGTGTCCTGGTGGTTCACCCGGACGAGCGAGCCGCTCGTCGAGGCCGAGCCCCCGCACGAGGCCCCCTCCCCGCCGGACCGCCCCAGCGCCCCCGTGGTGCCGCCCCCCGCCTTCCCCTCGCCCCTGTCCGCCGTCCCCGTCCCGCCGGACCCCGACAGACCCGAAGCCCGCCGCATCGTCCCGTCCGTCGAGCCCCTCATCGAGGCCTATGAGGGCGACTTCCGCCCGGAGGACGTCCGCGCCGCCATCCAGGCCGTCACTCCGCTCGTGCAGCAATGTTTCGAGGACGCGGCACAGCGCAACCGGGGGCTACAATCCGTGAAGCTGCGCTTCAACGTGGAGTCACGGGGCGGCGGCAGGGGCCAGATGAACCGGGGCGAGGTGCTGGTGAGCACCATCCCGGACCCGATGGTCCAGGCCTGTGTCGTGGATTCCCTCTTGGATATCGACTTCCCCACGCCGTCACGGGGGGGCCGGGCCCAGGTGGTCTATCCCTTCGTGTTCGGTGAACCGGGGGAGACTGGCCGGTGAGCCCTGGTTTTGCGTAAGGTCCCGAGGCCCCCTACGCACTCAATGCCCGTCTCCGTTGAACAGCTTGGCCCTCAGGACGCGGATGCCCTGCGGGCACTGCTTTCCAAGGACCCGGTCCACAACCTCTACCTGCTGGGGTTGCTGGAGGAGTTCGGCATCGCCGCGCGAGGCCGGGTGCCTTTCGCCTTCTACGGCCGCTTCGACGACCAGCAGCTCACCGCCGCGGTGTTCGTGGGCGGAGACGGCGGCCTCGTCGTGCCCAGCGCCAGCGACGCCAGCGCCACCAGCGTCATCGCGGACGCGCTCGCGTCGACGCTGCGCCTGCGGGCCACGGTGGGCGACAAGTCCTCGGTGGACGCGCTCCTGCGCAGCCTGTCCCCCGGCAAGCCCCGACTGTCGCGCACGCAGCGGCTGTTCGCCGTGTCCGCGGATGACCTGGGCCCCTTCACCAACCCGCTCCTGAGGCTGGCGCGCGAGGAGGACCTGCCCAAGCTGGTGCCCCTGGCGCAGGGCTATGTGCGCGAGGCGCTGGAGCGAGACCCGCTGTCGGAGGACCCGCTCGGCTACGAGGCGCGTGTCATCCAGCGCGTGCGCCAGCGCCGCACGTACGTGCTGGAGGAGAACAACGCGCTGGTGCTCAAGCTCGACATCGGCAGCCGCTCCCAGTACGGCGCGGAGCTGGAGGGCCTCTACACGCTGCCCTCCGAGCGCGGGAAGGGCCACGCCACGCTGTGCCTGGGGCAGATCTCCCGGCACCTGCTGTCCTCGCTGCCCCGGCTGACGATGCGAATCGACGAGCGGGACGAGAGCACCGCGCGCATCGCCCGCAAGGTCGGTTACCTGGCGGGCCGTACGTGGCGGATGGTGCTGGTGGAGTAGCTCGCGGGCCCCGGGGCGATGCCGTACAGTCCGCGCCCTCCATGAGCAGCCGTCCCACGCCGTCCCGCCGTCCCCTCTCCGGAGAGGGCCCCGTCATCCTCCACTCCGCCACGGACCCGCGCTGGCTCCCGTTGGCGCTCGAGCACTTCGACGCGGTGCTGGTGGACCACGCTCACTGCGAGAAGAAGGCCGCCGCCAACGCGCTGTCGCTGCTCCAGGCCTACCCGGACCTGCCCGGCCTGCCCGCGCAGATGGCCCGCCTGGCCCGCGAGGAGAGCGCGCACCTGGCCCGGGTGCTGGAGCTGATGGACGCGCGCGGCCTGACGCTGACGAAGGACTCCGGCGACCCGTACGCGCAGGGCCTCCAGAAGCTGGTGCGCACGCCCGCGCAGGAGCGGCGCATGGACCGGCTGCTCGTCGCGGCCGTCATCGAGGCGCGCTCGTGTGAGCGGCTGTCACTGCTCGCCGAGGGGCTCACGGACCCGGCCCTCGCCCGCTTCTACGGCGAGCTGGCCCAGTCCGAGGACGGCCACCAGTCCCTCTTCTTCCGCCTCGCCGTCACTGCGGCCGGGGGCGATGACACCGGCGTGCGCGAGCGGCTGGAGTGGATGCTGGAGCACGAAGCGCGGGTGCTGGAAGAGGTCGGCCTTCGCGCCGCCATCCACTGAGGCCCTCGCGGCCGGGCCCTTCGCGTCGAAGGGCCACACCCAGGGCACCATCCACGTCAGCACCACCACGAGCAGCGCGGTGAGCGGGGTCCCCAGGCGGAAGAAGTCCGTGAAGCGGTAGTGCCCCGGGCCGTAGACGAGCACGCAGCTGGGCTCCAGCGGGGTGATGAACGAGCAGCTGGCGGCCAGCGTCACGCCCATGGCGAACGGGCGCGCGTCCACGCCCAGCTGCGCGGCCGCGTTGAGCGCCACCGGCAGCACCACCAGCGCCGCGGCCTGGTTGGACATGGGCGCCGACAGGAGCATCGTCAGCAGCATCAGCACCACCAGCACCATGCGCGGGCCGCCGAAGTCCCCCAGGCCCGCCACCCACTGGCCCAGGAACCGGCCCGCGCCGCTCACCTCCATGGCCAGGCCCAGCGCCATCATCGACCCGATGAGCAGCACCACGCGCCAGTCCACGCGGAAGGCGCTGCGCGCGTCCACGCAGCCCGTCGCAATCATCGCCAGCATGCCCGTGAGCCCCGCCACCGACAGCGGCACCATGGACAGCGAGCCCGCCCCCAGCGCGCCCAGGAAGAGCACCACCGCGAGCAGCGCCTTGCCGTAGCGTGGCGGCTGGTAGTCGTGGCCCCCCAGCACCATGAGGCTCAAGCCGTCGGACAGCTCCGACACCTTCTCGCGAGGCCCTCGCAACAGCAGCACGTCCCCCACCGCCAGGGCCAGGTCGGACATGCGCCGCTCGCCGAAGATGCGGCCCAGCAGCTGGAGCTTGGTGACGCGCTGGAGGCTGGGGTGGCGGTGCAGCGCCAGCACCACCAGGCCGTAGCGCTCCACGAAGAGCGCCTCCCTCAAGCTGCGCCCCACCAGCGGACTGCCCGGCGGCAGCGTGGCCTCCACGAGCGCCGTGTCCTTGTCCTCCTGCGCCTCGTCCGCCAGCCGCAGGTCCGGGCGGATTTCGATGCCGCGCAGGTCCTTCAGCCGGAGGATGTCCTCGCGGGTGCCCTCCACGAAGAGGCGCTCGTCGCCGTGGAGCAGCTGCGTGGGCACCGCCGACACCGCGCGCCCGCCTCGCACCAGGCCAATCACCCGCAGGCCCAGGCCCTCGGTGATTTCCGCCAGCGGCTTGCCGATGTAGCGCGAGCCCTCCGGCAGCACCGCCTCCGTGAGGTAGTCGCGCAGCGTCCACTCCTCCGCCCCACCCTTCCCCTCGCGCGAGGGCAGCAGCAGCGGCCCCAGCAGCACCACCACCAGGATGCCGATGACGGCCACGGGCAGCCCCACCGGCGCCAGCTCCGCCACGCCAATGGCCCGGAGCCCCGAGCGCTCCAGCGCCGCCGACATGACCAGGTTGGTGGACGTGCCGTAGAGGAACACCATGCCGCCCAGCATCGACGCGTAGGCCAGGGGCAGCAGCACCTTGCTCTTGGGCACCTTGGCCCGGTGGGCCGCGCCAATGGCCACCGGCAGGAAGGCCGCCGTCGTCACCGTGTTGGAGATGACCGAGGAGAACGTCGCCACCGTCACCATCATCGCCAGCACGAAGGTCTGGTGGCCGAAGCGCGCGAAGAAGGCCAGCCGCTGCCCGACGAGCTGCACCACACCCGTGGAGGCAAGCCCCTGGGTCATCGCCAGCAGCGTGAAGATGAAGATGACGGTGTCGTTGCTGAACCCCTCGAACGCCTGCGCGGGACTCAGCACTCCCGTCAGTGCGAGCAGACACACCACTGCCAGTGCGCTGACCTCGATGGGAATGGTGTCAATGGAGAACAGCACCAGCGCGACGACGACGATGCCCAGGACGATGGCGATGGTCATGGAACCCCGGAGAACACCCAAACTGTGACTGCTCAGGCTCCCAGGTGAGTCCCTGCCGCACCGCGCCGTCAACTACTAGATGACTGGCCGCTGATAAGTAGAATTAGGAGAATCCGCCCGGTGGCGCGGTTGACTGCCGGACGCCAGTTGCTTTCTGGCGCCCCTTCTTGAAGTTTTGGCGTCTCTCCCGCGGGTAGGGTCCTCACCCTTTTCACCGGTCGGGGAGTCCCTATCTTGAAACAACACAAGGATACTTCCATGGCTTCGACACAAGCTGCGGCGGCGGGCACGCAGGCCCCCACGAAGAACCCCACGCTGCTGGCCTGGGTGGCCAGGATGGCCGAGATGACCCAGCCAGACAGCATCGTCTGGTGTGATGGCTCCGAGGACGAGAAGAAGCGTCTGACGGACCAGGCGGTGAAGGAGGGCATCCTCATCCCGCTGAATCAGGAGAAGCGTCCCGGCTGCTACCTGCACCGCTCCAACCCGAACGACGTGGCGCGCGTGGAGCACCTCACGTTCATCTGTACGCCCAACAAGACGGACGCGGGCCCCACCAACAACTGGATGGAGCCGGAAGAGGCGTACACGAAGCTGGGCCAGCACTTCACCGGCAGCATGAAGGGCCGCACGATGTACGTGGTGCCCTACGCGATGGGCCCCATCGGCAGCCCCTTCACCAAGATTGGCGTGGAGCTGACCGACAGCGTCTACGTGGTGCTGAACATGCGCATCATGGCGCGCATGGGCAAGCAGGCCCTGGACATGCTGGGCGACAGCGACGACTTCAACCGCGGCCTGCACAGCACGGGTGACGTGAACCCGGACCGCCGCTACATCTGTCACTTCCCCCAGGACAACACCATCTGGAGCTTCGGCTCCGGATATGGCGGCAACGTCCTCTTGGGCAAGAAATGCCTCGCGCTGCGCATCGGCAGCTACGTGGGCCGCGAGGAGGGGTGGCTGGCCGAGCACATGCTCATCCTCGGCGTGACGAGCCCCAAGGGCGAGACGACCTACGTCGCCGCCGCCTTCCCGTCCGCGTGTGGCAAGACGAACTTCGCCATGATGATTCCTCCGGCCGAGTACAAGGGCTGGAAGATTGAAACCGTCGGCGACGACATCGCGTGGATGCGCCCGGGTCCGGATGGCCGCCTGTACGCCATCAACCCGGAGGCCGGCTATTTCGGCGTCGTCCCGGGCACCAACTACAAGACCAACCCCAACGCGATGGAGACCATCGCCAAGGACACGCTGTTCACCAACGTGGCGCTGACGCCCGACGGTGACGTGTGGTGGGAAGGCAAGGACGGCGAGGTCCCCGAGGAGCTCACCGACTGGCAGGGCCGCCCCTGGAAGAAGGGCAGCGCGGAGAAGGCGGCGCACCCGAACAGCCGCTTCACCGCGCCCATGAGCAACAACCCGGTGCTCAGCTCCAAGGCGAACGACCCGATGGGCGTGCCCATCTCCGCCCTCATCTTCGGCGGCCGCCGCTCCACCACCGTCCCGCTGGTCCTCCAGGCCTTCAACTGGACCCACGGCGTGTTCCTGGGCGCCACCATGGGCAGCGAGACGACGGCCGCCGCCACGGGCAAGGTCGGCGTCGTGCGCCGCGACCCCATGGCCATGCTGCCCTTCTGCGGCTACCACATGGGCGACTACCTCCAGCACTGGCTGGACATGCAGAAGTCCATCGGCCAGCTGCCGAAGATCTTCCAGGTCAACTGGTTCCGGCAGGACAAGAACGGCAAGTTCCTGTGGCCGGGCTTCGGCGAGAACATGCGCGTCCTCGAGTGGGTGGTGAACCGCGTGCACGGCCGCGTCCCGACGAAGGAGACGCTGCTGGGCTGGGTGCCGCGCCAGGACGAGGGCCTCAACCTCAAGGGCCTGGACCTCCCCGCCGACATGGTGGCCGAGGCGACCTCCATCAAGGAGGACGAGTGGAAGACCGAGCTGAAGAGCCAGGAGGTCTTCTTCGAGCAGCTGGGCACCAAGGCGCCCGAGGCGCTGATGCTCCAGCGCAAGCTGCTGATTTCCCGGCTGGGCGGGTAACCGTCCTCCTGTAGCGACCTGAAGGACCTGTCGGGGCCGCTTCCCCGCCCAGCCACTGGGCGAGAGGCGGCCCCGGCTGCGTTCACGAGGAGTGGAAGGTGCCCTCTTCGACCAGGGGCCCTCTCCGCGCTAGGCTGTCGGGCACCATGAAACTGGTTCTCGTTTTGTCGGCGGCTCTCGCGCTGTCGCCCCCGGTGGCGTTCGCCCAGCGCGCCAAGAATCCATCGGCCCTCATCAAGGAGGGCGAGCGGCTCTATCAGGCCGGCAAGTACCGCGAGGCCGCGGACGTGCTGAAGAAGGCGCACGAGGCCCAGCCCAACCCGCGCCTCATCTTCAACATCGCCGTGTCGCTGGAGAACGCCGGGGAGCTGCGCGAGGCGCTCTCCTGGTACCAGCAATACGTGGGCAACACCGAGGGCACGGACCCGGCGCTGCTCAAGCGCAGCGCGCGCAGCATCGACAAGCTGCGGCTGCTCATCGACAAGGAGACGCAGGCCCAGGCCTCCGCGGACGCGGAGCGCACCAAGCTCCAGGAAGAGGCCGAGGCGGCCAGACGCCGCGCGGAGGAGGAGCAGCTGGCCACCAAGCGCGCCGAGGAGGAGAACGAGCGGCAGCGGCAGGCGGAGATGGCGCGCGCGCTGAAGTCCTACCAGCGGCAGAAGATCGCCGCCTTCGCGGTGGGCGGCGTGGCGGTGGTGGGCGTGGGCACGGGCGTGCTGTTCGGCCTGCAGGCGCGCGACGAGCGCAAGAAGTTCGACGAGGCGCGCACGGACGACACCAAGAAGACCTTCTCCGACAACACGAAGAGCAAGGCGCTGCTCGCGGACATTGGTTTTGGCGTGGGTCTGGTGGGGGCGATTACCGCCATCATCCTGTACCCCAAGGACGGCCCTCCGGCGGAGGGTGAGATGCGGCTGACGCTGGCGCCTCGCGGCACCGGCGCTGGGCTGGAGGTCAGCTTCTGATGAAGACCCTGGGATTCATGACGTGCTGCGCGGTGTTCCTGGCCGGCTGCAGCTTCACCACCGCGAGCGGGCTCACCGAGTGCGAGTCGAGCGCTGACTGCGACACCAACCAGGTGTGCTCCAGCTCGGGCTTCTGCCTGCCGCAGCCGGAGGGCTGTGGCGAGCGCGTGGGAGACCCCGCGGGCAACCCCATCGTCCTGGGCGCGGCGCTCGCGCTGACGAACTCGGAGGGCCGCGACGAGTCGGAGGTCCAGGCGCTCAACGCCATCAAGCTGGCGCTGGGTGAGATCAACGACCGCGAGGGCGTCGCGGGCCGGCGCTTCAACCTGCTCATCTGCGACACGCGCTCCGACCCGAGCCGCGCGAAGACGCAAGCCGAGTGGCTGGTGAAGGAGCGCGGCGTGCCGGCCATCTTCTCCTCCGGCAGCGGGCAGACCATCTCCATCAGCAGCATCACCATCCCCAACAACGTGCTGTTGATCTCCCACACGGCCACCAGCCCCGACATCGCCAACCTGAGCGACAAGACGACGGCCTCCGGCGACGTGGGGTTGGTGTGGCGCACGGCCCCGTCGGACCGGCTCCAGGGGCGCATCATCGGCGACCTGGTGCGCAACGCCCGGCCGCTGCAGAACGGGGACCGCCCCTTCGCGACCACGTCCACGGTGAGCCTCGTCTACGTGGACGACGCCTACGGCCAGGGCCTCTTCAACACCATCCTCACCCGGCTGGGGACGGACCGGGTCACGTCCTCCGCGTCGTACCTGCGCAACGGGGACGTCGCCGCGGCGGTGAACCGCATCGTCGACGGCACGCCCAACGTGGCGGTGATGGCGGGCTTCTCCGAGGACAACGCGAAGATCATCTCCCAGGTGGGCACGCGGGGCCGCGCGACCCAGACGTACTTCTTCACGGACGCGAGCAAGGAGGCGGGGCTCTTCACCGCGCTGGGCGCGCAGAAGAACCTGATTGAAGGCGCCTACGGCACCGCGCCCGCGCAGTCGCGCCCGGGCGACACCGTGTACCTCACCTTCCGCGAGCGCTTCCGGACCAGCAACAACAACACGGACCCGGGCCAGTTCTCCTTCACGGCGCACGCCTACGACTCCATGTACCTGGTGGCGCTGGGCTCGGCCTACGCGGCGGGCGCGGACATCAACGCCCCGCAGCCCATCACCGGCGACCGCATCGCGCAGGGGCTCTCCAAGGTGACGCCGCCGTCGGGCACCCCGGCCTCCACCTTCTCGCTGGGCTTCGCGCAGTTCACCGACGCGCGGAACGAGATTCGCACGGGCAAGTTCATCAACGTCCAGGGCGCCAGCGGCCCGCTGGACTTCGATGGCACGGGTGAGGCGTCCTCCGAGTACGAGCTGTTCCGCGTCGAGGGCGGCGCCTTCAAGTTCATCGAGTTCATCAGCCCGCCGGCCACCTGAGCCGTCGCGGCGGGTGGGCCGCTACTCCGCCGCCAGCACTCGCGTGAGCGGGGGCATGGCGGCGGCGAAGTCCTCGGGCGGAGGCAGCAGCGAGAGCACCAGGAAGGCGCCTCGCCCGAAGTCGTAGAAGTAGCCCGGCTGAGTGAGCACGCCCGCGTCCAGCAGCGCGAGGCAGGTCGCCTCCTCCCCCGGCTCCCTCGGAATCCGCAGCACCGCGCTCCACCCTCCGTGGGCGGGCACCACGTCCCACGCCGCGTGGGCGGGCCGCGCGGCCAACAGGCGCTGGCGGTTGGCTCGCACGCGCTCCAGCAGCGCCGCCTGGAAGCGGGGTGCATGAGCCAGGAGCTCCGGGAGCGCGAGCTGCACGGGTGTGCCCACGGAGAGGTACGTGTCCGCCACCCACTCCAGCCTCGCCAGGGCCTCGTCGCGCGCGGAGGCGGGACCGCCCACGTGGACCCAGCCCAGCTTCAGGCCGGGCAGGCCCGCCACCTTGGAGAGGCCGGAGAGGCTGAACGTCAGCATGGGCAGCTCGCGTCCGGCGACGGACGTCACGCGGCCCGGCTCGAGGTCCCAGCCGTAGGGGGAGAACACCTCGTCGCAGAGCAGGGCCAGCCCGTGGCGCGCGCAGACCTCCGCCAGCGCGGCCAGCTCCCCTTCATGGAGGAAGTGGCCGGTGGGGTTGCCGGGGTTGACCACCAGCACGGCGCGCGTGCGAGGGCCCAGCGCGGCCTCCACCTCTCCCGCGTCCAGGCCGAAGCCGTGGGCCAGGGGGAGACGGTAGGCGCGCGTGTGGACGCCCTCCAGGGCGGCCAGGTGCTCGAAGAGGGGGTAGCAGGGGGCGGGGACGAGGACGTCGTCACCGGGCTCGCACAGGAGCTTGAAGAGCCAGCCGTAGGACTCGCTGGTGCTGGCCGAGAGCACCAGGTGGGCTGGGGAGACCGAGGTGCCCTGGGAGGACACCTGGGCGGCCACCGCCTCGCGAGCGGAGGCGAGGCCGAGGGGCTCCGGCGCGTAGTGATAAGCGCCAGGAGGATGAAGCAGGCCGGCTCCGGGGGTGGGGAGCCCCACCTGGGTGGGGTTGGAGACGGTGAGGTCCAGCAGAGGGAGGCCGTGGGCCCGGTGTCGGGCGAGCGCCTCCGCGAGCGGGTTGGGGGTGCGGGAGAAGTCGGTGCGAGGTGAGAAGCGGCTCACAGCCCCGTCTGGAGCATGGCGTTGGCAACGCGCCGGATGAGCTCGCGACGGACCTCTTTGCGGCAATACTCGATGGCCTTCTCATGAGGCCGGGGAAGCTCCGGGTCCCTGGCGCGCAGGGCGGTCCGGAGGACGAGCTCCACCTTGGAGGGCTCGATGTGGAACAGGCGCGCTCCTTCCTTCTGAAGGAAGTAGGAGAGCCCCCGCTGGTCGATGAGCTTGTTGAAGAAGCGCCGGACGTCCGCGAGGAACGTGAGGTCGATGATGTCCGCCATTCGTGACGGCTTTCTCGCGCGGAAAAAACGACCCGTCCATTTCACGGCCACGTCACCCGAAAACTTGCGCGACCTGTAGCACTCCTCGGAAAGGCGCGAACGCGCGGGAGGCCAATTCTCGGCCCTGCGCGCTCACGGCACCAGAGTGCGCAGGGCTCGCCGGAACGCGGCGTGGCGGCGTCGTGCGTCGGCCTCGAAGGGCACCGGCCCGAGCACCGGAAGCTGGTGGCGCGCCTCCAGCAGCGCGCGGTTGTCGCGCTCGGAGATGTCCCGTCCGGAGGTGCCCCGCGACAGCAGCACGGCGCGCACGGGGATGCGGCGGGCGGCGAGCGCCTGGAGCGACAGGGCGGTGTGGTTGAGCGTGCCCAGGCCCGCCCGAGCCACCAGCAACACGGGCAGCCGCAGCGTCTGGATGAGGTCGATGACGTCGTGGCTCGAGTCCAGGGGGACGAAGAGGCCGCCCGCCCCCTCCACCACGGCGGGGCCGTGCTTGAGGCGCTCCCACGCGGCCAGGGTGACGCTCCAGTCCGGCTCGCGGCCCAGGCGCGAGGCGGCCACGCCTGGCGCCACGGGGGCCCGGAAGCGGTGCGGGCAGACGGCGTCCAGGGGCAGCATGCTCCCCGCGGCCTCGCGCAAGGAGAGCGCGTCGGCGGGGGTCTTCA